>DASPRE010000021.1:0-23053 GCA_035624615.1 Burkholderiales bacterium | reverse complement strand
GCAGGTTGGCGTGCGTTTATCGGCGACGGTGCCATGCTCGGTCCTGCCGATCATCAGCACTGGATATTCTTCATTTTCATTGTGGCAACGCGTGCACTTCGCGTCGCCTTTGAGGACCAGATCCCTGGGCGGTTTCTTTTCGGTTTCTTCCATCGCACCGGCAGAACCCGGTTCCTTGCCGGATTCTTCCGCTGGAGCGGCAGGGCTAGGTTGTTCTTCCGCGGGAGCGGCAGGACTCGGTCCCTGGTCGGGTTTTTCTGCCGCAGGGAGAGAACCAGGTTCCTTGTTGGATTCTTCTGTCGCGGCGAAAGAATAACTCGCCACAACCATGCACAGTGCCAGAATAATGCTCTGTAGCGCGGCTATTGCTTTATTTTGTTCCATTGAGCGGCTCCTCCCCTAAGAATCGCCACTAACAGCCTCAACTTATCAAAGTCAATTATGGCACAGAAATCTAAAATCTAGTTGCCCTTCTTAGCGAAACTACGCCCCTAAGTCTCTTGCAATTTGATCCAGATCAAAAAAGTGCCACTTCATCCCTTCCGCGCAAAGCGGCTTGCTCAACCAGGTTCCCCGCGTCTCACTCGTAGCCCTTGGGTAGGTGGTGAGCTATACCCTTATGGCAGTCTATGCAAGTCTTCCCGCTCTCGCGCACATATTCCAGCGTATGCTTCTTCTGCGCGTTTTTGTCCTGTTTCGTCAAATCCATATATATGTAAGCGTGGCAATTCCGGCATTCGCGCGATTCAGTTGATTTCATGGTCTCCCAGACGTGCTTGGCCAGCTCCTCGCGATGAGCTTCGAATTTTTCTCTTGTGCTGATGGTGCCGAGCATTTTGTGGAAGAGCTCGTTCGAGGCCTTGATCTTGCGGATCACCTTGTAAATCCACGGCCGCGGCACGTGACAGTCGGGACAGGTCGCCCGAACCCCCGTCCGGTTCTTGTAATGAATGGTTTCCCTGTACTCCTGATAGACGAAGTCCCGCATCTCGTGGCACGAGATGCAGAAAGATTCTGTGTTGGTTGCTTCCAAGGCCGTGTTGAAACCGCCCCAGAAGATGATGCCCGCCGCGAACATCAGTATGCCGCCTATTGGAATCCACAGCAGGTACCACTTGTTATGCTGGCGCCACAACGCTTGCCAGAAACGCTCGCGTTGCGGGACATCGTTCGGTTCCGACATGTGCCTATCCCCCCTTTTTGGTCGTTTTCGGCAGGAAGTTCAGATTCTCATAATAGATGACGCCTCGCCTATTGGAAACTCCCGTAGTAATTAACTAGCGCATCGAAGCCTGCCTTGTCCAGTTTCTCGATTTTCGGCTTCATTTTCTGCTCCATGGGGCGTTTGCCGGCACTGTACTGCTTGAACGTTTCCTCGAGGTAGGGCATCCACTGGCCCGCCAGGATACCCGCATCGTCGTTGGCAACGCTTCCAGCATTCGAGTGACACTTGTCGCAACTCGCGTCGTGGATTTCCTTGCCCTTCTTCGCAAGTGCCGGGTCGAATTTCTGCTTGGCTCGGACAAATTTCTTTCCGGCATAATAGTCGGCCACATCTTTAATGTCCCCGTCGCTCAGCTCTTTGGCTACCTGGCACATATCGGTCTTTGTTCCTTTCTTGGGGCCAGCCTTTATCTCTGTTTCAGGGCATGGCCTATCCTTTTTTTTGTAGGATACCAGGCTTATTTTGATGTATTCGGCGGACATGCCGCCGATGATGGGAACCTGCGATTCAGTGCTGGCGCCGTCCTTGCCATGGCAATTTGCGCAAGTTTCCGTCAACTTCGCCACATCCGCGGCGCTTGCTCCGCCCGCCAGTGAAAATCCAAACATAGCGCTACATGCCAATAAGGTAAATTTGGTAGCTTTTTGCATCATGGTGTTGTTCTCCAAGTTGATCAAACAGGTAATAGCGTTTTTCCAGTGCTCCCTATTCAGATTCTAAACAGTTGACGGGCTACGGTTTTCAAACAGTAAGAGACCACAAGACTTGGCCCCATTACCGGCTGAAGCCGCCCGTGGTTCGCACCAAGAAAAGGGATGAGAGCATCGCTCCCATCCCTGCCCCGACGACCATACTAGCAGACCTCGACTCAGAACCCAAAACTCACGCGGAACGTGAAACCGTTGTCCTTGAGAGTCGCAGTGAGTGGTTCGGACGTGTCCTTGAAATAGTGATGGCGGCCCTCTAGGGTGAACTTGATGTTCTGTTCATAAAGGTACTGCGCGCCAAACACGACATCCCATTCGCTCGGTGTTGAATTTGTTATACCGTGCTCCACGGTGCCAATTGGAGAAATTACATTCGCCAAAGTGTCGTTGTAATTTCTGCCCCTGAGCCAGTCGTAACGCGAGTACATAATGAAAGTTTTCTTGGGCTGCCAGTTGATCTGGTTGGCACCGCCGAACCAATTGAAAGGCACATTGAATTCGGTGGGATTGCTTTGCTTATTGAACATTATTACATTCTCAACCCACACGGGAATTCCGAACGGCGCAAGACTCACGGTCATGTCAGGCCCAAACCTGATCGACATATTGGTATTACTTAACCCTGACATGATGCCGCTGTTCGGGGCCGTTATCAGCGAGCCAGTCCCTGTGGTGAGAGTGTCCTGGTAGGTGTTCGGGCTATAGTAACCAAAGAAACCGAGCGATTGATTGTACCAGCGCATCACCCAGCGCCCGTACACGTCTTTGCTGCTATTCCAGTCAGCCTTCGAATTGCTGCCGTTTGTTACGCCGACATGATATTCGGCCCAGAACGTTTCCCTCTTTTCGGTATCGGTGACCGGTTTGCCGAAAGTCAACATGCCGTTGACTTCGAAGATAACCTGCGGCTCGCTCAATCTGAACAGGAAGTCATTGGGATCGCCGCCGACCACATTATCTACAAGCCTCGGGCTGAACAACTCTAACGGGTCCCGTTCGTAAATTGCATACTGGTTAACCGAGAGCCGCACCTTGCCGGTCGGATAAGCGAGCGGAAGGTGGGTTAAACCGAATAACAGATTGACACTATCGCGAGGCAACGCGTCTCCAAAGAGGTTGTTCCACCAAAACTTGCCCACTTCGAAAGTCGGCGTTTCGGTGGCGAACTGGATATTGCGTGACGCGAATGGCACGTTGGTGTTATTCGCTTGAAATTTACCCGTGTTGGTAAACTCCCACGACTTAGTTTCATACATCGGGAACTCGAAGAAAACGGAAAAATGGCTGCCCATCGGCGAGGTCATGAAGATACTTGCGTCCTCCAGGGCGAGACTGCTCCCAACCGAAGTCAGGTTGTTACTGAAGGGGAAACCGGGCAAAGGTTCCCCGTTAAGCGCGGCCGTAGTTCCGCCATCCCCATTCGACCTTTGCGAACGGTAATCCATACCGAAGCCGGTGATGAATGACAAGGGGAGCGTTGTCGGGATCGTGATCGAGCCGTGCGCAATCTCGAGGTCCTCGCTCTCCGGCTTCAAATCCTTCCCGAAGAACGCGCGATAGCCGCTTAGCCTGAATGTGACTCCCGCAGCGTTCAGCGACCCCCACATGGTATGGCAGCGGGAACATTCCACGCCATACCTGCGCGAGTACGATGGCACCGCCCAGGCGCTTTCAGTGAGTAGGATTAATAATGTTCCGGACAGAACAGCGAGAGTAAAGATACTTCGCGCAGCAGACGTAGCAAACACAAGCGGCTTAATGATCGTCTTCATTTTTTCCCCCTTTTAGCTCGTAAACTAAAGACTATCGCCCCGATATCTGGGGCTCCTACTCACAATATTCCCAAATTTACGCTAACCTTACGGCAAGCTGTCGTCTTTGACTTAAATCAAAAAAGAGTTCTTTTACGCATTTGATCTAGATCAAATACGCTATTTGATGTGGCGGGGCGAATAGCACAACGAGCGCCGCTAAATCAGGAATCCGCCCCCGCCCTCATCAAGCTTAATACGCCCAAGGCGCGCAGGACCGCGAAATTGAAAAACAAGTGCTGATGTTCTTGCGCAATTCGTGAACTTCAGAAATAAGTGGCGTTAGGAGCTCGCGGCATGCGGAATGGTGGGATTGCGGCCAGTGCGTGAGACATAGTCCCTAAACGGCGAAAAGCGGACACTGGCGACGAACGGCCAGAACAATCGGACACGGATAGCTTGATATTTGCTCAGCGAAAGCGCATGACTGTTTCGGGCGCATGCGTATCAGACAAGAAAATTTTCCAACCCTGAGGCGTCTTTCGTAAACCATAACTGACTGCAACACGCTCGAATGGGCTTCCATCTTTTCGCGTACGAATCACAATCCCGCTAGCCACTGCCGTAGCAGAGTCTAACAAGTGAACGTTTAGCTCTTCCCATTCGCTTTTGTCGAAACCTCGCCGAATTAAACCGGGTAGGAAGCCAGAAAAGAATATCTCCTGGTCTTTCCTTGTCTGTCGAACAACGGGTCCCGTGGGACTGATCCGCATAGCCGGCTCATAATAGAACGATGCAATGGCACGAGGATCATGTTGGCTCCAAGCATTTTCGTAGCTTTGCAGCGTTGCTTTTACGTCAGCTTGGTCATCAGCCAGGGCGACACTGCAACCGACCAGTATAAATATTACGCAACATCGGAGTATATTTAGGTACATACCATCTCCTATTTTATTTCAACAGCATCCAGATGCGGGTCTTTGGGGCACTGGTGCGAGCTTATATCAAATGACAGATGAACTAGAACAGACGACGCGGTTTGCTTCCACAAGAAAGCATCACAGCAAAGCCAAAGCTGCGCCACCTGCCGCTGTTATAATAACCACGTACAAGGGCGACATTTTCCAGAACATGAGTAAGCCAAATGCCACTAGGGCTAGCGCCATATCCTTGGATGAATGGATCGAGCTGACCCAGACCGGGTTATAGAGCGCCGCGAGCAAGATACCAACTACCGCTGCATTCACCCCGCGTAAAGCTGATTGAATGGCCGTTCTATGTCTCAATGCGTCCCAATAAGGGAGCGCTCCTACAAGCAACAAGAATGACGGCAAGAATATTGCGACAAGGCATAGCATGCCGCCCCAAAATCCGTTAGGTTTCGGTGACATGACAGCACCGAGATAAGCAGCAAAAGTGAAAAGCGGCCCTGGAATCGCTTGAGCAGCGCCGTACCCGGCCAAGAAAACACTGTCGCTTACCCATCCCGGCGGCACAACCTCATTCCTCAGGAGAGGCAGTACAACGTGTCCACCGCCAAACACAAGCGCCCCGGTTCTATAAAAGCTGTCAATCAAGGCAAACACCTGGCTCTGTGTATTCAGGGCAAGCGTTGGCAATAGCATCAACAGCCCCCAGAAGAGAATCCAAGCTGTAACTGCGGCCCCGTGCCGAATGGGGAGCTTCAAAGCTGGCGGAGCTTGAAGCGCAATCGGCGTCAGATACCACCATCCAATCAATGCGCCAGTAGCGATTGCAACAAGTTGTCCGATTGCGGTCGGCCAAGCGAACACAATGAGCGTAGCCGCCATGGCAAGCGTTGCTCTAAACCGATCTGGGCAAAGTGCTTTGCCCATTCCCCAGATTGCTTGAGCTATAACGGCGACAGCAACAATTTTTAACCCATGAAGCCAACCGGCATCAGCGGTAAGCCCGAACGTTTCGAAACCGTACGCGAAAGCAATTAGCGCTAACGCTGAAGGCAGCGTGAAGCCAAGCCATGCCGCAATTCCCCCAAGCAGACCCGCCTGTGAAATACCTAGCGCGATCCCAACTTGGCTGCTGGCAGGCCCGGGAAGGAAGTTACAGAGAGCAACCAGATCAGCATAAGAGGCCTCATCAAGCCACCGTCTGCGTTCAACAAACTCTTGTCGAAAATAGCCCAAGTGTGCAATCGGGCCGCCAAACGAGGTAAGTCCCAATTTCAGAAAGACCACGAATACGCTTTTCGCAGACATACGCTTTACCGTCGAGGCTTAACTGGGGCAACGTTGACACCGATCCTGTGGCGTCCGGCGGGACATTTTCAGCCTGATGATATAAGCTCGATGGGAGGTTGTTTTAGCACGAAGCTACCCATGTGATAACAGCTTCAGTTCGCTTAGGCACTCGTGCACGAGTTGCTGGCCCCTGCGCGCGAAGACCTCTTTTAATATCTTTCCGTCGTTGGCGAATGCTTGATCGTCCGATCCAATACTGGACTCAAATATTCCTCCGCAAGTAGCCCTGTTTAGCGTTCGGCTCGTTCCAGGATCCACTACTTTGATAAACACGCTGATTCTAAGTTGGGCGTCAGCAAACCGGGTTTCTGGCCAGGCCTCGAAGCTGCGGAGCGCGACTTCGATGCTAAGCTCGCCAGCTTGGACCGTCTCACGGCCATAGTCGAAACTGGACTGGTCAGCCTTGTACCATAGCAGAATGGGCGAGAGCCAGTTGTCGTAGTAAAACTCTTTCACATCTTTTCCTCTTAGATCGTACTCACCAATCATCATACCTGGCGGGGACCGCAAGCCTGCTGAACGCTCGACGGTCCAGCCGGCGACTTGCAACTGGCTCGCCGCCTCATCGGCCAGCGCGGCACTGGGGATCCAGAGATTTTTAGCGCTCCCGTGTGGCGAGCCGGGTGCCTGTGCTGCGGGCTGACGAACCGCGGGGGCTTCAGCGAGGATCACAATGCCTCCTACTTCGGCAAGACCGTTGGCGGCCCCAATACTATCCGAAGGAACGTGCTGGAGGGTCCACCCCTCTTGGAGCCGAAGTGGGGGAGGCTCGATCGCTACTATACGAACTCGCTTAGCCTTTTTTACCGTTTTTTTTGCTGCTGCTTTTACAGTTTCGTTGGCGGCTACGTTTGCGGGTTTGTTTACGGCTTCTTTTACCGGTTCGTCTACGGGTTTGCTTACGGTTTCGCTTACGGTTATGTTTGCCGTTTCGTTTGCGGGTTTGCTTACGTTTTCTTTTACAGTTTCTTCTACCGGTTTGCTTACCGTTTCGTTTGCGGTTTCATTTGCGGTCTCGCTTGCTGTTTCGTTCGCGGTTTCGTTTGCGGGTTCGTTTACGGATTCGTTTGTGGTTTCGGTAGAGGAAGCATTCTTCTCAGCCGAAGAATAGTTCGTCAGACCCACGATAGGAAAGTCCAGCAAATACATCTTTCCCGGCTTGTCTTCCGATTCTTCAGTTTCAACAGCTGAACAACTAACCAGCACGAGGGTCGTTGCCAGCAAAATGAGTACGTTTCTCATGCATACAACCCATATAACACAGGGGCTACGGATACATACGGCATAGGCTACTCCAACACACGGAAATGGGGCAAGGACACCAGCGCCCGCGTCAAGTTAATAGCGGTTGGCCCGTTGCTTCGATTAGACGCACAGCGAAGCGGCAAACGCGGACATTACCGACACAGAAAAACCGAATCTTTATTTGTGAACCTCCCTTCGGAACTTTCGCGATTGCATTTATATTCTTGCAGATAAAATTGTAATCCGCAAAAAACCTGCAATTATATTTTTTCAAATTTTTCCAAGCCAAGATTACAGGCGCTACATTGTCTTGTTTTGATCCAAATCAAGAAACTACCATCTGATTGCGTTGCAAACGCTAAATTGAAAATCAAATGCCAGATTTTCTACGCAATTCGTGAACTACAGTCTAGACAGCTACCGGCGCTTCTCTTACGATTGCCCGCATTGACGCAATCTAAGGGAGCGAAAAATGCCAAAGCAACCGGTGGCAGCATCCGGGGAATTAACGGAAGAACAACGCAAGGCCCTGCTCACGGAAATTACGCAAAGGCCGGCACACGAGGCGGTGCGGCTACTACAAAACCGGCCTGCTGATTTTATCGCGAAGCTGCTCGTGGAACTCAATCCGGGAACAGTACAGCAACTGCTTGGCGAATTCTCCAGGAAAGAGCTCGACCAAATCCTCGGCGCGGCCCCGCCAGAAGTCGCAAGACAATGGGTGCGCAACCAGTCCTACCCCGAGGGCAGCATCGGCAGGCTGATGGAACCTGCGTTTGCGGTGTTTAATCCGAAGCTCACTGTCGCCCAAACCATAGATGAGCTGCGACACCTCATCAAAACCGCATTTATCACCTATGGTTATGTGACCGACGATGCCGGCAGGCTGCTCGGCATCGTCACTATGCGCGACCTGTTGTTCGCCGACAAGTCGCAACGCCTCGAGGAAATCATGCTGGCTGAAGTGTTCTTTCTAACGCCGGAAATGCCGCTCAATGACGCGATGAAGCTCGCTGTCAACCGCCATTACCCGGTGTATCCAGTATGCGACGACCAGGGCCGATTGGTTGGGCTGGTGCGAGGCGAAATCATGTTCCAAGCCGGCGCGTTTGAAATCAGCGCACAGCCCGGCACAATGGTGGGCGTCGAAAAGGAGGAACGGCTCGCAACACCATGGCCGACAAGCCTCAAGTTCCGCCATCCCTGGCTGCAGTTCAACTTGCTCACCGCATTTCTCGATGCGGTGGTGGTCGGTTTTTTTCAGGGCACCATTGACAAGCTGGTGATACTCGCTCTGTTCCTGCCGGTGCTTGCCGGACAGGCGGGCAATACCGGCTGCCAGGCGCTGGCAGTCACCCTGCGCGGCATGATATTGGGCGAATTGAAGGCGGGCAAAGAAAAAGTGCTTGTACTGAAAGAAGCGTGGCTGGGCTTGCTGAACGGATTGTTCGTTGGCGTCACCGCGGGGGTAGGCATGTATGTTGCCGGGTTATCCCAACAAAATCCTCACGCTGTCATGCTGGGATTTGTGGTGTTTCTCGCCATGACGGGGGCCTGCATCGCTGCCGGGCTCTCTGGCGCATTGGTTCCTATAACCCTCAAAAAGTTCGGATTCGACCCGGCGACCGCATCAAGCATTTTTCTTACTACTGCGACCGATGTGACCAGCATGGGGTTGTTCCTGTGGCTTGCCACCATCCTGGTGAGAACCTGATCGGGACGGTCAGCTATCGAGCCCCTCGATCCAGCGGCTGTAAAGTACGTCTGCAATGCGGTGCAGTTGCGACACGCGGTTATCCAGATCCGCCTGCATTTCCTGAGCGCTTTGCACCGAGGGCCCCTGATGCGCCGCGATTTCCCTTGCGCCGGTTTCGCACCAGCTCGTGATTAATTCAGGAGTCATTTCCACATGGCACTGCATGCCCAAGTGCCTGTCCAGCGCGAACGCCTGGTTTTCGCACCACGGACTGGAGAGGATGCGCACAGCACCGGGCGGCAGGGTGAAGGTTTCACCATGCCAGTGAAACGATAAAAACAACCCCGGCGTATCGCCGAGCCACGACTTGGCTGCAGGGTTGTCTTCTACTTTGACTTCCCCCCAGCCAATTTCCTTGACCGGGTTCTTGCGGACTTCACCGCCCAATGCTCTCGCCATCAACTGCCCGCCAAGACAATGTCCGAGAACCGGAATCTCCCGCTCGACTGCCTGTCGTATGAGCTCGAGCGTCTGTGGAATCCATGGCAAGTCGTCGTTTACGCTCATGGGACCGCCCATGAATACCAGCCCGCTGTAATCCTTCGCCTGCTGCGGAAGCGGTTGCCCTTGGTCAACCTTGACCAGCGCCGACGGGATTCCATGATGTGAGAGAAATGTGGCAAAATAACCCGGACCCTCGGTGCGCGCATGGCGGAAAATCGCAACAGGCTTCATGGTGGCGCCTCATGTTGATTCAACATAAAAATTTTAGTTTAGTTTGCCTGCTTTTCCTACTCTTTGCAGGGAACGGGTTGGCTGCGGATATAAATGTCATCGGCTTGTTTCCAGGTAAAGCAGTGGTGGTGATAAACGGTGGCAACCCGCGCACTATGAGCGCTGGACAAACCTCACCTGAGGGAGTCAGGCTCATCAGCGCGGATTCAGACAGCGCGGAATTTGAGATCGACGGCAGGCGGCAGTTATTGGGCCTGGGGAATAGCATATCTTCGAATTTCGCTCCCGCTGAAAATTCCAGCGTGACCCTGACCGCCGATTCCAGCGGGCATTTCATCACCGAAGGCAGCATCAATGGCGCCACCGTAAAATTTATAATCGATACCGGCGCCACGATGATTTCGCTTAACAGCAGCGAAGCCAGGCGCATCGGCCTGAATTACCTGAAAGGAGAACGCGGCCTGGTTTCGACCGCGAACGGCCTGGTGCCGGTCTACAAGGTGAGACTGGACAACGTGAAAATTGGCGACATCTCGCTCAGCAACGTCGATGCGTTTGTGCAAGAGGGTGACAGCCTGCCCATGGTACTCATGGGGATGAGCTTTTTGAACCGCGTGGAAATGAAGCGCGAAGGCTCGCAGATGACACTGATTAAGCGCTATTGAGAAACCAGAGTCTTAATTAGACCGTCTGCCACGCTATGCCTTTTCTTGTCCCGCTGAATCAGAGCGTAGGCTGAATGGTTGTGGATGGATTCAAAGTTCTCGGATTCGACGATATACGCGTCGACGCGTTGATCATTGTTCAAATGTGCGGCGATATCGCGCACCATGTCTTCAACGAACCTCGGATTATCATAGGCACGTTCCGTGACATATTTCTCGTCGGGACGCTTGAGCAGGCCGTACAGCTCGCTTGAGGCGTTTTCCTCCACGTAGCGTACGATTTCCTCGATCCACACAAACCCGTGGGTGCGCGCCGTCACCGTCACATGCGAGCGTTGGTTGTGCGCTCCGCGCTCTGAAATTTCCTTTGAGCAGGGGCACAGGCTGGTGACCGGCACCACTACCTTCATGGTAAAGAAATACTGGCCATCAAAGATTTCACCGATGAAGGTCACATCGTAATCGAGCAGACTCTCCACCGAGGAAACCGGAGCCGCCTTGTTCACGAAATAAGGGAAACTCATTTCGATATGGCCGGCCTTGGCTTCGAGCTTCTGCACCATTTCGCGCAGGATGCTCTCGAAAGATTCCACCGAGATTTCCCTCTCGTGGCTGTTGAGAATCTCGACGAAGCGCGACATGTGCGTACCCTTGAAGTCGTGGGGCAGGTCCACATACATATTGAATTGGGCAATGGTGTGCTGGACACCGCCGCTTTTGTCGGCAACCCGGACCGGGTGACGTATGGACTTGATGCCCACCTTGTCTATGGGGAGATGCCGCACATCCGGCGAGCTTTGCACATCCGGAATGGAAGATAGGACAGGGGCGGGATGGTTCATTTTTCAATCCTCAGGGTTCTTGCCGTAATTATAATCCGGCTGAATACTTGAGTAAATAACTCGGATATCAACCCTAGGACCCGCCGATTTCATCCTGGTTCACAGCTCCCTTCAAAACTGCCGCAATACGATAAAATCTGCAAGCTGGCGCAGACGGTTGCTCCTCTCGTCGAAACCCTCCAACGCCTGCAAGGCATCACTTTTCAGTTGCTCGGCGAGCTCGCGAGCAGCTACCACGCCGAGCAGGCTCACATAAGTCGGTTTGTTTTTGTCGGCATCCTTGCCCGCGGTCTTACCAAGAGTTGCAGTGCTCGCCTCGGCATCGAGGACATCATCCACCACCTGGAAGGCCAGGCCTATATATTTGGCGAAATGGTCGAGCCTTCCCATTTGTTTATTATCCAGATTGTCGCCGCAGTGCGCCCCCAAGAGAACCGCCGCGCGGATCAGCGCTCCAGTCTTATGAATGTGCATGAACTCGAGTTCGGGCAGCGTAAGCGATTTGCCGGTGCTGTCCAAATCAACTGCCTGGCCCCCCGCCATTCCGCGCGATCCGCTTGCTGTCGCAAGCAGTTTCAGCATTTCCAGCTGACGCGCGGGATCGTCGCTCAAACGGTATTCGGCGAGCAGCTGAAACGCCAAGCTTTGCAGGCTGTCGCCGACAAGCAGCGCAGTAGCCTGGTCGTATTCGACATGGCAGGTGGGTTTTCCGCGCCGTAGCACATCGTTATCCATGCACGGCAAATCGTCGTGCACCAGCGAATAGACGTGAATGAGTTCCACCGCCGCCGCGGCAATTGCCACCCTCTCCACCTCGGCGCGCGCCGCTTCGCCCGCAGCGAATGCCAAGAGCGGCCGAACTCTTTTTCCGCCTCCCAGCACCGCATAGCGCATGGCCTGATGGAGACGCTGTGGTGCGATGTCGGCGGGCGGAAGCACGCTCCCCAGCGTGGATTCGGCGCGCGCCTGATGCATTCGCGCCCATTCCTGAAAATCATCCGTTGGAATCGTCGGCACCGGAGAAATTTTTCAGAGTGTCGGCTTCGAGAATCTTCACCTGCTGCTGTACTTCTGCAAGTGCGCTCTGGCAAAACTTGAGCAGTTCCGCGCCCCGCTTGTATGCGGCCAACGATTGCTCCAGCGGTAGCTGGCCGGCTTCCATGCTGGCAACAATTTTCTCCAGCTCGGCAAGCGCGGATTCAAAAGTCTGCGGTTTGGCTTTGGGCATTATTATAAAAGTCCGGACGAAAGGTAAAAATAACGCACTGCGCGGTAATCGGTCAACGATAAGAACCCTAGAAAAATCCTTGCACTTTATCCCCGTTTGCTTAGAATAGCGCCAACTTATGGCAATGGGTCTGTTTAAGCAGGATAAACCGTTCACCCCGGCTTTGTCGAAGCATCACTACGAACGGCTTGCAATTTAATTGAACGACCCAATTTAGCTATTTTATATGCACGATTTTTGCAACTCATGCTGGGGAGGCATGGTCTTAGATTTTATGCTTCACCCGATTGGAAGGAGTGAAGATGTCTAATTTGGCTCAGATGCCTGCGGCGACTTCAGTTTCGTCGCAACTTCCGGTCAGCTGGTATTTCGATCCACGCATTGCGCAAGCCGAAACAACCGTGCTGTTCGAGCGCGGCCCGGGCTACACCGGTCACGAACTGATGGTTCCCAACGTTGGCGATTACTACGTTCTCAGTTGGCTGAACGAGGCCAAATCGCTAATTCACAACGAGCATGGAATCGAGCTCATCGGCAACATCTGCCGACATCGCCAATCCATCATACTCAAAGGCCGCGGCAACGCCAAAAACCTTGTCTGCCCGTTGCACCGATGGACTTACGCGCTCGATGGTAAATTGCTCGGCGCGCCGCATTTCCCCACGAGCCCTTGTCTCGATCTCCCGAAAACTCCGCTTACGCGTTGGAACGGTATGCTTTTTTCAGGCCGCCGCAACGTAGCGCAGGATCTTGGCGAACTTGGCGTGATGAAGGAACTCGATTTTTCCGGCTACTTGCTTGATCGTGTCGAAGTGCAGGAGTATGCCTTCAATTGGAAGACTTTCATAGAAGTCTATCTCGAAGACTACCACGTGGTGCCGTTCCACCCCGGCTTGGGAAACTTCGTGGATGCCAATAACCTGAAATGGGAATTCGGCGATTGGTATAACGTGCAGGTGGTTGGCGTCAACCGCAAGCTCTCCAAGCCCGGCACGCCCACATATCAGAAATGGCATGAAGCAGTGCTGCGCTATCGAAACGGGGAAGAACCGCAGCACGGCGCGATCTGGATGACTTATTATCCGAACATCATGGTGGAATGGTATCCCCACGTACTGGTGATCAGCACCGTGCATCCGCGCGGACCTGAAGCTTGTACCAATATCGTGGAGTTCTATTACCCCGAAGACATTGCGCTGTTTGAGCGCGAGTTCATTGAGGCGGAACAAAAAGCCTACGATGAAACCGCAGTGGAAGACGATGAAATTTGCCTGCGCATGACTGCCGGCCGCAGGGCCCTATATCTCGCGGGAGAGAACGATGCCGGACCGTACCAATCGCCGATGGAAGACGGCATGCAGCACTTCCACGAATTCTTGCGTCGACAGCTTGCAGGCCAAATCTGACGGCCCGATGGGTGATGCGCCCTGCGCGCCTCGCTCGTTACTCCTCGCTCCTTACTCCTAACCGCACTTAGGTATGCAATCCCTGTGGATGCTGGCAGCAGGCCTGCTGTTTGCCTGCATGGGCGTGTTCGTCAAATTGGGTTCGCCGCATTTTTCCAGTGCCGAACTGGTGTTTTACCGCTCGGTCATCGGACTCGCGACCATTTTTGCGGTCACCCGCCACTTGCGGCTGTCGCTCGCGACCCGGCATTGGAAAATGCATCTGTCGCGCAGCATCTCGGGCTTCATAGCCATCCTCCTTTATTTCTACGCCATTAGCGCCCTGCCGCTGGCCACAGCAGTCACGCTCAACTACACCTCTCCGCTGTTTCTTGCGCTGCTGACGACATTTTGGCTCAAGGAGCGCGCCCACTGGCCACTCGTGCTGGCCGTCATCCTGGGATTTATCGGCATAGTGCTATTGTTACGACCGACCTTTAACCACGATCAATTCTTCGCGGGGTGCATAGGTTTAGTTTCAGGATTTCTTGCAGGGATTGCTTATCTGAACATCAAGCAGCTTGCAAATATGGGCGAACCTGAATGGCGTGTCGTGTTTTATTTTTCCCTGCTAAGCACCATCGGTGCAGGATTGTGGACCCTGCTCAGCGGCTTTCACAGCATTGATCAGAAAAGCTTGCTGATTTTGCTCGGGCTGGGCGGCAGTGCGACGCTGGCACAGCTTGCAATGACTCGCGCCTATGGCAGGGGCAAGGCCATGGTTTCGGGTGCCTTGGCTTACAGCACGGTGGTGTTCGCCTCGCTGTTCGGAATCGCCTTATGGGGGGAAGTGTTGTCCGTGAGCGGCTGGCTGGCCATCGGCCTGATCGCGGCCGGCGGCGTCCTCAGCATCAAGGCCGCGCCGCCTCGCGGGATGCCTGACGAGTAGAATACACGTTGCCGTTCTGCGGCTTGTTGCCTAACATAAAAAAGGGGGCTTTAATGATATCAATTCAGCACGCCGGCAACTTGATCACCGCCAACGTTTTGGGTGAGTTTACTCTTGCCGACTACCGGGAGTTTGAACAGCACGTGCTGGAAAAATTGCGCAGGGGCAAAAAAGTCAACTTGCTTTTCGATCTGCGCGACATGGTGAGCTACACGGTTGACGTAGCCTGGGAAGATATTCGTTTCAGCCGCAGGCACGAGCATGATTTCGGAAAAATTGCGATCATCACCAGCAATCAGTGGCTGACCTGGACGGCATGGCTTTCGCGCCTGTTCGTGCATTCGGATATTCAAGTTTTCGAAGACGACCAGTCGGCGCAGGACTGGCTCAAGGCCGCCTCATGAGGTATACCACCCTCGTCTCAACCAGCGTGCTCGCCAAGCACCTCAACGACCCGCGCTGGGTGATTTGCGACTGTCGCCATGACCTTGCCGATCCCGGTGCGGGCCGCCGCGCTTACATTGCCGCGCATATTCCCTCGGCGCGTTTCGTGAATCTGGATTCGGACCTTTCCGCGGCGCCCACTGGGAAGAATGGCAGGCACCCACTGCCCGCGTCCGACAAATTTCGCACGACGCTTGGCAAGCTCGGCATCAACCGGGAGAAACAAGTGGTGGCGTACGACAGCGCGGGAGGCGCGTTTGCCGCGCGGCTGTGGTGGATGCTGCGCTGGCAGGGACACTTTCAGGTGGCGCTGCTGGACGGCGGATTCCCCAAGTGGCTTGCTGAAAAGCGTTCGGTCAGCAGTGAACTGCCGCGTATCGAGCCGCTCAAGTTCGATCCCGAGCCGCAGAACAATTCAGTCGACGCGCGCTTCGTCGAAATGCATCTCGGGGAGAAGGACATGCTGTTGATCGACGCGCGCAGTCCCGAGCGCTATCAAGGCAGCGTTGAGCCGCTCGACCCGGTGGCCGGGCATATTCCCGGCGCTATCAATCATTTTTCCCAGAATAACCTTGATAAGGGCTGTTTCAAATCGCCTGCAGACTTGAAACAGGCGTTTATGCGGCTGCTCGGCGATACTCCTCCGCAAAATGTGGTGCACACCTGCGGTTCAGGGGTGACCGCGTGCCAAAATGTGCTGGCCATGGAAATTGCGGGCCTTCATGGTTCGAAACTTTACCCGGGCTCGTGGAGTGAGTGGTGCAGCGATCCGCGGCGGCCGATGATTGCTAAAAAACATACCGCGTGACCGGGCTCGCCGATTTTATTCTTGTCGTTCATTTCAGTTTTGTATTGTTCGTGGTCGGCGGACTGTTGCTGATCTGGCTGGGCGCAGCGTGCGGTTGGCGCTGGGTACGCAACTTCTGGTTTCGCATCGCGCACCTTGCCGCAATACTCTTTGTGGCGGGAGAGTCAATAGTGGGCATGGTCTGTCCCTTGACAGCGTGGGAAGACGCCTTGCGCGGCAGAGGGCACGAAACCAGCTTTATTCAGTGCTGGGTAGGCAGGCTCCTCTATTACGATTTTCCCGGGTGGGTCTTCACTGTGGCCTATGTGCTGTTCGCCTTCGCCGTGGTGTTTACTTTCATTCGCATCAGGCCCGAGCGCAGGTAAGGTTTTTCATTTCGAATTCCTGCAGAACCTCGCTGTCATAGAGGAAGCGCCGCAGCTTGCGGTATAATTAGCACAACCAGGAACCGACATGAAATATTGCAGCAACTGCGGGTCGCCTGTGCGATCGCTCATTCCACCCGGCGATACCTTGCCGCGCCATGTTTGCGATGTCTGCGCTACCATTCATTACCAGAATCCCAAGATCGTGGTGGGCTGCATTCCCGAATGGGAAGGCAAAATTCTTATGTGCCGGCGCGCCATCGAGCCGCGTCATGGTTTGTGGACGCTGCCCGCGGGGTTTCTGGAAAATCACGAAACCACCCTGCAAGGAGCGATTCGCGAAACCTTGGAAGAAGCCAACGCGCGGGTGGAAATCAGCATGCTTTACGCCCTATATAACGTTCCGCACGTCAGCCAGGTGTATCTGCTGTTTCGTGGCCGGCTGCTTGATCTGAATTTCAAGCCCGGAGTGGAAAGCTTGGAGGTGCAGTTATTCGATGAGCACCAAATACCGTGGGAAAGGCTTGCTTTCCGCACCGTGAGGGAAACCCTGAACACGTATTTCGATGACCGCCGTACTGGCGCATTTACTTTTCACATCGCCGACATCACCCCTCCCCAGTCAAGCAATCAGCCAAGCGACAAGCCCGCGCAAGCCGCCAGAATTTCATACCGCATATGAAAAGCGCCGTGCCTGAAGAAGACCTGGCCAGGCTTAAAATCAGTCGCGACAGCGCGGTGCTCGGGCCGGCGCGGGCAAAAAACAAAATGCGGCGCGCACTGCTCGTGGTTCTCGTCCTCGTGCTTGCTGCGGGCGCTGCATTTTTCTATTTCAGCACCGCGCCAATTGAAGTCGAGCAAACCCAGGTCACCAGCGCATACCCATCGCAGCAGTTTGCACTTCTCAATGCCACTGGTTACGTGGTAGCGCAGCGCAAGGCGGCGGTCGCCTCCAAAGCTACTGGCAGGTTGCAATGGCTGGGTGTCGCTGAAGGCAGCCGCGTGAAACAGGACGAAATCATCGCGCGCCTGGAAAACCGCGACATGGTGGCGAACATGGAAAATGCCGCGGCAGGGATCAAGGTGGCGAAAGCCAACTTGGAGCAGGGAGAGGCAGAATATCGCGACGCCGAGCGGCAACTCAAGCGCACACGCGATTTGGTAGCGCAAAAATTCGTTTCGGAAGCGAGCCTCGATGCTGCGCAGGCACGTTTTGACAAAGCGGTCGCCGCACTAAACATGCTCAAAGCCGCGATCGCTTCGGCGGAAGCCCAGTACCGTGCCGCCGCAGTTGCGGTTGAATACACATTGATACGCGCGCCGTTTGACGGCGTGATTTTGTCCAAAACCGCCAATGTCGGCGATGTCGTGACCCCTTTTTCATCGGCGCTGGACACCAAGGGTGCGGTGGTGACCATGGCCGACATGTCCACACTGGAAGTCGAAGCTGACGTTTCGGAATCCAATCTTCAAAAAGTCAAGGTCGGACAGCCTTGCGAAATTCAGCTCGATGCCCTGCCCGACACGCGTTTTCGCGGCGAAGTGAGCCGAATTGTGCCAACGGTGGACCGTTCCAAAGCAACGGTGACCGCCAAGGTGCGCTTCTTCGATCCGGATCCGCGCATTCTTCCCGAGATGAGCTCCAAGGTTGCGTTTCTCGATCGGGAGCTCACCGCCGACCAGCAAAAACCGCGCACCGTGGTCAGCCCCGAAGCGCTTACAAACCGCGCAGGCAGGAGCTTGGCGTTCGTGATCCGCGACGGCACGGCGCACGAGGTTGTGGTTGAAACCGGCGGTCGCATCGGCAACATGGTGGAAGTAAAACAGGGCCTGCAATTCGGCGACATGGTGGTTCTGAATCCGCGCGGAAAACTCGCTGACGGCTCCAAAGTTAAGCTCGCATCCAAACAATAGTCAAGCCGCGCTCAAGCAGCGCCAAACGAGCCGTGCAAGCAGTTGTCGAGATCAAACACCTAAGCAAATCCTACCGCCGCGGCGAGCAAGTCCTGCCGGTGCTCAACGATATCAGCTTTGACATCCCGGAAGGCGAATTCCTCGCGCTGATGGGGCCAAGCGGTTCGGGCAAAAGTACGCTCCTCAATCTTATCGCAGGCATAGATAAGCCCGACAGCGGCGAAATACGCGTGGGCGGCGTGGATATCACGTCGTTATCCGAATCCGAGCTTGCGGATTGGCGCGCCACCCACGTCGGTTTCGTATTCCAGTTCTACAATTTGATCCCGGTGCTCACTGCTTTCGAAAATGTCGAGCTGCCGCTTTTGCTCACCCATCTCTCGGGCCAGCAAAGAAAGCAACACGTCGAAACCGCGCTCTCGATGATGGGATTGAGCGACCGCGTGCAGCACTACCCTTCCGAACTTTCTGGCGGCCAGCAGCAGCGCGTGGCGATTGCGCGCGCGGTGATCACCGATCCCACCATTCTGGTGGCGGACGAACCCACCGGCGATTTGGACCGCGCCTCGGCGGACGATATTCTGAATTTGCTCAGGCGCCTGAACCGGGAGCTTGGAAAAACCATTATTCTCGTTACTCACGATCCGCACGCGGCGCACAGCGCGCGTATTATCCGCCATCTCGACAAAGGCGCGCTCGACGCGACCAAGGTGCTAATTTAATAATGTACGTGCTCAAGCTCGTCATTCGCAACGCGCTGCGCCACAAACTGCGCACCGGCCTCACGCTGCTCGGAATCGTGGTGGCGATTTTGGCGTTCGGTCTTTTGCGCACCGTGGTGAATGCCTGGTACGCCGGCGCCGAAAACACATCCGCTTCGCGCCTGATCACCCGCAACGCCATTTCTCTAGTGTTTTCGCTGCCGATTACTTATGAGGAAAAAATCCGCAAGATTGCCGGCGTATCCGGCGTATCGCACGCCAACTGGTTCGGAGGTGTCTATATCAGCGAGAAAAACTTTTTCCCACAGCTCGCGATCGAGGCCCCGACTTATCTCGACCTTTATCCGGAATTCATTCTGCCCGAGGACCAGAAGAAAGCTTTTCTCCTGGACCGCAAGGGCGCCATCATCGGAAAGAAGCTCGCGGAGCAGTTCGGCTGGAAAGTGGGTGATGTGGTGCCGCTGCGCGGCACTATTTTTCCCGGCACCTGGACCTTTACTATACGCGGCGTCTACCGCGGCGCGGAGAAGACAACCGATACCTCGCAGTTCTTTTTCCATTGGGATTATTTAAACGAAACCCTCAAGCAGACCGTTCCCCGCCGAGCCAACTATGTTGGTTTGTATATCGTGGGGCTTGCCCATCCCGAGCATGCGGCCGAAGTTTCCCGCGAAATCGACGACACCTTCAGGAATTCGCTCGCTGAAACGCTCACTGAAACCGAGAAAGCGTTTCAATTGAGCTTCGTGGAAATGACCGAAGCGATTCTGATTGCCATACAGATAGTTTCGATCGTTATTATCGCCATCATCATGGCGGTTATGGCCAACACCATGGCGATGACCGCGCGCGAGCGAGCGACCGAATACGCAACAATCAAGGCGCTGGGGTTCGCGCCACCATTTCTGGCCAAGCTGATATTCGGCGAATCGCTCACGATCGCGGCTCTCGGCGGCGCGGTGGGAATCGCCTGCACGTTTCCAGTCGCGTATGCTTTCGGCGACGCTATGGGCGCGTTGTTCAAGGTTTTCTATGTCTCGTGGGGAACGGTGGCAACTCAGTTTGCAGCCGCGCTGCTGGTCGGCGCGGTCGCGGCGATACTTCCTACTTGGCGCGCCAGCCGCGTGAAGATCGCCGACGGCTTAAGAAATATCGGCTAAAGATTTTTTTGAGCCCCTGTGAGCCGCCGAGTGACGAGGACAAATTGGGGGAATCGGAGCGAGCACTGTCTGAGCGCGCAGCGCGAGTTGCGCAGCCACCCGCTTGGGTGAGCAGTACAGGGAACTCCGAAGGGGCAGCGAACCGGGGTGCTGCCGCGACACGGTCAGCGAAGCTTGGGGTGCGGGAGCGGCAGCATGGGCGCCTTGCTTAACAGCGTTGCTTGCGGCAGCTTGCGCCCCTTCCCGCTCCACGCTTCGCGAGTCCGAGTCCGGGGCGCCCTTTTCTTTGGTGACTTTCTTTTGGCGACACAAAAGAAAGTCACCAGCCGCCGGTCTGCCACCGGCGAATTGCAGCGAATATAACTTACAAAGATTAATTAATGCACATCCCCTATTCCTATTCCCTTCGAAATCTGTGGACGCGCAAGCTCACCACCGCGCTCACCGTCTCTGGAATGGCGCTGGTGGTGTTTGTGTTCGCAACCGTATTGATGCTCGCGGAAGGACTGAGAGTCACACTGGTGCAGACCGGCTCCTACGACAACGCAGTAGTCATCCGCCGCTCCTCGCAAACCGAGATTCAAAGCGGAATTGACCGCCCGTCCGCTGCGGTAATCGAAGCACGACCCGAAGTCGCGTTTGGAGAAAACGGCGAGCGCCTTGCATCAAAAGAAATGGTGGTACTGGTCGCCATGCCCAAGCGCGAAGGCGGTACTCCGGTAAACGTGATTGTGCGCGGCGTCTCCCAAACCGGCCTCAAGCTGCGCCCGCAGGTGAAGATCGCTCAAGGCCGTACGTTCCGTTCCGGTTCGTCTGAGATCATCGTCGGCAAAAGTATCGCCCAGCGTTTCAACGGCGCGCAAGTCGGCGGCAAGCTACGCTTCGGCCTGCGTGATTGGACGGTGGTGGGTGTGATGGATGCCGGCAACACCGGCTTTGATTCGGAAGTCTGGGGCGACGGGGAGCAGTTAATGCAGGCGTTCCGCCGACCGGTTTTTTCCTCGGTCATCGTCAAGCTCAACGACCCGGAAAGTTTCGCGAGCTTCAAGCAGGCCATCGAAAGCGACCCGAGGCTCACCGTTGAATCGAAGCGCGAGTCGGTGTTTTACGCCGAGCAGTCGGAAATGCTCTCGCGCTTCATTAGCATCCTTGGCATCGTGCTCTCTATAATTTTCGCGGTCGGCGCGACCATCGGCGCGATGATTACCATGTACACCTCGGTCGCAAACCGCACCACCGAAATCGGCACGCTGCGCGCGCTGGGATTCAGAAGGCAGAATATCCTGCGCGCCTTTCTGCTGGAATCGTTATTTCTCGGAATCATCGGCGGAGTAATCGGACTGGGATTTGCCTCGCTCATGCAGTTCTTGTCAATCTCTACCATGAACTGGCAGACCTTTGCCGAGCTTGCTTTCAGTTTCAAGCTCAACGTGTCGATTATTTTCAAATCGCTGCTCTTCGCCTTGATAATGGGATTTGCCGGTGGTTTTCTCCCCGCGGCGCGCGCCGCGCGCATGAACATCGTGGATGCCCTGAGAGCGGCTTAAATTGAAGCTGAGGTTCAGTCCTGTTCCAGCAATTGAAGAGCAAGACGAAAAGTAGATGCTAGCCTAATAAGGAGGAACACATATGCCATTGGTGACATTAACCGTTAGAAAACCAAAATCTGAAGCCTTCAAAGCAAGTGTACTAGATGCAGTTCATGCGTCGCTGATTTCTGCTGGGGTGCCTGCAACCGACAAATTCCAGCGTGTCATTGAACTCGACGCCGAGGATTTTCGTTTTGACCCGCAGTATCCCGATTTGAAATCCAGGCGAACCAACGAGTTCGTTCTGATAGAAATTCTCTGGTCGGTCGGGCGCAGCGTCAAAGTAAAAAAGAAACTTCTTGAAGAGCTCATGGGCGCGCTGTCGAAGTTAGGTCTCAATCCGGAAAATGTGATGGTGGTTTTCAAAGAAACAACTTGGGAAAACTGGGCGTTTGCCGGCGGGCGCCTCATTCACACCTGAGGCCATCGCCGCCGTTATTTGCTATCTTGATGTCGGAAGCCAGAGCGAGGTTTCAGCCCATCTGCCACTGGCATTTCACCGCAGAGAATTACCGCCACGTTAACGCCGGCGCGCCGCCAAATAAGGCAAGGATGCCCCACACCGTCAGAGCCAAGCCGCTGCAAAAATAAAGTATGAGATAAAAGTGGAACGCAATCGGGTTGTCATTGCGGTTGGGCCGGTACGGCCGATAATAGGCAACCCCTGCGCGCAGTTCGCCCGAAACGTAACCGCGCCAGGCAACTACAAGCAGGAGGACCCCCATTCCGATGAGGAAAAGCGAGCCCAGCAGGCGCTCCATCGCCCTACTCGTCCCCGGTGCCGATAAAGCGCCGGGCGATCACCAGCCCTCCCATGATGACAAGGCTGACAACGCCCCAGATCAGGATTTCGAACGGCCACAAATTATGCGAAGTCGGGTCGCGTGAAACGCCGAAAATAATCCTCAGCACGACAAATGCCATCAGCGCGGCAGGAACCGCCGCGGCAACACGCCAGCCGCCGCGCCATTTCCAAAGTGCCCACACGGGCGCGGCAAATCCGGTAATCAGCAGGCCGAGTATCAGCAGCATGAATAGTGACATAAAAATACTGCTACCCATCGAAATCGGCTGGTTCATGCTTTTTTCGTAAGCCTGCCGCTGCAAAATTTGCTCTTCTCGCCGCATCTCTTCAACCCAAGGATCGCGTGTGCGCGGTTCCGCAGTCGCAGTGGAACCGATAATCTTCACCGGATAGACTGCGGCTACGAACTCGCCGCGCGACCTGCTGCCGACCCGAATGCGGACTTCGTCCACTTCCAATGGCCCTTCGAGCTCAAACCACCCCAGCGCGTAACCTAAACCCGAGTGCGGGAATGACGCATTAGACTTCGCGTTAACCTG
>DASPRE010000114.1:0-5373 GCA_035624615.1 Burkholderiales bacterium | reverse complement strand
AGCATTTGTGAACCTAGCCGGGTACACTGACAACCGCCAGTCCCGGAGTTCCTTTCGATTCGCATCTTTGTTGCAGACAAGGGAGATAAACATGAAATATGCAAAAATAATTTTGGGCGCGTTTCTGGCGGCTTTGGTATTCACCGGCCCGGCATTGGGCGATGAGCTCACCGGAACGCTTAAGAAAATCAAATCATCGGGTACTCTCAACATCGGCTACAGGGAATCGTCGCCCCCGTTTTCTTTCACGGGACCCGATAAGCGGCCAATAGGCTATTCCATTGATCTGTGCCTGCGCGTGGCGACTGCCATTCAAAAGCAGCTTGGAATGGACGACCTCAAGCTCAATTGGGTACCCGTAACGATCGAGAACCGGATTCAGATGGTGGCGGATGGCAAGGTCGATATCGAATGCGGCTCGACCACGAATACCTTGTCGCGCGAGGAGAAAGTAGACTTCAGCTTGATGACGTTCGTGGATGGCGGAAGCCTGCTTACCACGACGTCAACTAATATTAAAGGACTGGAAGACCTTGCGGGCAAGCGCATCGCAATCGTCCCCGGATCTACCACCGAGAAATCACTGGCTGATTTCCTGAAGAAGCAATTTGTGTCGGTTAAGATGGTCAAGGTCAAGGACCATTCAAATGGCATCGCCGCGCTTGAAAAAGGCGATGCGGATGCGTACGCGACGGATCGCGGAATTCTCATCGGTCTCGCGATCACTTCGAAGGATCCGAAACACTTCGTGCTGGCAAACTTCGTGTTCTCCTATGAACCCTATGGCTTTATCGTGCGCCGTAATGACCCCGATTTCAAATTGGCAGTGAATCGGGCCCTTGCTGCGCTTTACCGCTCAGGCGACGTAATTCCCATCTACGACCACTGGTTCGGTGCGTTCGGAAAGCCTAGCCCGGAGATTCAGGCCATGTACCTGCTCAACGGATTGCCCGAGTAATTGCTTTACCGCATCGATGTAACTGGGCTCGGGTTCGTTCACATTGCTATTGATTAGCGAAGTAACGAGGAAAACTCAAGCTGAAGTTATTCATGCGTTTGACGCCCATTGCAGCGCTGGCTTTGGCGGGGTGTGTCACGCAAAGCGAGCTTCTCGAAAGCAAACAAGGCATGGCGATTCTGACCGCAGTGAGTCAGGGCCAATTCGATCTAAACTGTCCACAGGCAACGGGGACTGTTCTTTCAAAGGAAGTCACTCAGCCAGTTTATGGCGGGGTCCGGCGTGCCGAGTTTACAATCGGCATCGCGGGCTGCGAAAAGCGTGAAACCTACCTGGTCTTTTGTCCTGAGGGCGGGAACGGATGTGCCGCAGTGTATCCGAATAGATAACAGTTCTGACGTCGATTATTGCCTTGCTGAGCGGATTGCTTCGGCAATATCGCGGCTGACCGCTGTTAACGCGCTGCTGTAGGCGGCCACCAGTGCGCCGTAGCTAGTTCCTTTTGTTGCTTCACGCACGATGCTACGCCCGCTTTTCACTGCTCCGCCTTGCGCGGGACGCACCGCCCACAAGGCCTCGACGCTCACCGCATTCCCCAGTTTGGCATCGAAGCGCTGCACCTCCAAAAGCACCTGATAGTCGGCGTAGAAAGTCAGGTTTTGCGGATACACATATACATACGCGCCGTCCAGCTGCTGCATGAGGTCATCCGCAAGCGCCCGTGAGATCTCACTATTGACCGGTGATGCCCAGCGCTCGAATTCCGCTATTTGCACCTCATTTGAATCACTGCGCGTCACGATCTGCGGACGGCCAATAATTTCCGGCACCGTCACCGGGCCAATCGCGACACTGTACTGGGTCTTGGCTTCCGAGCGCTCCGGCGCACTGCCGGACGTCAGCGTATAAAAGTTCGACTTCGGTGAGCTGCCGCAGCCGATGAGCGCAGCGGCTGCGAGCATTGCAGCAACGAATGCGTAATTTCGGATCACTTTTTATCCTCCTGCTTGCCGCGTATCAACGCTTCGGGATGGCGCTCGAGATAATCAGCGAGCACACGTAATGCCTCGGCTGCCCGTGCGAATTCGCGCATGGCCTGACGCGCATCCTGTTGCAGCGGCGCTCTTTCGGACATCAACTGGTTCGCCGATTCGAGTGATTTGCGCAAATCAATAAGCGCGTCACGCGCCTGGGGTGTAATTTCTTCGTCGAGCCGCTTCATCACATGATTCGCACTTTCCATCGTCGCAGCGATTTCCTGGCTTATCTTCCCGTAAGGCACTTTCTGCAGATCCGATGCAATCGCGCTTAGTTTGTTCGCAAGCTCGCTAATGGTCTTTTGCAGCTCTTGCAGCCCGCTCGGTATAGTCGGAATTTGTACGGGTTCCTCAGTAAAGTTGATCTTCGCCTTGGGCGCGTTGGGGAAGAAATCGAACGCTATGTAGAGCTGCCCCGTCACGAAGCTGCCGGTTCTCAATTGCGCGCGTAAGCCATGGTCGGACAATGTTTGCCAAAATCTCGTTCTCTCTTCCGGAGCGACTATTCTTCCGCCGGTTTGACCCTTCAGGTAACGGGAGGTGATGCGTTCAGGATAGATGCGGATCAAGACCGGGATGCTGAATTCCACCTTCGCTGGGTCAAATTGCGTCTTGATAGCCGTCACTTCCCCAATTGTGATGCCATAAAAGTCCACTGGTGCCCCGACCACCAGACCGCGCACTGATTCCTTGAAGACCGCTACCAGATCAGTGTATACGGTTTCCTTGTGCTTCAGCGCTTCAGTCCGATCCCTAAAGAGCTCGAACTCGGTATTGGCTTCAGCGGGAGGTAAAGCGGAATCGATGGCCAGTGTCTGGAACGCTATTCCGCCAATTGCGATCGAAACCAGTCCTTCCGTGTTGACCCTAATGCCCGATGCATCGAGAGTGATATCAACACCGCTCGCATTCCAGAAGCGCGTGTTTGGGTTCACATACTGGTCGTAAGGCGCATTGATAAATATCTTCAACGTTACTCCGGTGCCGTCCTTGTCGAGCGAATAGGAAACGACTTGACCGACTTGAAGCCGACGGAAAAAGACCGGAACGCCCGCATCAAGCGAGCCGAGGGTTTCTGCGTGCAGTATGAATTGCCGGCCCGGTAGATCGGTGGGGATTACCGGCGGTTCCTCGAGCCCGACGAAGTTCCTTCTTTTTGTCTTCGATTTGCCGATGTCCACGCCGATGTAGCTGCCGCCGAAAAGCGTGCCGAGACCCGATACCGTGCCCCCTGAAATACGCGGCCGCACCACCCAGAACTTGGTGTCTTCAACGAGGTAAGGTTCCGTTTCCTTGTTGAGATCCGCAGTCGCAATTACTGACTTAAGGTCCTTGGAAAACGTGACGCTTTTTACCATGCCGATCTCAACCTCTTTGTATTTGAGTTTGGTCTTGCCGGCCTCCAGACCTTCAGCGGTCTTGAAAGTGATGGTGACTGTCGGCCCTTTCTCCAATATGGTCTTGACCGCGAGCCAGCCGCCGACCAGTGCGGCAACGATCGGGATTACCCAGACCAGTTGCAGCGACCTGCGCGATTTGGGCACTGCGACCGCTTCGGGAATTTCGGGCAGATCGGGCGGGCGAGGTGTTTCAGCCATGTTGTTTATCCAAATTATCCCAGATCAAGCGCGGTTCAAATGCCTGCGCAGCGAACATCGTTAGCACCACCACCGCGCCAAACGCTAACACTCCCGGGGCGGGTCTGATGGTTGCAAGTGCCGAGAATTGTACCAGAGCGACGAGAATAGCGATCACGAAGATATCGAGCATTGACCAGCGGCCTACAAATTCCACCAGACGGTAAAGGCGCGCGCGGTCCCTGGGACGCCAGCGAGAGCGGAACTGCACCGACAATGACAGAAATATGAGCGCTACTATCTTGAGTGCCGGCACCGTAATGCTGGCAAAAAATATCAGGAGCGCGAGTGGCCAGGAACCTGAGGTCCACAAGTAAATGACCCCGCTCATGATCGTGTCGGATTGCGACCCAAACAGCGAGCCTGTCTCCATGACTGGCAGTACGTTTGCCGGAATGTAGCAAATTATCGCGGCGATGAGAAAGGCCCAGGTGCGGGCAATGCTGTCCGGCTTACGCGCATGCAAATGTGTACCGCAGCGCGCACACGCCGCTTCATGAACTCCCGGCGCAACTTTTGATAACTGGCCGCATGAGTGGCAGATAAGAAGGCCAAGACTCGCGGCGCTTGTCGCTGATTTAGCCATGGTACAGACTTGCACGAACCCACAAAACCCGAGCATCGAATCTAGCGGCCGCCGCAGCCAATAGGAATATCAATACACCAAACGACCACAGGGCGTAGCCGGTAACAACCTCCGCAATATGCGCAAGCTTCGCCAAGGCTACAATAATGCCGAGCATATATACCTCAATCATGCCCCAAGGCCGAATCGCCTGCCGCAGGCGGAAGACCTGCGCGAACCAGCGGGGAACCCTTCCAAACCGTAACGGCAGCATTAAGTAGCACATCGCCGCAATTTCCGCACCGGGGAACAGTATCGTGGTCACAAACACCAGTACTGCGACAAGCCGCATATCATTGTTGTACAACGCCTGAACTGATCCAAACAAAGTCGTCTGGACGAGTTGCCCTTGGGCGATAAGTCCGACCATTGGAAATACGTTCGCAAGAATAAAAACGATGAGTGCCGCAAGCGTATATGAGAGCGATCGATCGAGGCTTTCAGGCTGGTTGCGATAGAGTTCCCCCCCGCAGCATGCGCAGCGCGCTACGCCGCCGACAGGTACCCGCGGTTCGCGTTGCACCAGATCGCATTCGTGACAGGCAGTAAGAGCCGTATGCATTTGCCACCTGTGTTAAATCATTCTTTAAAGCGATGATACGACGAATAGGCAGGCCATCAATCGCGGCTGATCAACGGACCCGCAAAGTATACACAATTTTGCCCAATTTTAATTTTGATCTATGTCAATAATGTGTATTACTCAAAATGGCGCTGAAAATGACGCGCAAATGACCTGCGGGATTATTTGCGTGCCGAGTCAAGCCGCCAACCCTGTTCCCAGCCTCGTGGCAGCAGCGCGATCCACTAGCACAACGGCTTGTTCCTGACCAACGCGCCCTGCTGGAATGGTTGTATCGCCATTGCACAGGCGCGCAAGCATAGCGGCTTTATCATCCCCGGTTATCAGCCACAGTATGCGGCGGGCACGATTGAGCGCTGGATAAGTCAAGGTCATCCTGCGCCTGCCCTGATACAAAGCGGTGACTGCGACATCCTTGTCAGCGACATCGAGGACCGGATCTCCTGGCACAAGAGAAGCGGTGTGCCCATCCGGCCCGAGCCCGAGATGAATGAGGTCCAGCACTGGCGGAGACCCGGCGATTTCGCGAAGTG
>DASPRE010000091.1:0-5356 GCA_035624615.1 Burkholderiales bacterium | reverse complement strand
CGGAGACTCACTTGGGCGGGGGCAGCGCTACGGCTTCATCCGATTTGGCTCGAGAGTCGACGTTTACCTGCCGCTGGAGGTTTTGGTCAAAGCCCGGATCGGTGATAAGGTGTATGGGGCGGAAAGCATTCTCGCCGAGTTTCCGGGCTAAGGGGTAAATTGATGGAAATGTACGATCCGGAACAACCGAACAAATGGCTGCTGAGGGGCAAGTTCCCCAAGCGCGGAATTTACCTGTTGCCCAATCTCTTCACGACTGCGGCTTTGTTTGCCGGGTTTTATGCCATCGTCCAGGCGATGAACGGGCGATTCGAATATGCTGCAGTCGGCATACTCGTGGCGATGGTGCTCGACGGGATTGATGGGCGTGTGGCGCGCTTGACTCATACCCAGAGCGCGTTTGGCGCAGAGTATGACAGCCTTTCCGACATGGTGTCCTTCGGCGCCGCGCCGGCGCTGGTGTCCTACGTTTGGGCACTGCAGAGCATGGGCCGGATTGGCTGGATTGCCGCGTTCGTTTACTGTGCGGGCGCAGCGCTCAGACTTGCCCGCTTCAACACCACACTGGAAGTGGCGGACAAGCGCTTCTTCCAGGGATTGCCCAGCCCAGCCGCCGCCGCGCTGATCGCTGGACTTGTGTGGGTCATGAACGACTATCAGATAAGCGGGGGGGACGTGCGCTGGCTGGCGTGGTTCGTGACGGTGTTTGCCGGCCTGTCCATGGTGAACAACATACGGTATTACAGCTTCAAGGACATCAATTTGCGCAAGAGCGTGCCTTTCGTATTCATGCTCCTTCTGGTGCTTTCCTTCGTCCTGATATCCGTCGACCCGCCTACTGTGCTCTTTAGTTGTTTTGTCGTGTACGCACTCTCCGGCTATATCATGTGGTTCTGGGAACTGAGAAAGGGCAAGTCCGTAATGAACGTGTCCTCGAGGGATAAAACGCTGCCGGAATGAACGCGATTCTTGCACAATCGCCAAAAAGGCATTATATTTGCGTCCCATGAGTTCCATCCGCAGCACCGACCTCGTTTCCCGCCTTGCCGGCGTTCTGCTGGCGGGTCTGCTACTGCGCCTCGCGCGCTAAATACTTCTACTTTTCCACACGTTTTGCTTTGGGTTTCAGAAGCCGGTACGCGGTTTCTGGATTATGAATTCCAGCATCTTCAGGCGGAGTAAAGACATGAAAGAACGATTGATTATATTTGACACTACCATGCGCGACGGAGAGCAGAGCCCGGGCGCTTCATGACGCGCGAGGAGAAAGTGCGCATCGCGAGGCAGCTCGAGCGCATGCGCGTGGACGTGATCGAAGCCGGATTTCCGGCTGCGAGCAATGGCGACTTTGAATCGGTGAAAGCGGTCGCCAAATCCATTAAGGAAAGCACAGTGTGCGGGCTGGCACGCGCCATTCAAGCCGACGTCGAGCGCGCGGGCGAAGCGCTCAAGGGCGCTGCGGCCGCGCGCGTGCACACCTTCATCGCGACCTCTCCCATCCACATGCAAAAAAAGCTGCGCATGTCGCCCGAGCAGGTGCTTGAGCAGGCGGTAAAAGCTGTACAGTGGGCGCGCGCCTATACCGACGATGTGGAATTTTCTCCGGAAGACGCGGGCCGTTCGGAAGTCGAGTTCCTGTGCCGCGTTTTGGAAGCGGTGATCAAGGCCGGCGCGAAGACGGTCAACATCCCGGATACTGTGGGCTACAATGTGCCCGATCAGTTCGGCGGGCTGATCCACCAATTGCGCAGCCGCATTCCCAATTCTGACAAAGCGGTGTTTTCAGTGCATTGCCATAATGATCTGGGTTTGGCGGTGGCAAATTCGCTCTCTGCGGTTTTGCAGGGCGCGCGCCAGGTCGAATGCACCATCAATGGCTTGGGAGAACGCGCCGGAAATGCCGCGCTCGAGGAAATCGTCATGACGGTGCGCACGCGCCAGGATATTTTCCCCTGCGATACGCGCATCGACACCACCCAGATCGTTCCCGCAAGCCGCTTGGTAGCGGGCATCACCGGTTTCACCGTGCAGCCCAACAAGGCCATCGTCGGGGCGAATGCGTTTGCCCATGAATCGGGAATCCACCAGGACGGCGTACTCAAGCACCGCGAGACCTACGAAATCATGCGCGCCGAAGATGTAGGCTGGGGCGCAAACAAGCTGGTGCTCGGCAAGCATTCCGGGCGCAATGCGTTCAAAAACCGGCTCATGGAGCTCGGCATCGAACTGGAGTCGGATGAAATGCTCAATGCGGCGTTCATGCGCTTCAAGGAATTGGCCGACAAGAAGCATGAAATATTCGACGAGGATTTGCAGGCGCTGGTGTCGCAGGAAGCCGCGGAACATGTGCAGGAGCATTTCAAGCTGGTTTCGCTCAAAGCGCATTCGGAAACCGGCAAACAGCCTCATGCCAGCGTGGTGATCACCGAGGCAGGCAAGGAGCGGCGCGCGGAGTCGCACGGCAGCGGGCCGGTGGATGCATCGTTCAAGGCAATTGAAAGCATCGTCAGGAGCGGTTCTGAATTGCAGCTCTTTTCGGTGAACAACATCACCACCGGAACCGAATCGCAGGGCGAGGTAACGGTGAGGCTCTCCAAGGGCGGGCGTATCGTTAATGGCTTGGGCGCGGATACCGATATCGTGGTCGCTTCCGCAAAAGCCTATATCAGCGCGCTCAACAAGCTGCATTCCAAACTTGAGAGAATCAATCCGCAGGCGATGACAGTTTGATTCCCCGGGGCTGCCCGGGAGCAGGTGACTTTCTTTGTCCGGCCAAAGAAAGTCGCCAAAGAAAAGGGCGCCCCGGACTCGGACTCGCGCAGCGTGGAGCGGGAAGGGGCGCAAGCTGCCGCAAGAAACATTGTGAAACGGGGCGCTCATGCTGCCGCGCCGGGACGACTCGCTCTTGCGTGCCGGAAAGCGGCAGCCATACTCCAATAACAGGCGCTAAACCTGCCGCCGCCACTTGCATTTAATGCACATTACGGCATCATTGGTTCGGTCAAAATGGAAAGTTCGTGATGCACACTACGCTACAACTGGTGCTGATACTGCTTGCCGCTGCGGTTCTTGTGGTGGTGCTGTTCCGTCATCTTAAATTGCCTGCGCTGCTGGGTTATTTATTGGTGGGCATTGCTATCGGGCCGCATGCGCTTTCCTGGATACCCGAAGCGCGAGAGACGCGGTACCTTGCAGAATTTGGTGTGGTGTTCCTGATGTTTAGCATCGGCTTGGAATTCAGCTTGCCGAAGCTCCTTACCATGCGCCGAACCGTATTCGGCCTGGGGGTTGCGCAAGTAGGATTGAGCATGCTGCTTGCATTGCTCGGTAGCCTCGCGCTGGGCCTGAAGTGGCAAGCGGGCCTCGCGCTCGGCGGAGCGCTTGCAATGTCGTCTACCGCGATCGTCAGCAAAATGCTGGCAGACCGTCTTGAACTTGCCACGCAACACGGCAGGCAAATCATCGGCATACTGCTGTTTCAAGATTTAGCAGTAGTTCCCCTCCTTATCTTTGTGCCGGCATTGGCAGAAGGAAATCGCGTGGCGGCCGCGCTGGTTATTGGCGCGCTGAAGGCCTTGGTAGTGCTAATTGTTATTTTATTTGTTGGGCAGCGGTTGATGCGCGCATGGTTTCATCTGGTCGCACGGCAAAAATCATCGGAATTGTTTGTACTCAACGTTCTACTGATCACTCTCGGTCTGGCTTTTTTCACCGAGAGGGCTGGGCTGTCGCTGGCGTTGGGCGCCTTTCTCGCGGGCATGCTGATTTCAGAAACCGAATACCGCTATCAGGTGGATGCCGATATCAGGCCGTTTCGTGACGTGCTGCTGGGACTTTTCTTCGTCACCATTGGCATGTTGCTCGATGTCAGGACTGTGCTGGAAAATTGGTTTGCAGTGGGTGGCTTAGTAGTGGCGCTGGTGTTGATGAAAGCCCTCCTTATCGCAGGCTTGAGCCGTTTGTTCGGCAGTCCCCCGCAAATTGCCCTGCGTACCGCACTTTGTTTGGCGCAAGCCGGGGAATTCGGTTTCGTATTGCTTTGGCAGGCCGCAGGTGTGCAGCTGCTCGAACCTGCCGTGTTGCAGGTGGTTCTCGCCGCCATGTTGCTTTCTATGCTCGCTGCGCCGTTTATTATAGAAAGAAGCGAACACCTGTTATTCCATATCAGTGGTGCGGAGTGGATAAGCCGTGCCATGCAATTGCATAATATTGCCGCGCAGACCATGGCGCAGGAGCAGCATGTCATTATCTGCGGGTATGGGCGCAGCGGGCAAAATCTGGCGCGTTTCCTGGAGCAGGAAAATATCCCGTTCGTCGCGCTGGATCTCGACCCGCAAAGAGTAAAGGAAGCTGCGGCCGCGGGTGAGCAAGTGGTCTATGGTGATGCCGGCAGACACGAAGTGTTGGTTGCAGCCGGCTTAATGCGCGCCAAGGCGCTGGTGGTGGCGGAATCCAATGCGCAGTTGGCGTTAAAAATCTTGAGCCATGTTCAGAAGACGCGGCCTTATTTGCCGGTGCTGGTGCGCACTGTGGATGATTCTGATTTGGACCGGCTCAAACAAGCGGGTGCCACCGAAGTTGTGGCGGAAATCATGGAAGGAAGCCTGATGCTCGCATCACACGCGCTGATGCTGGTTGGCGTGCCCTTGAACCGCGTGCTGAAGCGCATAAGGGAAACACGCGAGCGGCGTTACGAACTGTTTCATGGTTTTTTCCATGGCATCACTGATGAGAGCGAACCGGGGAGTGAAAAGCAGCTACGGCGTCTGCAGTCGGTGGTAATTAGTCCCGGCGCGGCGGCGGTCGGCAAAACCCTTGCAGAAATCAACTTGGCAAAACATTCTGTTGAAGTAACCGCGGTCAGGAAAGGCAATATCCGCGGTCTAGCTCCTTCGTCAGAGACGCGCATCGAGGCAGGCGATGTGATGGTGCTTCTCGGAACTGAAGACAATCTTGCCGCTGCCGAAATGATGTTGATGCAGGGATGAATTTTGCGGAAATAAAAAAGCCCGCACCAGACGGGCTTTTCTTGATTTCGCGGGTTTTGTTAGAACAGAGTGGTAGCGCCGCAGTTGGTTTGCCCGCTGGTGGTGAGCCAGACTCCGTTAGTCAGATCGGCACAGGTTGCAGCAGTCGGCGCGGTGCCTGCCCCAAGGTAGGTGCTGAAGCGGAAGGTGCCCCGCCCCGGATTAGCATCGTCAGTCTTGCGGTCTACTTCGGTACAGATTTCCACCGGCACCTGGTTTCCCGTCTTCAGATTGTGACGTGCCGTTGCCGCCGGGTCGCCCACGACAACGCTGTAGTTATTGTCGTAGATAAGTTGCAGGAAAGCATTGTAGGAATTGCTGGGCGTGTT
>DASPRE010000080.1:0-4240 GCA_035624615.1 Burkholderiales bacterium | reverse complement strand
GTTTCGCCGCTCATGGCGGATACCACCACCACAATCTGGTGGCCTTGCTCACGGAAGCGTGCAACGCGCTGCGCAACGCTTTTAATGCGCTCGATACTCCCTACTGAAGTTCCGCCGTATTTCTGTACGATCAGCGCCATTATGCTTTCACGTTAAAAATTCAAAGCGCGGCATTTTACCTTATTTCAAGGCCAAAAACGAGAACAGCCGCTGTCACTTACGTGCTACTGCAAAAATTAATAATTAGATTAATCGATGCGCGCGCTGAAAAAGTTGCGCCGGCGTAATTCAGACCCACTCAAAATCACGGGCTCACTCTGACCTGCAAGCCTGCTGAGCGTATCGCGTGCGCAAACTCATCCAGCCACTCTTTTGGCAATGCAGAAAGACGCGGCGCTTCCGGTTGCATTGAGGGACGCGCCAAACCGTAGAGCAACACGCCTTCCACCTGCACTTTGTTCTGCTTCAGGTCGCTTATAAAATTGAGGTAGGCCGCGCGTTCAGCTGAGGACGGCGGCTTTCCATCCAACGCAAACACGCACGTTTGCAGCCAAGTCGGGCAAAGGGAAACCGCGATGCGCAGATCCTGCAGGGTCTTTTCCGGCGTTCTTTGAACACCGTTAATCCGGCGCGTTCCTGCGGCTGTTGCGGAATCCAGTTTGAACCATACTTCACCGTTGATATTTTTCATTTTCAACAGTCCTTTCTCCACGGTAGCACGATGCATCAGGCTGCCGTTGGTTATCAGCACCAGCTTGATCTTGTTTTTCAGCCCGCAATCATCAATCACTTTTGCAATCAAATCCACAACCTCGGCAAATTGCATCGAACTGGTGGGCTCGCCGTTCCCTGAAATCGCGATGTCGTTGAGGCGGCGTGCTTCCGGCCGCACTTTGCTTTCCATGAAATCCCCCACCAGCAACTCCCGCAAAAAACCGCGCAGTTCGCTGTCGAGCTTTTGCAGATCAATCGCCGGCGCCGCGCCACGTTTAAGATTCGGGACCTGGCAATAAATGCAGCGCCAGTTGCAGGCATTATTCGGATTGAGATTGATGCCGACCGAAACGCCTCCCGCGCGCCGGGAAATTACCGGATAAACATACGTAAGCCCCGCAGCTTCGCGGCTATGATCGGAAATGCTGAGTGTTTGCTTCACTTGCATGAGCATCCGTCCCCCGATGGGGCACACTGTGAGAATGTTATAATTCAGAAGGTATTATGGGGGAAACCAGAACAACATGCTAATCACGCGCCGCCTGGAATTTGACGCCGGGCATCGCATTCCCGAGCATGACAGCCAGTGCCGCCACTTGCACGGCCACCGTTACGCGATTGAGATCACGCTTTCAGGGGATGTCATCGAAAAGAAAGGCGCGCCGCAAAACGGCATGGTGATGGATTTTGCACAGGTCGGGGAAATCGCCAGAAAATATTTGGTCGACGCCTGGGATCATGCTTTTCTCGTCCACAGCGGCGACACCGCAGTGGTCAATTTCCTGAATTCGCTGCCGGGGCATAAAACGGTCCTGTTTAAAGCTACGCCGACCGCTGAAAATATGGCGCTCGAGGCTTTCCGGATTCTCTCTAATGCCTACCGGGATATCTACGGCAACCATTTGCGGCTGGAACACATCCGGCTGTATGAGACACCGAACTGCTGGGCGGATGTGGCAAGCAAAGATCTGAAATGAAAATCCTGGTGCTCGGTGCGGGAGCGGTTGGGGGTTATTTTGGCGGCCGGCTTGCGGAAAAAGGCGCCGATGTGGTTTTCCTCGTGCGTCCGCGCCGCGCCGCTCAACTCAAGGAGCACGGCTTGGTCGTGCGCAGCCCCAAGGGCGACATCAAGCAAAAAGTCGCCTACGTGCTTCCTGACCAGCTGACCCCCGCTTATGATTTCATCATCCTCGCGTGCAAAGCATATGACCTTGAAAGCGCAATAACCGCCATTGCTCCGGCGGTTGCAAATGGCACTGCGGTTCTGCCGCTGCTCAATGGCGTAGCGCATATGGAAACGCTTAGCAAACAATTTGGCGCGGAGCGGGTGCTGGGCGGGAGCTGCCAGATTGCAGCCACGCTTACCGAGAATGGCGAGATTCAGCACCTTTACCCGGTGCACAAAATCATTTTTGGCGAGCGCTCGGGTGAAATAAGCGCCCGCTGCAAGGCGCTTGAAACTGAATTCGCAAAGACTTCGGTCAATTACGTTCTCAGCACGAGCATCGATCTCGATATGTGGGAAAAGTTCGTGTTTCTCGCTGCGCTCGCGGGGGCCACCTGCCTGATGCGCGCGTCCGTCGGCGCCATCATGCAAACGGCCGAAGGCGAAGCGGTCGTTTTGGAAATCCTGGACGAGTGCAAATGCGTTGCAGTGGCCTCAGGCTACGCGCCGCGAGAACAACACATGGCGTGGTCGCGCAAGGTGCTGACCGAGCGCGGCTCGGTGATGGCCGCTTCAATGCTGCGCGATATCGAAAAGAATGGCAAAACCGAAGGCGATCATATCATCGGCGACATGTTGCGTAAGGCTCGCGAGAACAATGTGCGAACTCCTCTGCTGCGCCTGGCTTACTGCCACCTGCAATCCTACGAGGCAAGACAAAACAAAGCGTAGCCAGGAAATAATTCGCCTCGAAACGCTAGGATTATTTCGTTTCTGAAGGTGATACTTTAAAACCAATTGCTTTTCTTTAATTTACGATTGCCGTCTTGGCTGTGGTTGGACCTGGGGCTGCCACTGCGCTGGCCCAATAATAATTTGGAACTGCTTGCCCCATGAAACTCCGTGGATGCTCTCGTACAACTTCACGAACGGACTAACGTTAAAAAAGCCGTTAAGTAAGATATACGCTTCCCACATAAGGTCACGAAGTGCACCATCGGCAACCTTTATTTCGAGGTCAAAGCTGGTTAACTTATCCAGCGACAAGGGGCGAGAATGTACTTTATGCGTGTTGTAATCAGAGAAAAACAAAGCGGCCTTCTTGATTTTTGACTTGGCGTTTTTCTTACCTGCGAACATATACTTTTTCAGCCAAGATGACACCAATTCCTTAGATAATTTCTCCGAGTCTTCACAAAGCTCAAAAAGATCAAGTGAGTATTTTTCGATCAGGGGAATGTACGCGGGCAAAGACTCAGCCCCCTCTGCCTTGATTATAGCTTTGGCTTTAGCAAAACCATTCAGGATCGATTTCGCCGGAACGAAACTTACCGACCCCTCTTTCGTTGGAACACCAACTTGCGGGTCAATCGGGCCAAGCGTTGCACTCGGGTGCAACACAATGCTATTCCCGGAAAGTACGAGCATAGTAGCAGCCGAATACGCGGAGTGTGGGATGAGAAAATTTACCTCTTGAAACTTGTTACGTAGTATGCCGACAATTCGTTCCGTTGCGTCAGGTCGTCCGCCCGGGCTATGCAAAAGCACGTCAACGGACGACGAGCCGCCGACCGAATTGATCAGGTCAGTGAACCCATCTACATCAGAAAGGTCAATCTGGTTAGGAACACCGGGTGGCAATGCTTCCAAGAACTTTGTCGCATATACCAACAACGGACGGCCGCGCAAACTTTCGATTTCGTTGTAACAGCCCTTGCGCAATTCAAATAAATCTTTTCCGGTCATTACCTGACCGGATTGTTGTGCTGCGGCGATGAAATCGTTCCAGTCCTGCGTCGTGCTAAATTTTTTGCGAGGTGGTTGAGAGGACTCCATAGCGGTTGATTTCAAAATTAATCGTAGAGCCGGTGTCCGATTTGAAAACAACCCGCTTGCCAGACGCAAACTCCGCGCGCTCGATAATTTCGGCAGCTTTCCTATAGGTATCGTGGACTCTGAACGCAGCCGCGTTTTTCTTCAGGACGCGCTTCGGCCCAATTTTACTAATCACACTTTTTTGTTGGGATTTCATAGACATGCCGTTAATTTGGAGAGGGAGGTGAGCAACATTAAAATGATAACAAAGACAGAAACTTAAATCAATGAGTTAACCCTGAATTTTTATTTGTTGCCATGCCAGTCCTCCTTAACGCGAGCAAGGACAATTAAAACATCAAGAGAATAAACACCATATCTGTAGGTATTGCAATATTTCAGCAATTCCATGCGATGTGACCAGCACGTGGATATGAGAGATGAATTCTTTTTAATGATTTTGTGCGGCTTGATTGGCGGAGAGTGAGGGATTCGAACCCCCGGTGGGTTGCCCCACAACGGTTTTCAAGACCGCCGCAATAGACC
>DASPRE010000079.1:0-19548 GCA_035624615.1 Burkholderiales bacterium | reverse complement strand
CTATTTCATCCTGGAGGGCAGCTTGATTGTTCTGCCCGCCACCATGAAGTTGCCTCCCCCGCGATGATGGATGGTCCGCGGATCTTTCCTTGAGGGATCGATCCATGCTTTGAGCACCTCAAGGATAAAGAAATTGTACCGGGCCGCCAGCCGCGCGTCGACGACACGGCATTCCAGATTCACATAGCACTCGGCGATAAGCGGTGCCTTGACCCGCGATGCCGGCATCTGCGTAAGATGAAATTTCTTGAATTTGTCCACGGTTCGCCCGGATGTGTTCCCACACCCCACCGCTTTCATCGCGAGTTCCACTGTCGGGATGTTGATCACACATTCCTTGGTCGCCTTCAAGATGCCATAGGTGTAGCTCTGCTCGCCGATCACGCAGCCTATGATCGGCGGCTCGAAATCCATCATCGTATGCCACGACATGGTCATGATGTTGGCCCGTCCCTTTTGAGCGGTCGTGACCATCACCACCGGCCCGGGCTCGAGCAGGCGGTAGACCCGTGATAACGCCAAGGCTCTTTTCACTATCGCTGGATTCCGAAATAAATTGTTTGTTTACGAATGCCGCGTTTAGCCATTTTAACCGACCGGCGGGCCCTTTGCCGGGCCGGCAACGACGTCGCGCTCCTTGGACGTTTTTCAGGTGCGGAAGCCGCCTTCCATGTGGGCAAGCTTGCTCACGCTCAATGCGATGTCTCAACAACTTTCTGCCATCGCTTGGCGGAACCGCAATGGAAGTCGAGCGGCTCAATAAGCGCTACTGCGCAACACGCACGAGCTTTTTATAGTGAAGAATGGGAACAAGCAGTTTGATCTAAATCAACAGCGGGCGTTAAGATCGTCTACTGATTATGTGTAGCCTGAGGCGCACGGCGAAAGTTGAAAAAAAACTCCTTGCGGCATTTTTGGGTTAGTGCAAATCAATGCTGCGGCGTGAGCCATTAAAAGGACAAACGAATTGGAAGCTCAGTTCAGATCGATTTTTTTGCCGTGAACGGCGCGCCACCAGCGCCACCAGGCCAGGCCCGAGAGAACAATCATGAAAATGGCGCCCATTCCAAAGCCTGCGCGCTCCAAGAGATCATGCGTGCTACTCAGAAAGGCCAGCGCCTCGATAGAAAGGCTTCCGCCAAAAGGGCCTTGTGCCCATACCGCAGCCCATGTGAATATGGCTGCAAACGTAGAGCACATCAAGGCCGCCACCAGCATATATAGCGCGGGGTACGAGTAGCGGTACTTGGCAATTAAGGTCAATACCCCTATGCACAGGAACGCAACCCCCAGCCCGAGCACGACTAGTCTTGGAGCCGCCAACTTCGAAGGTTCCAAGTGAATAAAATCGATGGCGATCGCCATGAGGAGTGCGCCCGCCAACAAGAAGACAAGTTTCCCCAAGAGAGGAAAATCCATTATGTCAGGAGTTTTTTTGATGGTTTTCCTTTTTGGAAATAGTTTGCCGAATAGAGTTTTCCTGGAGCGTTTTGCACGCGCTTTAGCCATATTGCGACTGGATTGATTGTGACAAGCAAGAAATAATTATTTTACCAGCGAAGTCATTTGCCTCTAATTGATACGCAAACCTGTTAAATTAACCTAACCTGAGCGAGCTTAGTCGAAATCGCTTTCTTTACCACTGCGCCACTCTTGTGCAAAGTGATAAAAACAAGCACCTTACCGCTTCCGGCCTCGTTCATCACTGTCCGGCCACGTTATTCCTAGCAAATTGAGTGCCAATTCTTCGAGACTATCGTACTTTAACCTGCGCATGATCGATGTGCGTTGCTTCCTATTCAAGGGGCTCTAGGCCGGATAAAATACGTCGGTGCCGTAAGGTTCACACTTTAAAGTCTTTTCCATCGATGTGAACGGGGCCAGCCGATGGCGTCTTGTTCGTATTTCGCCTTGGTAGCCTTCGTATCAATCTCGGCCAAGGGAAACATGGCGGGGTTTCTAATGATAACGACTCAATTTTCCTTGCAGTCGCAGCTTACGCGTTGACCGCGACGAATACGCCCATCGAAAACATGCATATGAACTGAACAAAGAAAAATGCAAAGCGAAGACCAGCTACAAGATTTGTCTGCTTCAGGGAAATGTGAATGAGCGTTTGGAATACCCGCGCACATATCAAGATGATGGCCAAAATGTCTAAGACGGAGCTTTGCACTCCTGTTGCAATAATTGCCACGACGATGGCCGCATAGACGGGAAGGTTTTCCACGCAGTTCGCGTGGGCGCGAATTGCGCGCTGATACCATTCACTGCCTTGCTGCAGCTCTGCCCGCCATTCGCTCAGTGTGGCACGCTTGGTCAAGATTCGGCTCCACCGGTAAAGACCGACGCCGCCAAGTAATATCAGTAGCGTCCACGCCGCGAACCCGAGCAGCACCCACACCGGAATGGTCATTGAAACTACCTTTTTTTATCGAAAGCGGTGCGTGGTCCCGTTGCCAAAATTATCGGCCTCACCAGGTTCATTTTTTTCGAAGCTCATCCGGTTTCTGGCGCGACACATTGCGCACTGGTCATTCGGCAACGTTAAGCGCCTGAATGGTCAAGCTTACTTCGCTAGCAGGGCGATGAGTTTCTGGTCTTTGAGCAGATTTTGCAGCACGTCGGCGAGGGTTTTATTGATCAGCTCTTCGTTTTTGCCTTGGCTTGGCGGAATAACCACCGTTTCATTGTTCGTTACCTCGTACAAGTTCTCGTAAGTCGTTGGGCCGTTCTTGACATACGCCTTGAGCCTTGCAAGGGTGCGGATTCCGCCGGTCCAGGACCCGGTAGGCGCCGAGTATTGGAGGGCTTGAACTTCCACTTTCAGCAGGACTGGCGCGTCCCCGGACACAACGTTCACGTTGAAGCCGTACTTTTTCAATCCTTCATAAATACTTTCCTGTGCCTTCTTGGCGATATCCGAATCAGTGAGAATGACCGAATCCTTGTCCAATCGAGTCGTGCGGTAGCCTAAAACTTTATCTGCGCGCGCGTCGGTAACTGTTAATGCAACCGTTTTGCCTTTCCCGACTTCGGATCCCGTTACCACGACATCAGGATAAAGATACACTGTCTGCGGAGTCGTGGCGCAACCGCCCAACAGTAACAGCACGGAAACAAATGATAAGGATTTATTCATGATGACCTCGATTATATTAACGGCACATCAAGGTGACAAACGTTAGTGTGCGATGGTTCCCGTGGGTAAGAAACCGCCGTTCATAGTACGGCGCGGTTCACCAAAAACGGGCAACATTGCACTACAGCAGAGGAACGATCAATAACGCGACAATATTGATGATTTTAATTAGCGGATTGACCGCGGGGCCGGCGGTATCTTTGTAAGGATCGCCAACGGTATCCCCGGTGACCGCCGCCTTGTGTGCCTCGCTGCCCTTGCCGCCGTGATGCCCATCCTCAATATATTTCTTCGCATTGTCCCACGCTCCACCGCCAGTGGTCATGGAAATCGCGACAAAAAGGCCTGTTACGATGGTGCCCACTAGCAGTCCGCCCAGCGCTTTGACTCCTGCACCGGGACCCATGATTAAATTAACAACAAACGCAACCACGATTGGTGTCAGCACCGGCAGCAGCGAAGGAATCATCATTTCCTTGATTGCTGCGCGAGTAAGCATGTCCACTGCGCGGGAATAATCCGGCTTCGCCGTTCCTTCCATAATGCCTTTAATCTCCTTGAACTGGCGGCGTACTTCAATGACCACTGAGCCGGCGGCGCGGCCTACTGCTTCCATTGCCATTGCTCCAAAGAGGTAGGGCACAAGTCCGCCGATGAACAGTCCAATGATGACGGCCGGATCGGAAAGCTCAAATGCGACGCTTTTATGCGCAGCTTCCAGCGCGTGAGTATAATCGGCGAACAGCACCAGTGCGGCCAAGCCCGCAGAACCAATGGCGTAGCCTTTGGTGACCGCCTTGGTGGTGTTGCCCACTGCATCTAAAGGATCGGTAATTGCGCGCACTTCCTTGGGTAGGTTCGCCATTTGCGCAATGCCACCGGCGTTGTCAGTAATTGGGCCATACGCGTCGAGCGCCACGATGATGCCGGTCATGGAGAGCATCGAGGTTGCGGCAATGGCGATGCCGTAAATACCCGCAGTTACGTAGGACGCCCATATCGACAGGCACACCGCTAGAACGGGGAGCGCTGTAGCCTTCATCGAAACGCCCAAGCCGGCGATGATGTTGGTGGCGTGACCCGTTGTAGAAGCTTGAGCCACATGGCGCACCGGACTGAATTCGGTTGCAGTGTAATATTCGGTAATTACTACCATCAAGCCCGTGAGCACCAACCCTATTACAGCCGAGGCGACCAGCTTTATCGGGCTGAGAAACGCGTATTGCGCGCCGATATCGCCCATCAGCAGCCAGGTAATGGGGATATAGCCGATTATGGCAATCACTCCTGCGACAATAAGCCCGCGGTAGAGCGCACTCATGATTTTCTTGCCGGGCACCGCTTTCACAAACAGGCAGCCGATGATCGAAGCGATGATGGAGAAGCCACCAATGACGAGCGGGTATACCGCCGCTTTCGCCGCCACTTCAGGCTTGTTCAGAAGCAGCGTGCCCAGCAGCATGGTGGCAATGATGGTGACAGCATAAGTCTCAAACAGGTCGGCAGCCATGCCGGCGCAGTCGCCGACGTTGTCTCCCACGTTATCCGCGATAACTGCCGGATTGCGAGGATCGTCTTCAGGAATCCCGGCCTCGACCTTTCCCACCAGGTCGGCGCCGACATCAGCGCCCTTGGTGAAAATTCCGCCGCCAAGACGGGCAAAGATTGAAATCAGCGAACCGCCGAAGCCCAGGCCGACCAGCGGCCCTATGATCTGACTTAGAGCTGCGCCTTGCTCAGCGGTGGTCAGCAGGACGGCGAAGTAGCCTGCGACTCCAAGCAAGCCCAAGCCTACCACCAGCAAGCCAGTAATCGCGCCGCCGCGGAAAGCGATTTTCAACGCTTCGTTGAGGCCCGTACGCGCCGCTTCGGCAGTGCGCAGGTTGGCACGTACCGACACGTTCATGCCGATGTAGCCTGCGGCGCCCGAGAGTATCGCACCGATGGCAAATCCGCCTGCAGTCTTCCACGTCAGCGCAAAGCCGATGACAAAGAACAGAACGACACCGACCATTCCGATAGTGGTGTACTGGCGGTTGAGATAAGCTGAAGCGCCTACCTGTATCGCGGAGGCGATTTCACGCATGCGCTCATTGCCGCTTGGCTGCGCCAGTATCCACTTGATTGATATGCCGCCAAAGACAATGGCAAGAATTGCGCACGCGAGCGCTAAAGCAAGAGCAAGAGCGATTTCGACGGCCCCGGTCATGATCTCCCCCCTTCGATTAACCTCATCCAATTATGCCACAACGCCGGCCCGTGATTGCTCCGCGTCGACTAAATCTTGAAATCCCCCGAAAGTTTTTTGGGCACCGCAATATTTTTCAGCTTAACGTAATCCGGCAATCCATTTTTGAATGGAGGATAATCCTCGCCTTTGATGAGTGGTTCAAGGTAAGTGCGGCACTTCCTCGAGATGCCAAAGCCATCTTCTGAAATGAAATCGCGCGGCATTTTTTTTTCGCGGTTTGCCACGTCCTCAAGGCTGGCCATTCCGATTGTCCATTTGTAGGGCCTATCGGATTTACGCACCACAGTTGGCATTACTGAATTGTGTCCTTTCATGGCAAATTCCACCGCGGCTTTGCCCACCGCATAAGCCTGTTCGACATCGGTTTTCGAGGCAATATGGCGCGCTGCACGCTGCAGGTAATCTGCCACCGCCCAATGATATTTGTAACCGAGCTTTTCGTTCACCAGATTGGCGATCACCGGAGCTACGCCGCCCAATTGCGCATGCCCGAAGGCATCGCGCAGACCGGATTCGGAAAGAAACTTGCCGTCCGCGCTTTTAATGCCTTCCGATACCGCAACCACGCAATAGCCGTACTTCTCCACTGATTCCTTCACTTTTTCAAGTAATTTTTCCTGGAAAAAAGTAATTTCTGGGAACAGCAAAACCTGCGGGGCGTCGCCGTCCTTCTCCGCTGCAAGCCCGCAAGCCGCGGTAATCCAGCCGGCATGCCGGCCCATGACTTCGAGCACGAATACTTTGGTCGAGGTCTTGGCCATAGAAGCGACGTCGAATCCCGCCTCGCGGATGCTGGTAGCCACGTACTTCGCTACTGAACCGAAACCGGGGCAGCAGTCGGTAATCGGCAAGTCGTTGTCCACCGTTTTGGGCACGTGCACCGCGGTGATGGGGTAGCCCATTGCTTCCGAGAGCAGCGAAACTTTGAGGCAGGTGTCGGCGGAGTCGCCTCCACCGTTATAGAAGAAATAGCCGATGTTGTGCGCGCGAAATACTTCAATGAGCCGCTCGTACTGCGCGCGGTTTTCATCCAGCCCTTTTAGCCTGTAGCGGCATGAGCCGAACGCGCCCGAAGGCGTGTGCCGCAGCGCGCGGATCGCCGCCCGTGATTCCTTGCTGGTATCGATAAGCTCTTCGGTGAGCGCGCCGATGATGCCGTTCCTGCCGGCGTAGACCTTGCCGATCTTGTTCCTGTATTTGCGAGCGGTTTCAATCACTGCGCATGCCGAAGCATTGATGACCGCAGTCACTCCGCCTGATTGTGCATAAAATGCATTTTTCGGTCTCATACGAATAGATTCTAGGCGAGAAGGCGGGGGAAGGAAGTAGCAGCCATAAACGGTCCAATGCTGTTGTATTGCACTTGATACTTTTTATTACTGTAGCAGAGCAGCCAGGCATTTGTCGCATATTTCATCAACCTTGCCTACGCCCTGGATTTTTGCGTATTTGGGCGCGCCCTTATCGCCATGTGCCGTCCATTTGGAATAGTAATCAACCAGCTGCTTGGTTTGCGCATGATAAACGGCAAGGCGGTTTTTCACCGTTTCTTCCTTGTCGTCGTCGCGCTGCACCAACCCCTCGCCCGTTAGGTCGTCCTTGCCTTCGACTTTGGGGGGGTTAAACAGGAGATGATACGTGCGCCCCGATGCGGGGTGCACCCGGCGCCCGCTGAGGCGGCGGATGATTTCCTCGTCCGGCACGTCGATTTCCAATACAAAATCCAGGTACACTCCCGCCTTTTTGAGTGCCTCTGCCTGCGGGATGGTGCGAGGGAAACCATCAAATAGAAAACCTTTGGTGCAATCGGGCTGCTTGATGCGTTCCTTGACCAGGCCGATGATGACATCGTCTGGTACCAACCCTCCGGAATCCATATATTTTTTCGCTTCCATGCCGAGCTTTGTCCCGGCCTTGACCGCGGCGCGCAGCATATCGCCGGTGGATACCTGCGGAATTCCGTACTTCTGTGAGATGTACGCCGCCTGGGTTCCTTTGCCCGCGCCCGGAGCTCCCAGCAGGATTAGTCGCATGAATTATTTAACCGTGAATACCGAGAAGTGACGTTCTACGCGAGCCTAGTCGCGCAGGTTAACATTTTACTGGAATCGCGCTATTTTCGCAGCGAGTCATACGCGTGCCAGGAATTCGCGCACTCTTTGTAAGTCTTCGGGCGTGTCCACTCCTGCCTCGGGAGCGTCGCGGGTTACCACCACGGCGATCCGGTAACCATGCCACAGTACCCGCAATTGCTCCAATGCCTCGAACTGTTCGAGCGGCGAGGGCTCAAGCTTTGCATAAGTTTTCAGAAAGCCGGCGCGGTAAGCGTAGATCCCGAGATGGCGATACGCCGGCAGCTTTTCAGGCCATTCGTTTTGAGCAAACGCATCACGGGCATGGGGAATCGGCGCGCGGGAGAAATACAGCGCGCAGCTATTTCTATCTAGCACTACTTTCACCACATTCGGGTTATAGAGCTCTTGGCGCCCACGTATCGTATGGCAGGCAGTCGCCACCTGCGCTTCGGTGTGGTCGTCGAGATGCTGCGCTACTTCGCGAATCAATTCGGGTGCAATTAGCGGTTCGTCTCCCTGCACATTGACAATAATCGCTTCATCGGGGAATCCTTTTTGCCTGGCGACCTCGGCGATCCGCTCGGTTCCGGATGCGTGTTCCATCCGGGTCAGGCACGCCTTGAATCCATGGTGCTTGACTGCGTCCGCCACTTGCGGGTGGTCCGTTGCCACCCAAACCGACCGCGCGCCGCTGGCCAACGCCTTTTCCGCGACACGCACTACCATTGGTTTGCCCGCAATATCTAGCAGCGGTTTGCCAGGGAGGCGGGCCGAATTCAGGCGCGCTGGGATGACCACGGTAAATTCCATTTACCGTTTACACCTCACTTAACTTCTTCCTCGGGAGGAAGCTTGCGAGCTTCTTCTTCCAGCATTATGGGAATGTCGTCTTTGATGGGATACGCGAGGCGGTCCGGCTTGCATATCAGCTCCTGCTCGGTCTTCTTGTAGACGAGCGGGCCCTTGCACAGTGGACAGACTAATATATCAAGCAGCTTGGGGTCCATGACGATTCTCTAGTTTTTTCACAATCATCAAGCCTAACTCGCGAGGTACCTGCGCATCGACTGCAAGAACCCAGTATTTTTCATCTGCAAACGTTTCACATTTTACTGCATCTTTCTCAGTCATGATGATGGCTTCCGCATCTGGCGCAAACAAATCTTCCGCTTGGTAACGGTAGTGATCGGGAAATGGGCGTGCGGAGGCGCTGAGCCCAAGCGTCTGCAGTTGGCGGAAAAACCGCTGCGGATGCCCTATCCCCGCTACTGCATAGGTTTTTTTCCCTCGCAAATCGGTGGCAGACACTTTGAAGTCGGGGTTTAGCAGATTGTAGAACGTTTCTCCGGTAAGACGCATGCTGAACGAGCGAGCTGGGGCGCTTGGGGATCGTTCACCATCCTGAACTACTACTGCGTCAACGGATTCCAGCCTGCCTACAAGTTCGCGCAGCGGGCCCGCAGGCAGCGGCAGGCCGTTGCCGAATTTGCGTTCCCCGTCTACCACCGCGATTTCCACGTCACGGTCAAGGCGGTAATGCTGCAGGCCATCGTCACTTATGACCACATCGCATTCGGGATGCGCGGCGAGCAAAGCAATCGCTGTGGCGGGCCGGTTGCGTCCGACCCAAACCGGGCAGCCGCAGCGTCGTGCCAGCAAGACGGGTTCATCGCCAACTACCGCGGGGCTGCTTTGGCGAGTGACTTCAAGCGGCTGTATATTGGTGCCGCCGTAGCCGCGGCTTACGATACCTGGCTTGAATCCTTCTTCCCGGAAAAAATTTGCCAGCCAGATGGCCAAGGGCGTCTTCCCCGTGCCGCCAACCGAAATGTTGCCAATGACGATGACAGGAACCGGCAGTTTGATGACCGGCAGCAGATGCAATAGATAGAGAAAGCGGCGCAGGCTCGCAACGATTGCGAACAGCAGGCTGAAGGGAAGCAGCAACACGTGCCAAACCGTCAATCGGTACCAGTATTGTTCCAGCCAGTGCACGTGATTTCCGGGTTGAACAGCAAACGGAAAGACGAGTTATTTTACCGTCCTGGTCTCGGCGGTAAAGGTGATATGGCTGTAGCCGGCAATGCGCGCGGCTTCTAGGACCCTAATTACCGTCTGGTGCGTGGCATTGGCGTCGGCATTGATGACAATCACCGGGTCCTTAATATCACCCGCAGCCTTCCGCAATTGCTCGCTCAGTACCACCGGGTCGACAGTGTTTAGGGTGGTGTTTCCAATCAAATAATGTCCTGCTGCGTCCACGCCAATATTGACCTGGTTGGGCTGTTCCTGCTGTTTTTCGGCGTCTGCCTTGGGAAGGTTGATTTTCAGTTCAGCGAACTTGTTATAAGTAGTGCTTACCATTAGGAAAATCAAAATCACCAGTAACACGTCAATAAGTGGCACCAAATTGATTTCGGGTTCTTCTTTTTGGTATCCACGCCTGAAGTCCACGCTGAGCTCTCCTTAATTAATTTGTCAAGATGAACCAGTTTATGGCGGCGCCCGGCGCATTCGCTTGATACGCACATGCCTTGACTCGGCACCGCATGCAACTATTCGCGTCGTTCGCCTTGAACGATTTCCATCAGCTTGATCGCCTGCATTTCCATTTCTATTACCAGCGTATCCACTTTCGCTCGGTAATAGCGGTAGAAAATCATGCTGGGAACCGCGACCATAATGCCGAACGCCGTGTTGTAGAGTGCAATTGAAATGCCGTGGGCAAGCTGCACGGGGTTGCCGCCGGTCGGCGCCTGCGAGCCGAAAATTTCAATCATCCCGATTACCGTGCCAAACAAGCCGAGAAGTGGGCTAATTGCTGCGATGGTGCCAAGGCTGGGGAGGAAACGCTCGAGCTCGTGCGCCACCGCGTGGCCCGCTTCGTCGATGGCTTCTTTCATTACCTCGCGTGAGCTTTTGACGTTCTTGAGACCGGCGGCGAAGATTCTGCCGAGCAATGAATTTTGCTCCAGGCGCGCAAGCATTTCCTCACTCACGCCGCTTTGATTTAAATCATTGATCAGCGCCGGCAACAAATTTCTTGGAGCGACCAGATTGCGCCGTAACGAAAACGCGCGTTCGATGATGATGCCAACTGCAATGATGGAAGCGATAATAATGAGCCAGATCGGCCAACCTGCCGCGTCAATGATGGCTAACACGCAACAATCCCCGTGGAAAAGGCGTAACTTTATCTTGCAAGCTATTTTTCGGCAAGTGCGGGCCGAATTTGCGCGCGCGGAATCTTCGCCAACTAATTTAAATGCCCAATACGAAAAGCGTTTTTATCTTTTCCACATTCTTTGTGGATAACTTTGTGCATAGCTTGTAAGAAATCTGTCTAAATGGTTTTTTGGTAAAGAAATTCCGTTTTTTGATTAAATATTAGACTGAGAGATTATTTATAACAATCATGCTGTTAGAAATGAAACGACGGAGAGCGATCATTTTGCAATTTGTGATATTTCGCACACTTTACGAATTGTGGATGAACCTCATGTGAAAAGCCGCGACTGACAAGGGATTTCAGGCGAAATGTCCCGGAATTCCGCGCCGTTCCTTGAGTTTTTTTGTTATCTCTAATACTGGCGCGGCATAACGCGGGGTTCGTCGCGCTGCGGTACAATTTAATCATGTCCAGTCAGCCTGATTTCCTGCCGCATCCATCCGTAATTAGTGTTAGCGAACTCAATCGCAGTGCGCGCGAATTGCTGGAGCGCGGTTTCCCGCTTACTTGGGTCGCAGGAGAAATTTCCAACTTCACCCGCGCGGTTTCCGGGCATTGGTATTTTTCACTCAAGGATGCGCAAGCGCAAGTGCGCTGCGTGATGTTCCGCCAAAAAAGTCTGCATCTCGATTGGAAGCCCGAAAACGGCATGCAGGTGGAAGTGAGAGCGCTGGTTTCCCTTTATGAGGCGCGCGGCGAGTTTCAGCTCAATGTTGAAACCATGCGCCGCTCGGGCTTGGGTGCGCTTTATGAGGCTTTCGAGAAACTTAAGGCGAAGCTGGAGTCCGAAGGCCTGTTTGCCGAGGCCCGAAAAAAACCCTTGCCGTCTTTCCCGCACTCCATCGGCATCATCACTTCGCCGGGAGCAGCAGCGTTGCGAGATGTGGTAACTACGCTGCGCCGGAGAATGCCTGGAATCGCGGTAATTATTTATCCAACCCCGGTACAAGGGGAAGGGGCGGGTGAGAAAATTAGCGAAGCGATTCGTACCGCGGGACGGCGCGCTGAATGCGATGTGCTGATTCTGTGCCGCGGTGGAGGAAGCATCGAGGATTTATGGGCGTTCAACGAGGAAATCGTGGCGCGAGCAGTTGGCGCCTGCCCGGTTCCAATCGTATGCGGGATAGGACATGAAACCGATTTCACCATCGCCGATTTTGTGGCCGATCGACGCGCACCTACTCCCACTGCGGCCGCCGAACTTGCCAGCCCGAATCGGGTGGAACTCATGGCGGGTCTTGCGCTTTTCAACAAGCGCTTGAAGCGCGTAATTACACGCGCGCTGGAAGCCCGTATGCAACTGCTCGATTATTTATCTCGGCGCCTGCAACACCCCGCCGCGCGATTGCAGGACCAGCGCGCGCACTTGCGGCAATTGGCTCTGCGCTTCAGGAACGCGTGGTCGAGGCAAGCCGATAACCGGCGCTGGCGCATTCGCGAATTGCGCCAACTGCTGAAGCCGCCGGAAACCGGGCGCATGCAGCAATGCCAATCCGATCTTGCATTGCGGCTTAGGCGATCGGTGGAAAGTTATCTGGAGAGCGTGACGACGCGTCTGCAAAACTTGCATTCGCATCTTGCGCATCTTAATCCGAGGTTGGTGCTGGAACGGGGTTACAGCGTAGTTGAAAACACCGCAGGGAAAATAATTTGCGACAGCGCGCAAATCGCCAGCGGCGATGAACTCAAAATGACTTTCGCCAAAGGTACAGCCAGAGCCCGTGTGACCGAGAAATCTTGACGGATGATTTGCATCCGCTACCTAAAAAAGGGAGGTCAGCGGATTTTATCAATGTTCATTTCGTTAACATCCGTTCCACGTGAGCCAGCACTTTCTTTGTCAGGTTTGCAGAAAAGCAATCGATCGCTTCCAAATCTGGCATTGATCGCAGCCATGTCATCTGGCGTTTCGCAAGTTGCCGAGTCGCCGCAATACCTTTATCTGGAAGTTCTTGATAATCAAATTCGCCTTCCAGGTACTGCCACACCTGGCGATAGCCGACGCAGCGCATGGAGGGCAAGGAACTCTGCAATGTGTAATTGCTCCGCAGCCATTTAATTTCCTCGATTAATCCCGATGTCAGCATGCGGTTGAAACGCTCTGCGATGCGTTTGTGCAGGATCGCGCGGTCCCCCGGAATTAACGCGATGGAGACGGCACGATAAGGCAGCGCTGCAATCTCGCTTTGCAGCAGCATCTGCGACATCGGCCGGCCAGTGAGATAGCAGATTTCCAGTGCGCGCTGGATGCGCTGGGAATCAGTGGGCTCAAGGCGCGCCGCAGTCGCCGGGTCAAGCCGACTCAATTCCGCATGCAATGCCGGCCAACCTGCACCCTCGGCGATCGAATCTATCACCGTGCGGATTGCCGGATCGGCCTGCGGCAACTCGCTCAAGCCTTCGCGCAACGTCTGGAAATAAAGCATGGTGCCGCCCACCAGCAGCGGTATCCGGTTGCGCGCGCTGATTTCCGCCATCAGCCGCAATGCATCCTCGCGGAATTGCGCCGCCGAATAGCGCTCGGTCGGATCGATGATGTTTATCAGGTGATGCGGCGTGCGCTTCAGGGTCGCCGGATCCGGCTTGGCGGTGCCGATATCCATGTGCCGGTAAATCTGCCCTGAATCAACGCTGATGATTTCACAAGGCAGATTTTGTGCGAGCTCGAGTGCGACCGCGGTTTTGCCGCCGCAGGTGGGGCCCATCAGCAAAATGGCCGGCGGGTAAGTGTTGTCTTGCATTCGGAAAGAGCGTGTTGCGCGAATTGAAAAACAGGTATTTTGCGTCAAGCCACGGCGCTAGGCTTTTTGGGAGCAGAGCGTTCGCGAGCAGCACGAGAGCATCGCGGAAAGCTGGGCAATCCAGTATTGGCGCAAACGACAAAGTTTTTCATTTGCCGCGCATGAACATCTTGTCCAGCTCCTCTACCGTTATCTGGAACCAAGTCGGACGCCCGTGATTGCACTGGCTGGCGCGTTCCGTGGCTTCCATTTCGCGCAGCAGCGCGTTCATTTCGTCCACACCAAGAGTGCGTTGGGCGCGTACCGCACTGTGACAGGCCATGGTGGCCAGCAAATCGTTGCGCCGCTCGGTAAGTGCGCGGCTGGCGCCGATTTCGCGGACGTCCTTAAGTACGGCGTGGGAAAGATCCACAGCATCTGCGTCTTTAAGCATGGCGGGAACCGCGCGCACCGCCAGGGTACTGGGCCCGACAGGAGCGATATCAAACCCCAACTGGCGCAGCAGTGCGCCGTGTTCTTCGGCGGTGGCGACGTCCAGCTTATCGGCGTTGAAAGCGGACGGTATCAGCAATGGCTGCATCGCAGGGATTCCGGCGTCGAGCGCATTTTTCATTTTTTCGTACATGACCCGCTCGTGAGCCGCGTGCATATCCACGATCACTAGGCCCTTGTCGTTCTGGGCCAGGATATAAATTCCCTGCAGCTGCGCCAGAGCGAATCCCAGTGGCGGAATTTCCTGTTGCGCGTCGCCGATCGGCGCAAGCATTTGCGGCTGCGGCATACTGGCAAACAGGGGTTCGTAGAATGCTGCCGGCTGCTCAACGCCGAGGTTCATGCTAGCTTGCGCTGCAGGATAGCGCGCAACAAAAGGATTAATGGGTGCCGCGCGCGCTGCATTGTGCTCCACGACCGGAGCAGACAGCGCCTTGTTGAGCGCGTGGTACACAAACTGATGCACCGCATGCGCGTCGCGAAAGCGTACCTCAATTTTAGTCGGATGCACATTGACATCGACCGCGGCGGGGCCAATTTCCAGGAATAGCACAAACGCCGGATGGCGGTCGTGGTGCAAGATGTCATGGTAAGCTTCGCGCAGCGCGTGGGCGACCAGCTTGTCGCGCACGAAGCGGCGGTTGACGTAGAAATACTGGGCATCGCGCGTGCCCCGCGAAAAGGCAGGAAGGCCCGCCATTCCCCACAAGCGTAGCCCTGCGGCGTATTCGTCGATTGCAACCGATGCCGAGGCGAAATCATCGCCCAGCACGGCACGGATGCGGTCGGAAGCCTCTTGGGCTGAGAGCCGCCAGTGCGCGCGTGAGTTATGTTGCAAGGTGAAGCTCACGTCGGGTCGGCTCAGTGCCGCCCGCTTGAATACCTCCTCGCAATGGGCGAATTCAGTGGCTTCGCTCTTGAGAAATTTCCGCCGCGCAGGCGTATTGAAATAAAGATCTTGCACTTCGACGCTCGTGCCACGGCTCAGAGCTGCCGGCTCGACGGGCTTCGTTGCGCCGCCGGATGATTCGATTTTCCAGGCGTGCTTGTCTTCCGTTTTTCGGCTCGCCAGCGCAAGCCTTGAAACGGCCGCGATGCTGGCAAGTGCTTCACCGCGGAAGCCAAGGCTCGCTACGCGTTCAAGGTCGTCAAGTGAAGAAATCTTGCTGGTGGCGTGGCGCGCCAGCGCAAGGGCCAGATCTCCTTTCGTGATTCCGCTGCCGTTGTCCAGCACCTTCAGAAGTTTTATCCCGCCGCGCTCCAGTTGCACGGAAATATCGCCGGCCCCCGCATCCAGACTGTTTTCGAGCAATTCTTTTAGCGCCGAAGCAGGGCGGTCCACAACCTCGCCGGCGGCGATTTGGTTAATGAGCAAATCGGGTAATACGCGGATTGCGGACATGTGCGTTGCAGAAAAACTGATGTTCAGTATACTAGGTTTTTCGCTTATAATTCTTTGTCCGCCCGATTCTTTAAGAACGAAGGGAGCGCAATAATAATGTATATCGGCATTCCTGCGGAGACGCGCATTGGCGAGAAGCGGGTTGCCGCCACGCCGGAAACCATCAAGAAGCTTACTGCTCCCGGCCATCACAAAGTTTTGGTGCAATCCGGCGCAGGCATTGCAGCTAGTATTCCCGATTCCGAATTTACCGCGAGTGGCGCGAGCATTATCGGGAGCGCTGCCGAACTGTATGCGCAATCTGAAATCGTGCTGAGGGTACGCGGGCCGGAAGCCCCGGAACTCGCGATGATGCGCAAGGACTGTGTTCTCATAGGCTTGCTGGCGCCGCAGCAGGCTTCCCAAATCGAGGCTTACGCCAAACACGGGCTCACCGCTTTCGCGATGGAACTATTGCCGCGCATCTCCCGAGCCCAAAGCATGGACGCGCTCTCCTCGCAGGCGAATATCGGCGGCTACAAGGCGGTGATTGTGGCAGCGGATACCTACCAACGCTTCTTCCCGATGTTGATGACCGCTGCCGGCACGGTGAAGGCGGCACGCGTGCTGGTACTGGGCGCAGGAGTGGCGGGCCTGCAGGCAATTGCGACTGCGAAGCGCCTGGGTTGTGTGATCGAGGCGTTCGACGTGCGGCCGGCAGTGAGAGAACAGGTCGCAAGTTTGGGAGCAAAGTTTGTGGAAGTGCCTTTGTCCGACGAGGAAAAGAAACAGGCGGAAACCGCTGGCGGTTATGCGCGGGAGATGTCCGAAGATTACAAAAAACGCCAGGCGGAATTGATACACCAGCGCGCAATCGCTTCCGATATCGTGATCACCACCGCTCTGATACCGGGCAGGCCCGCGCCGCTGCTGATTAAAGAGAACACGGTGAACGCCATGAAACCTGGTTCAGTGATTGTGGACATGGCGGTGGAAGCCGGCGGCAATTGCGCGGGAACGGAGCTTGACAAAATCGTGGTGAAACACGGCGTCAGCATAATCGGTATCTCCAATTTGCCGGCGCTGGTTGCGGCGGATGCCAGCGCCCTTTATGCGCGCAACCTGCTTAACTTCCTGAGCCTGATGCTGGATGCGAAAACCGGCGCGTTCAACATCAACCGCGAAGACGAAATCATTGCAGGCACGATGGTGTGCACGAACGGCGAAGTGATTAAAAAAACGTGAGGAGTAAGGCATTAGGTGTGAGGCGTATTAAAGCAACGATGTTTTTACCCCTTACTCCTTACCCGTTACTCTCCACTGTTTTTGCTAAGGAGCCAATATGACCGGAACCATCGATCCAACCATTATCAATATCACCGTATTCGTGCTGGCAGTATTCGTCGGCTACCACGTGATCTGGAACGTCACTCCGGCGCTGCACACGCCGTTGATGTCGGTGACCAACGCGATCTCCGGAGTCATCATCGTGGGTGCGATTCTCGCCGCAGGCCCTACTGAAATGGATTTCGGCATGATTGTTGGGTTTGTCGCGGTAGCGCTGGCGGCAGTAAATGTTTTTGGTGGCTTTCTGGTGACCCAGCGTATGCTGGAGATGTTCAAGAAAAAGACGCCCAAGAAAGAATAAGGAATCCCGGCATGACCCTTAATCAAGTTGCTCTTACCTATCTCGTCGCCTCGGTGTTTTTCATCCTGGCGCTGAAAGGCTTGTCTTCCCCGGTCGCAGCGCGGCGCGGCAATCTTTTTGGCATAGTGGGCATGGCGATGGCAGTGTTGACTACGCTTGCCATTACCAGGGGCATACCTTTAATCGTGCTGGCAATTGCGGCGGGCGGCACTGTGGGCGCAATTGTCGCGCGGCGCGTGCACATGACACAAATGCCGGAGCTGGTCGCCGCAATGCACTCGCTGGTGGGATTGGCCGCAGTGTTGATCGCAATCGCGGCAATCAACAATCCGGCGGCATTCAACATTCCGGTGCCGCTACCCCGGGGCAATCGGATGGAGCTGTTTATCGGCACGTTTGTCGGTGCCATTACTTTCTCGGGCTCGGTCATTGCCTTCGGCAAACTTTCCGGCAAGATTACCAGCGCACCGCTGGTATTTAAGGGGCAGCACTGGCTCAACCTAGTTCTCGCAATCGTCATGATCGGCTTCGGCATGGCTTTTTATTTGGCGGCTCCTGACTCACAGTGGCCGCCATATATCGTCATGACGGCGATCGCATTTCTGCTTGGATTTCTGATCATCATTCCCATTGGCGGCGCCGACATGCCGGTGGTGATATCCATGCTGAATTCCTACTCCGGATGGGCGGCGGCGGGAATAGGTTTTTCGCTTAACAATAACATGCTGATTATTTCCGGCTCGCTTGTGGGATCGAGCGGCGCGATCCTCTCGTACATCATGTGCCAGGCGATGAACCGCTCATTCATCAGCGTTATTCTCGGAGGCTTTGGCGCGGCGGAAGGCGCGGCTGCAGCGGGAGCCCAAAAGAGGACCGTGAAAAGCGGTAGCCCGGAGGATGCTGCTTTCCTGATGGCTAACGCCGAATCGGTAATCATCGTGCCGGGGTACGGTTTGGCCGTGGCGCGCGCCCAGCACGCGGTAAAAGAAATGGCCGAAAAGCTGCGCGCCAAAGGCGTCAACGTGCGCTACGCAATTCATCCGGTTGCAGGGCGAATGCCCGGGCACATGAATGTGCTGCTTGCCGAAGCCGAAGTGCCTTACGACCAGGTATTCGAAATGGACGACATCAACAACGAATTCGGTACTACTGATGTGGCGCTGATCCTTGGCGCCAATGATGTTGTCAATCCGGCAGCGCATACTCCCGGCAGCGCAATCTACGGCATGCCGATTCTCGAAGCACACAAGGCACGCACGGTTCTGGTTAACAAACGCTCGATGGCGACCGGCTATGCGGGGCTCGATAACGAGCTTTTCTACATGGACAAAACGATGATGGTATTCGGCGACGCAAAGAAAGTAGTCGAGGATATCGTAAAGGCGCTTTAGGAAAAAAAGAGCAGGACGGGTGGTCCCCTTTACACTTTCACGACCCCGCCCTGCTTAAGGAGGAACCTTAGCTGCTCATTCCATTTCCATTCCATTTCCCGATGATTCAATCAGCGGGAGCATTCAATCTGGGAGGCTGACGATATCCGGTATTCAGAGTGTCCAACCAAGCCGCCCAACCTGAAAGCCAGTACCGAGATAATTAGCGCCACAGCGAGGTTCGCATACACAGGATTCAATTTCGCTACCATGGCACACCTCCTTTTCACATCCATCTTGAAACCACTTACTGCACATGAAACCGCTAATCTTTTCTCTCACCCCTATAGCAGCAACCGCTGTGCCATAGGCCTGAAACAAATGTCTCTGTACGACGAACGTCAATCTGGGCCGACGAGCGGTTTTCGCGCGAAAAGGCTTGAAGAGGGATGTGAAACAGTTCACTAAAAATGCAGGAAACACCTCTGCGAGATGTCAGAGAGTCGACTATATTGCGGAAATTTAGACGAGACTAAGTCGCGGAAAGCCCGCGCTGCAGCTTCTCGCAATCAAATATATCCGGGGTTATTGCGGGTGGACGGCGCAGGGTGCGAACGCGCCGGTTATCGGCTTGGGCCTACTGGTGCAGCTTATGCAGCGCGCAGTGTCTCAGTATGATTGGTAGCGGTGCCAGCGCCGCAGCGCGACCACCATCCAAACGGCTTCGACCACCCCGAATGGCCATGCGCCTTGTAGAAATCCGTAGATTGAACCCTGACCGCAGGCCAAGGCAAACCCAAAAACGAACCAACGGCCTTTACGCTCCAAGGCATAGCAAACCATCATGGCCGTAACTGCGAATAGTCCGAACGCCGTCAGCGTATCCATTTTAGTGCGCCAGTTTAGCGATTTCTTCCCGGCTCCACATGATGGCTAATAACAGCCTAAATTGCTGGTGTGGCGCTTTGCAAAGCGGGTCGAAACATGACGTTTATCCGGGTCGCCAGATTTCATTCTTTTGACCGTCCGGCAGAATTGGACGGCGCTTTAGCGGCCCTCGTGGGGATGCCATCCGGACGGTCTTGGGGTTTCACATGGTTGGCGCAATCGAGATCACCGCCATCCCGTGAAGCCAGTTGATACATTGAACGCTCGTCTCAGGGCGTGTCGTTACGGCACCTGAGCGGGCTTGGATTTGGCGATCGGGGGATTATTGGCG
>DASPRE010000027.1:0-5786 GCA_035624615.1 Burkholderiales bacterium | reverse complement strand
GTAAAACTGATAGGGTTATTTACTAATAGATAGAATATGCTCGACGTGATCTGGTCTCATTGAAAGCTCTATATATGGCTGATCCAATCATTGTATGGACGGTATGGCATGGTGAACATGTCAATTTCGCCCGACTTCTCGACCTTTTGGAGAAGGAAGTAACTACCGTGCAGACCGGTGGAAAGCCAAGGTATGATTTGATGCGCGAAATCGTTTACTACCTAAGGCACTTTCCGGACCGCTTTCATCATCCACGGGAGGATGTCGCCTTCGCTCGCCTTATCACGCACGATCCGGCCCTCGAATTGCCCATAAACCGGCTCATGCAAGAGCATCGTGTGATTGCCATGGCCGGGGATGAACTTCTCAATTATTTGAATGACGTTGATTCGAACGCTTCCTTAATGAATCGCGCAAAGGTAGAAGCGGCAGCGGCTACCTATCTTGTGTATTACCGTCACCACTTGGAAAAGGAAGAGAAAGAAATCCTGCCCCGGGCAGCGCAATTGTTGAAGCAAGAAGACTGGGATGCAGTGGCGGCGGTTTCGGCTCACCCCGACCCCGTTTTCGGAGAAGAATTCGAAGCGCGCTATCAAGAATTGCGCAGGCAGATCGCGATCGTGGCCCGGGAGCCCTAGCGGGTTGATACCAGACTTTGCCCCGCATGCGTTGCGCGCCTTCGGGCCAGACAGATGAATCAATCAACCGCGGAAACAATACTACGGTGAAAACCATCCACATGCGGATGGCGCTTTTTTAAATGGGGATGGAACGATGCGACATTTTAATATGTATGAAACATTGCTGATTGCGGCCTTGTTACTGATGGTGCAGGGTTGCGCGTCCGCGCCGACGCGGCTGGATGCGGTGCCTTCCGCGTTGACCGATAAAGCTGAAATTCCGGGCATGCCCGGGGTGCGTTTCGTCGCCGGCGGGGACATGACTGAGGCCACCCGAGTCGGGCTCGAGGCATTGCGGCGGGAACAGGATTACCTCGCAAAGCAGGGATACAAGGGGCCTATGCCTCCCGCGGTTTACGTGGCGATTTCGGGCGGCGGTGACAATGGCGCGTACACCGCGGGATTGATGAATGGCTGGACGGCTACGGGAACGCGCCCGGAATTCAAGCTCGTTACCGGCATCAGCACCGGCGCGCTGATTGCACCGTTCGCTTTTCTCGGGCCGAAGTACGACGCGACGCTGAAGGAAGTCTACACCACGATCTCGCCGAAAGACGTGCTCGAGCCGCGCGGTCGCCTTGAAGGGTTCTTCAGCGACGCGATGGCGGACAATGCGCCGCTATGGAAGCTCACGCGGAAATTCGTGAACGAGGACCTGTTGAAAGAGATCGCAGCGGAGTACGCGAAGGGTCGCTTGCTGTTGGTCGCCACCGCCGACCTCGATGCGCGCCGCCCCGTCATCTGGGACATGGGAAAAATCGCGACCTACGGCGGTCCCAAGGCGCTCGACCTGTTCGTAAGCGTCATGATCGCTTCCGCGTCCATTCCGGGAGGGTTCCCGCCGACAATGATTGAGGTCGAAGTCGACGGCAAGCGCTACCAGGAAATGCACGTGGATGGAGGCGTCATGGCGCAGGTGTTCGCTTACCCGGTGGGGATCCGCATAAATGAAGAGGCGGCGGCAGCCGGAGTTAAACGCGAGCGCAGGCTCTACGTGATACGCAACGCCAGGCTGGACCCGGATTGGGCCAGCGTCGAGCGCAGAACGATGAACATCGCCGGGCGCGCGGTCGCCTCGCTGATCTATTCCCAAGGCATCGGCGATCTTTACCGCATTTACGCCACCACCCAGCGCGACGGTGTGGATTTCAACCTGACGTACATCCCGCCCACTTTCAACTTTCCCCACAAGGAAGAGTTCGACAACGAGTACATGCGCCAGCTCTACGAGGTCGGCTATGAGTTTGCGGTGAAGGGCCTGCCGTGGATCAAGGTGCCGCCCGGATTCGCGCCGCCAACGGCTGCGGGGAAATAGCAAAAGGGGTCAGGTCTTGAAATATCAGTTTTGTTAAAAAAGCCGGTCTGACAAGGCGGTCAGCATTACTTTAAGCATCCCGCTATTGTCACCCTTCTTTGCTTGTTCGAGTTGAACTATCACGCCGTTGACGATTTTAACTCTCTCGTCGACATGAAAAACGGGCTGGTCTTGCTGTAAAACAATTCGGTAGGTGCCGTTATCCATGCGCACCTCGATTTGGTGAATTACGGATTTAGCGGGGCTTTTGTGAACCTCGGTAATCGAGGATACCACGCCGCAGTTGGCACAGTGGCTCGCGAGCCTGGCTTTTTGCGCGGAGGCGAGCTTTTGCAAAATGAGTAATGTGATTTCCGGCTTATTGTCTGACTCTTCATTGCGTACGGCCGGGTCGCTGCTCGGGGAATTCATCACCCAGATTTCGTTGGCGATTGCGACTATTCCGATAATACAGAGCATGATCGCCAAGACCGAGGCTACGATTATCGATGAGCTGCTCTTGAGCGAACCGTCCTGCATGATATTCCCCCTGGTTTCCGTATACAGACTTAGTTGCCTAATTGATGTGAACTCCTTCACATATCCACGATTAATGAAAGGTACTGGGGGTCAGGTCTTGAATCCTGGATGCACGGCGATATGCAACGAGATTAAAGCCAAGATAGGAAATTCAAGATCCAAAATATGACTCACGCTCCGCGCGCATCCGCGCGGAAGAGACGCTGCTGCGGAGCCAGTTTGGCGGCGAGTACGGTGTCTATTGCGCCCGGACATCACGTTTGATTCCCGGCGTCTATTAGCGGTTGAAACTATGGATAAACGGTGTCACGCTTTTCTAAACGAGCTCGTTACGCGATTAGCAAACCTGACCCAAGGCTCTTTTTTCGCTCACGTTTCTTGTCTGAGCCACGTAATTCAGTTCTTCAGCCTGTACCCCGTCCGGAAAACCCACACGACTCCGCCAAGGCAGATTACGAAGAAGCCCAGCGTCATAGCGAGGCTCAAACCTACTCCGACGTCCGAAGTTTCGTAGAAGCTCCAGCGATAGCCGCTGATCAGGTAAACGATCGGGTTGAACAGGCTGACGGTGCGCCAGGTCTGTGGAAGCATGTCAATCGAGTAGAAGGCGCCACCGAGGAAAGTCAGCGGCGTGATGACCAGCATCGGGATGAACTGAAGCTGCTCGAAACCCTTCGCCCAAATACCGAGGATGAAGCCGAAAAGGCAGAAAGTTACCGCGGTTAGCACCAGGAAGGCGATCATCCATGCGGGATGTTCGATGTGAATCGGAACGAACAGCGCCGCCGTCGCCAGAATCAGCAGTCCCAGAATAAGCGATTTGGTTGCCGCCGCCCCGACGTAGGCAAGGACGATCTCAAGCGCCGACACGGGTGCGGATAACACTTCGTAGATCGTGCCGGTAAACCGGGGGAGGTAGATGCCGAATGAGGCGTTGTTGAGGCTCTCGGTGAAGAGCGACAACATGATTAACCCCGGCACAATGAAGGCGCCGTAACTCACACCACCCACTTCGCTCATACGTGAGCCGATCGCGGAGCCGAACACCACGAAGTAGAGCGAGGTGATGATGACCGGCGTCACCAGGCTCTGCCACAAGGTACGCCGGAAGCGCGCCAACTCGAAATGGTAGATTGCCAATACGCCATGGCGGTTGAAGGCAGGGATTCTCGCGGTAGTACTCATGGACGTTCGCTCGTCGCATTTTTACGGACCAGGCCTACAAAGATGTCCTCCAATGAGCTTTGTTGCGTTTGCAGATCGCGGAACCCGATTCCCAGTTCGCTCAGGCGTCTCAGCAGGGAAGGGATGCCCGTGTCTTGCTCGGCATCGAAAGTATATTCCAGTTCGGTCCCTTCGGATTTCAAGGCCAGGCGCCAGGTACCGAGTTCTGCGGGGATTGCCTTCATCGGCTCGTGCAGATGCAGGGTCAGCTGCTTCTTGCCGAGCTTCTTCATGAGTTCGGCCTTCTCTTCGACCACGATTAACTCGCCTTTGTTGATGACGCCGATGCGATCGGCCATTTCTTCTGCTTCGTCTATGTAGTGCGTGGTCAAGATGATGGTTGTGCCGCTGTCGCGCAGGCGGCGGACCAGGCCCCACATGTCGCGGCGGAGCTCCACGTCCACGCCCGCCGTCGGCTCGTCGAGGAACAAAACCTCCGGCGCGTGCGAAAGCGCCTTTGCGATCAGCACGCGCCGCTTCATTCCGCCCGATAGCGTCATGATCTTGTCGTCACGCTTCTCCCACAGCGACAGCTCGCGCAGCACCTTCTCAATGTGCTGCGGAGCAGGAGCCCGTCCAAACAAACCTCGGCTGAAATTCACGGTCGCCCACACTGTCTCGAACATGTCCGTGTATAGCTCCTGCGGCACCAGGCCAATCATTGATCGCGCCGCGCGGTATTCGCGCAGAATGTCATGGCCACCCACATGTACCGTGCCTGTGCTTGGCGTGACGATCCCGCAGATGATACTGATGAGCGTTGTCTTGCCGGCACCGTTCGGCCCCAACAAGGCGAAAATCTCGCCCTTGCGGATCTCGAGATTGACGTTTTTCAGCGCCTGCAGCCCGGAGGCGTAGGTCTTGGTCAGGTTCGAAATGGAGATGATCGCCGGCACGGGGGTGAGTATAGCGCCATCTCGGCAATTCGATTTGGCAGCGTGAAAAATTCCGGGCCGTTGATGCGTTGGGAATACAGGGTGGAGGCTGCGACTCAATCCTTTTTCCGACAGAAGGGCTCGAACGCCGCCGGCTGCCGAGGTCGCAGCGCCAACACCATGCCGGATCCAAAGCGCTGCGCAATAGGTATACGCCTGTCGTGGCGGTTGAGTTCATCGAACTCGGTCGCCAGTTGCTCGAACTTTTTCAGCAACACCGCATTGGAACTTCGCGACAACATTCCCGAAAAAAACAGGAACGCTTCGCCTTCGGCTTCGAAGCGGCCCTTGATAAAATCTTCGCCCCTATGCGCGTTGAAAAATTTCTGAATAGGTCTGTTCTTGCGGCAGGCAAAAAACGTCCCGGGAGTTCCAGCCGCGCGGTTGCTCATTTCACCCGGAAGACACCTCTGACAAGCCGGATCTGGCCCTCCTGAAGACTGCGCCGCGCGTTCGCGGCCTTTTGCGCGAGATTGTCGACGTACACCCCCAGGGTCAGCGGACTCAGTGCGGCGTCTGCGGTAGTCCTGCTCAAATGCACGTCGCTCGTATCCTCGAAGAGTTCAGCGATGAATCCGCTCTCGCCGAGAACCGATCGCATCTCTTCGGCAGAAACAAGGAAGCTGTCGGCAGGGTCGGAGGCCCACGGAAGCGGAAAGTAGGACGTAGGCGTTTCCCCAGCGGCCATCTCCTGGAAGGCGTACCGGCCGCCTGGCTTGAGGACCCGGTAGATCTCCCCGTAGAGTTTCCGCTTGTCCGCGATGTTCATGCCGACATTTTGCATCCAGACGGCATCAAACGAATCGTCGGGAAAGGGCAGGTCGAGAGCGCTGCCCTTGTGCACTTCGATTCGGTCGTCAAGGCCGGTCAGCCGATTCAGCAGTGCCGCGCCGGCGCAGTAATCGGGCGATAATTCGAGGCAGTCGACGCGGCAGCCGCGCGCGGAAGCGAGCAGCCGGGCGGGACCGGCCAGCCCGGCTCCAATATCGAGAACGCGATCTTCGGCCCAAATCTGCACGAGCTCCAGCAACTCTAGTGAAGCGCGTAATCCGCCCGTGTGGAAATGATCAAGCGCCCCCAGCTCCTCGGGCGATAGGCGTTGCTCGGGATTCA
>DASPRE010000001.1:0-22045 GCA_035624615.1 Burkholderiales bacterium | reverse complement strand
CGACGGCTACGTGCAGGCGAGGTACGCGAAGCGCGGCTAGCTGCCGCAATAGCCGTTGGCGCGAAACCACTCCACGGCATCTTTCAGCGCTTGCTCCACAGGCCGCGGATTGTAGCTCAGTTCGCGTCGCGCTTTTTCAATTGAGAAATACATGTATTTTTTTGAGAGCCGCACCCCGTCCACCGTAGCGCGCGGCTCGGGGCCGTTGGTCAACCACGCCCACGCTTCTGAAAGATAAGCAATCGGCAGAACTAGGTTGTGCGGCAACTTCACGCGCGGTGGCTTTTGCCCGGTAATCCTGGCAACTTCAACCAGTATTTCCTGCAGCGTCATATTGCGCCCACCGAGAATATAGCGCTCACCCACCGCCGCGCGCTCAAAGGCAAGAAGGTGCCCCTGTGCCACATCGTCCACATGCACTAGGTTGAGCCCGGTGTCCACATACGCCGGAGTGCGCCCGCACGCCGCGTCCAGCACCATGCGTCCGGTGGGCGTGGGTTTAATGTCGCGCGGTCCCACTGGGGTCGAGGGATTGACGATGACTGCAGGCAGTCCTTGCTCCACAACCATTCGTTTTACCTCGGCTTCCGCCAGAAACTTCGAACGCTTGTAATGACCGATCATGTCGTCCAGCGTGACCGGGGTGTTTTCGTCCGCCGGGCTGCCGTCGGCATGCAAGCCCAATGTCGCAACGCTGCTGGTATAAACGATTCGCCCGACTCCTGCTTTGAGCGCAGCCTGCATGATATTCACGGTGCCCGCGACGTTGTTTTGGTAGAGTTGCTGCGGACGACGCGCCCATAGCCGGTAATCCGCCGCAACATGGAACAAGGCACCGCAACCTTCGAGCGCGCGCTCCAGCGAGCGCGGGTCAGCAAGATCGCCTAGTGCAATTTCCAACGGCAGGCCCTCGATATTGCGGCGGTCGCTGGCGGGGCGCACCAGTACTCGCACCTGGTGCGCGGCTGCGATGAGCGTGCGCACCAGCGCTGAGCCGACAAAACCGGACGCCCCGGTAACCAGAGTGGCAGCCATTTGTTTAATCTCCGGTTAATTCGACAGACGGTTACTCAATCCCCAACCCAGGGCCCGCGTGCTTTGCCACGGTCGATAATGTCTTCTGCGCCGCGCGGAACGCGCGCCCGAGTGCGATCAACGCAGGCAACTCCCCGGGATGAACCAGCAACGATGCGATCAGGGGCAAAACTTGCAGACGTCCGTAGTCATCAACGGCCGCCATTGCGCTCGACGGAATCGGAGTGATCGCTCGATCGGCGATGGCACGGACCGCAACGAATGGCACTCCCGCATGATGCGCTACTTGGGCAACTGCCGCGCTTTCCATGTCTACCGCCACCGCTCCCGGGTGTTTTGCCAACGCTTGTTTTTGTGACGGGCGGGTGAAGACCGAGAGACTTTCCAGCAGAATTCCGCCGCAGGTCGCGACATGTCTACTTACGCGCTCATCAAGCCTGTTGCGCCAAACCTCGTCTACCGGAAATTTGCTTTGGTCCGCGGCAATCACGTGACGCGGCAGCACTAGGGTTCCGGCGCCGAGCGCAGGATCGAGTCCCCCCGCGGTACCCCAGCTGAGCAGGGCGGTCGCGCCGGCGTCCAACAATGATTGTGCTGTGTGAAGCGCGTTTTCCCTGCCAATGCCGCAAGGCTGAACCCACCCCGTGAAATCGTTTAGCTCTACACGCTGACCCGGCGCAAGCATGCGGCCAATAAGGCAGCGCGCCTCAAGGGGCAGCGCTGCGATGATGCCGATCACGCGCCGCGGCGGTTGTGCAGGTTGTAATAGCGCGCCAGCGCCCACAACGGAAAGAATTTGTCGTAGCCGTGATACTTCAAATAGAAAACCCGCGGGAAACCGGGAGCGGTAAACTCGGAATCGCTCCACAAGCCGTTAGCTTGCTGGGTGCGCAATAGATACTCTACGCCCCGCACGACTTCAGTGGCATCCACTTCCCCGGTCGCCATCAGCGCGAGCACTGCCCAGGCGGTTTGAAATGCGGTACTGGAATTGGCTTGTCCGGCTCTCGCGGGATTGAAATAGGTGTCATTGCTTTCGCCCCAGCCCCCGTCGGCGCGCTGCATGCGCTTCAGCCATTCCACAGCGCGGCGAATGAAAAGCTGGTCAGACGGTTCTTGAGCGAGTTCAAGGGCCGCGAGCACCGACCACGTTCCATAAATATAATTCGTACCCCAGCGCCCGAACCACGAGCCGTTTCTTTCCTGTTCGCTCTTCAGGTAATCCATGCTGCGTTTCCACACCTCCTGGTATTTGCCGAGCGGGGCCAGGAATGCAATGCAGCGGCCGCTCACATCGCTGGTCGGCGGATCGAGCAGCGCGCCATGGTCGGCAAAAGGGATTTCATTCAGGTAAAAATAAGTATTGTCGACATCAAAAGCCCCAAAACCGCCATTCTTCGATTGCATGCCACAAACCCATTCGGCAGCGCGCTGCAACGCTTCCTTGAACCGTCCTTTATCAACAGCGTGCATCGCCCAGCCCACTGCGGCAGTGTCATCAATGTCCGGATAAAAATCGTTGCCGAACTGGAACGGCCAGCCGCCACCCTTGAGCTGCGGCCTCGAGGCGCGCCAGTCGCCTGGTGCATCCAACAGCTGCCGTTTTTTCAGCCAATCCAACGCGCGCAGAATTTCCGGCGTCGCTTGTTCGCCCGCCACCTGATGCAAAGCCAGGCATGCCAACGCGGTATCCCACACCGGGGACACGCAAGGCTGGCAGTGCGCCGAGCTCTCCTCCACCACCAGCAATTTTGCGAGCGCTTCTTTGGTGGTCACACGATAGGGATGATCGGCTGGATAACCCAGCCAAGCAAGCGCTTCATGCGCGTTGGCCATTGCGGGCCAAATCGCTCCCAGGCCATCTATCCCATTCAACCGATCAATCATCCAACGCTCGGCTTTTTTCATAGCATAGCGGCGGACAAATCCCGGAATCGCCGGCTCGAGAAACTTACCCAAGCGTTCAAAGCGCAGCAGGACGCGGTTCAACCGCGACCTGACAGGAAAATAATTTTTCTCTTTTTCGGGCGGTGTGATGAACAATTCACGGATATCCACCTGGTGCGGATTTTTGGCGCGCGCCTTGAGACTGCATAGAATCGCCAGCGGCACCATCACCGTGCGCGACCAGTAAGACACCTTGCTCAAGTGAAACGGAAACCAGCGCGGCAGCAACATGATTTCCACTGGCACCAGCGGCACGCCGCGCCACGGAATTTGCGCAAACAACGCCAAGGCAATGCGCGTGAATACGTTGCAGCGCGCGGCACCGCCCGCAGCCAGAATGGCTTCCCGAGCCCTTACCATATGCGGCGCATCGGGATTGTCGCCGGCGAGCTTTAACGCAAAATAAGTTTTCACGGAACAGCTCACATCGAAGTCGCCGCCGGGAAACAAGCTCCAGCCGTCGTGGGGCTGCTGGTGATTGCGCAAATAAACCGCGATCTTGCGCTGCAGTCCGGCATCGATTTCATCCATGAAATGCATCATCATGACGTATTCGGCGGGTATGGTGCAGTCGGCCTCCAGCTCGAAACACCAGTAACCATCCGCGTGCTGCAGCGCAAGTAAGGCATCGCGCGCCGCGCCGATTGCCTGCCACAAGGAGGCATTCCGTGTTCCGATGGAACGTACCTTGGATTGCTCCCGCGACTTAGCCAAAGACTCCGTACCGGGTGCTAATTCGATGTAGTTCTTTTCAAACATTCGAATTTCTCCGCACTACATATTCCCTTATGTTTTTCCTGATAACCATTTTTTCTTCGCCGCCTACAACGAGGCCGCGCGCGGCAGGCCCAGCGCCGTCACGTTGAACAGCCAGCGAGGCATGGCATCGCTGCCGATGGTCAATTGCGTTGCTAATATCGTCGCTTTCACCGCGCGCCGGGAGATTTTTACCTCGTTGCCGGAAGTAAAGGTGCGGTTGGCGCTGATTTTGCGCAAAGTGAGCACCGCCATGCCCAACGCCCAGAAACAGAACTTGCGTATTCCGGTTTCATGCCTGGGAATGAGTAGGGTGTAAGCCAAGGCATTGCGCAAATGGGCATGTGCAATTGCAATTAGTTCTTCCAGCCCCGCGGCAAAAGCGGGATCGTGACCGTCCTTGGACAAATTCTTTAGCTCAAAACCGCACTTGCGGAATATATCCTGTGGCAGCCAACATGCGCCGCGGCTGCGGTCTTCCCAAATATCTTTCAGAATATTGGTCATTTGCAGGCCCTGACCAAAGGAAGTCGCCAATTTTAGCATTGTTTCGCGGTTTTTTCTGATTTCCTCAGAGTAATCGCAAAACAGCTCAGTAAGCATCTCTCCAACGACCCCGGCAACATGGTAGCAGTAGCTGTCAAGCTGGGGCAGGTCCTTTAACCCGTTTGGACTCGGATTTAATTGAAACATTGCCATGCCATTGGCCATGATGCGCACACAACGCAGCATCGCCGCGCGCTGATTGGCGCTGAAGCTGTGGGTGACGCGGATGACTTGCGGCGTGTTTCTTATAAGGTCTTTTTCCGCCTCTGGAGTGTGCTCGGAAAGAGACGGATAAAATTTTTCCGCAAATGTTTCCGCGGGTACTTCGCCCGCAACGACTTTAATGAACTGCTCGGAAAAATAGCGCTTTTGCTCGCCGCTCAAGGCGGGTTCGTCTTCAATGGTGTCTGCAATGCGACACAACAGGTAGGCATTGCTCACTGGCTGGCGCAGGCCCTGCGGCAACTGAGGAATGGTGAGCGCAAAAGTGCGCGACACCCCTTGTAGAATATATTCCTGATAGGCTTCGTCGCTTAGCTGAACGTTTTTGTCTGGCTGCCATTCCGGCATGTGTCCTTCCTTTTCATGCGCTATCTCGCGCGACGATTCTGCAGCGCCGTGCTTTGAAGCAGCTCATTTTAACTTAAATCACTTGACAGCCGCTGCACTTCAGCTGGTAGAGGGCACGACGCGTCCTGCACAGCGATTCACTGATGAATCATGCTAAAATCTGCGGCTGGTAGCAAGTCTTAGGGCAAGGAATTTCGTCATTGCCGCACTCGTCTTTATAGCTTCGTCGATCATCGTGGCAGCGCTGGTGTACCTTGCATACGCGATGCGCTGCGTCATCGCCTTTGGCGGCCGCCAACCGTCGCAAAGCGCATATTGTCCCCCGGTCACTTTGCTGAAACCGGTTTGTGGCATGGAGCCGGAGTTGTATGAAAACTTGCGTTCGTTCTGCGACCAGGACTACCCCGATTACCAGGTGGTGTTCGGCACACGCGATGCGGAGGATCCCGCGATTGCGGTCATTGAACGGATCATTAAAGAATTTCCGCGGCGCGATCTGTCACTGGTAGTGGATGAATCAGTGATCGGTACCAATCTCAAGGTGAGCATCCTGGCAAGCATGTACCGATCGGCGAAGCATGACCTGCTGGTTGTCGCCGATAGCGATATGCGTGTGGAACACCACTATCTTCGCGCAGTGGTTGCGCCGTTCGAAGATAAGCAAGTGGGTGCGGTCACTTGTCTTTATAAAGGAACACCTGCGGCCGGATTGCCGTCGCAATTGGGAGCGATGTTTATCAACGATTGTTTCGCGCCGTCAGTTCTGGTCGCGCTTTCATTTCAGGAATTGCACTTCTGCTTCGGGGCGACCATGGCGGTAACCCGCAAGGCTCTCGAAAAAAGCGGCGGATTTCCTGTTCTCGCTGACCAGCTCGCCGATGACCATATGCTGGGCAAGCATGTCGCGCAACAGGGGCTCAAAGTCATACTTTCCGCCTACTTAGTGGAAAACAAAGTCTGGGAACCTAGTTTCAGCGCACTGTTCCAACATGAATTGCGCTGGGCGCGAACGATACGAGCGATGCAGCCGGTAGGTTACGCATTCTCGTTTATAACCTATCCGGTGGCCGTTTCGCTGCTGTTTTTGCCGTTTTTGCCCTCCACGGCGGGATTAACGGCCGTGGCGGTTTCGGTTATACTACGCGTCTTGTTGCACCGGGCGGTTCAGGTCAAATTTCATGTCGGCAGATCAGCAATGCCATGGCTTGCGCCCATTCGCGATTTGTTAAGTTTCCTGGTGTGGGCGGCAAGCTTCTTCGGCCGCAGCGTGGAGTGGCGGAAACAGCAGTTTTCAGTCCGCTCCGACGGACAGTTGATGAATAAAGGAGTTCGTAATCCATGATGAAAACCCTGTTTCTGAACCCTCCGTCGTATGAAGGGTTCGATGGCGGCGCAGGCTCGCGTTACCAGGCGCGGCGCGAAATTCGCTCCTTCTGGTATCCTACTTGGCTCGCTCAGCCCGCGGCACTCGTGCCGGAAGGCAAGTTGATTGACGCGCCGGCGCGCGGACTGTTACTCAAAGATATTCTTCCTCTTGCCAAGGAATACGAAATGGCCGTGCTACACACTAGCACGCCCTCTTTCGAATCCGACGTCAAAGTCGCAGCAGCGCTGAAAGAAGAAAATCCCCGGTTAAAGGTCGGTTTCATCGGGGCACATGTCGCGGTCTCCCCTGAACCTTCGTTACTTGCCTCGCACGCAATCGATTTCGTAGCGCGCAATGAATTCGACTACACCATCCAGGAAATAGCCGAAGGCCGCCCATTCGCTGAAGTGGATGGAATCAGCTACAGGTTAAACGGCAAGGTTGCGCACAACCGCGAGCGCGCAATCATCGAGGACATGGACAAGTTGCCGTGGGTAGTAGATGTGTACCGGCGCGATTTGGTGATAGAAGATTATTTTATCGGCTACTTGGAACATCCTTACGTGTCGCTCTATACGGGGCGTGGCTGCAAATCACGCTGCACCTTTTGCCTTTGGCCTCAAACCATCGGCGGTCACCGGTACCGCACTCGCAGTGCGGAAAATGTCGTTGCGGAAATTGCGCGTGCGAAAGAATATTTTCCGCAGGTAAAGGAATTTTTTTTCGATGACGATACGTTCACCGATGATCTGCCGCGCGCCGAGGAAATCGCCAGGGGCCTGGGCAGGCTGGGTGTCACTTGGTCGTGCAACGCCAAGGCCAACGTGCCCTACGAAAGCCTCAAGGTGATGAAGGAAAACGGATTGCGACTGCTGCTGGTGGGCTTTGAAACCGGCAGCCAGCAGATCCTGCTCAACATCAAAAAGGGCATGCACGTGGACATGGCGCGCCGCTTCATGGCCGACTGCCATAAACTCGGGGTGGTGGTTCACGGCACCTTTATAATGGGCCTGCCCGGGGAAACGCACGACACGATTGAAGAAACCATTCGCTTCGCCCAGGAAATCAACCCGCACACCATTCAGGTTTCCCTCGCCGCGGCCTACCCTGGAACCTTTTTGCATAAACAGGCGATGGACAACGGCTGGTTGCTACGCGATTCCTCGCATATCGTCGCTCAAGAAGGTTTCCAGGTCAGCTCGCTCAATTATCCGCATTTATCGCACGACGATATCTTTTCGGCGCTGGAAAAATTCTACAAACGCTTCTACTTCCGTCCCAGCAAGATAGCCGAAATAACTTACGAAATGATGCAGAGCTGGGAAATGACCAAGCGCAGGCTGCGCGAGGGCGTGGAGTTCTTTCGCTTCCTTTACGGGCGGGAAGATCGAGTTTGAAGAGGCTTATCGTCACGGCTGACGACTTCGGCGCATCCCTTCCCGTCAACGAGGCAATAGAGCAGGCACACCAGAACGGCATCCTCACCACCACAAGTCTCATGGTGAGTGCCCCCGCAGCTGGAGATGCAGTGGAACGTGCCAAGCGCATGCCTTCGCTCAAAGTAGGACTGCATGTGGTGCTGGTCTGCGGCCGCCCGCTTTTGCCCGCCGCCCGTATTCCCGACCTGGTGGACGATCAGGGGGATTTTTCTCGGCATCTCGCGCGCTCAGGGGTCAATTTCTTTTTCCGCCCTAAAACCAGGGAACAACTTGAAGCTGAGATCCGCGCACAGTTTGCGGCCTTTCACGGTACCGGCCTTGTGCTGGATCACGTCAACGCCCACAACCATATGCACGTGCATCCGACAGTGTTGAGCCTGATCCTTAGGGTCGGACGCGAATACGGCGTGCGTGCCGTGCGTCTGCCGCGAGAGCCGTTGTTATGCTCGTGGCGTGCCGGGCGTGACGCGCTACCGAGACGCATTGCCGGTTCACTGCTGCTCAACCCTTGGATGGGCCTGATGAAATTGCGACTGAAAAAAGCCCGGATGGTCCACAACGATTACATCTTCGGCATGTGCGACACCGGGCACATGACCGAAGAACGGGTGCTCCGGCAGCTCGCGCACCTGCCTCACGGCGTTTCAGAAATGTATTTCCATCCAGCGGTCGCCAAATGGGATGGCATGGATCCAGGAATGGCAGGCTATGCCTGCGAAGAAGAATTTCGAGCACTGACAAGTGCAACAGTCGCCGACGCCCTGCGGCAGAATGGCATTCAAAGAATCAGCTTTAGCGACCTCGCTTCACAATCAGCCCTGCCCGCATGAACCCTGCACCAATCAAACTGCTTAGCATTGCAACCGCATCGGGGCAAGTATGCGGTTGCTAGCTTTCGTGGGAAACATTTACCGTCGCGCGGTCGTGCGGTTGGTTGAGTTCTCCGCGCGCTACGCGCGCTGGGTGGTCAGTGGCATTGCTTTGCTTACGGTGGTGTTTTCATATTATGCATTTACGCATACCGTTCTCGACACCGATCCGAGCGAAATGCTTGACCCCAATTTACAGTTCCGGAAGCTGGAGGACGAGTTGCAAAAGGCCTTCCCGCAGAATTCCGACGTCATCGTAGTCGTGATTGAAGGTGACACCCCAGAGCATGCAAATGCAGCTTCGCAAACGTTGATCGCACAACTAAAAAAAGAAAGAAAGACAATTGAATCGGTTTATGATCCGGAACAAACCAGTTTCTTTTCCCAAAACGGGCTGCTTTACCTCGACAAGAAGGAACTCCTCCAGCTTTCCGACCGCTTGACCGAGGCCGCACCATTTCTCGGCACGCTGGCGCAAGACCCGAGTTTGCACGGCCTTTTTACCGTGCTCGACCGGGCCTTCGATGAGAACTTGAGCGCCGATTACCGCGCGCGTCTGAAAAAAATGCTGGACAGTATCAGCCGGATCGTAGAAGCTCAGCTTGCCGGGCACCAAGTAAGACAATCGTGGCGCGATCTGTTCATGGATAGCTCGCTGGCCCAGGGCAATGACCTGCGGCATTTTATCCTGGTCAAACCTAAATTCAACTACTCTTTAATGCAGCCGGCCCAGCAAGCAATTACCACGATCCACACGGTGGCACAGCAGCTGCAACTCGATCCGCAACATGGGGTGCGCGTGCGTCTCACCGGCGATATTCCCATCGAAGACGAACAGCTGGACAGCGTTTCGCGCGGCGCGGGCATATCAGTGTTTTTATCCACCCTGATGGTGTGCCTGATTTTGATAGTCGGACTGCGTTCCGCCCGGCTTGTGGTGGCGATTCTGGTTACGCTGTTTGTCGGACTGATTTGGACTGCCGCATACACCGCATTTGCCATCGGGCACCTCAATTTGATTTCCGTGACCTTCGCAGTACTGTTCATCGGCTTGGGCGTGGATTTCGGCATTCAGTTTGGCATGCGCTATAAGGAAGAACTGCACCGTACCAAGAGCTACGAGCTCGCGTTGAGCGAGACTGCCTATGGCGCCGGCGGGATGCTGACGCTCGCGGCAACGGCCGCTGCCATCAGTTTCTTTTCCTTCATTCCAACCAGTTACCGCGGGCTTGCTGAACTCGGGGTGATTTCCGGAACAAGCATGTTCATCGCGTTAACGTTCAACCTCACCTTGCTTCCGGCGCTGCTAAGACTGATGCCGGTCGATATCGAAAGCAAGTTGCCGAAGAGCAGCGTACTTACACGCTTGCGCTTTCCAGTGCGGCGTTACCACAAGCGAATTCTTATCTCGGCAGCGCTTGCCGGAGTAATTTCACTGGCGCTGCTTCCAAAGCTTCGCTTTGACTTCAATCCCATCAATCTACAGGACCCAAATACTGAAGCTGTCTCCACCTTCCTCGACATGCTAAACGACCCCAACGCCACGCCTTACACAATTGAAATCCTTGCTAAGAATCTCAATCAAGCTAAAGAAGTTGCGGCGAAAGTCGAAAAGCTTCAGGTGGTTGATAAGGCTGTGACGCTAGACAGTTTTGTTCCCGACGACCAGGACGAGAAGCTTGCCATCATTGCCGACATGGCGCTGGTGCTGCAACCACTGGTCACACCGACCCAGGTGCCTGCGCCGACCCTGGACCAGGAGCGCGACGCTTTCCAGAAATTTGAGAAAAAATTGCGCGAGACGGGCGAGAAAAACTCTGATCCTGCTTTTGCTGCCAGCGCCAAGCGCTTGGCCGAGTTGCTGGAAAAATTGCAATCTTCACCTGGCTGGCCGGCAGATACCCTCAAGGAGCTGCGTGACGATGTGGTGAGTGACCTGCCGCAAAATCTTGCACAGCTAGCAAAGCTTTTGCAACCGAGACACATTGAGCTCAAGGATATACCGCTAGACTTGCGGGAACGTTACCTTGCGCGCGATGGGCAAGCGCGTATCGAGGTCTTTCCCAAGTTCAGTGTGGTCGACAACAAAGATTTGCGTCGCTTCGCACATGGCGTGCAAAAAGCTGTGCCCAACGCCAGCGGAGCCCCGGTGTCGCTGGTCGAGGGCGGCGATGCAGTAGTTCGGGCCTGCCTACACGCCACCGCTATTGCGCTTATCGCGGCATTAATCCTTCTGCTCGTAGTGTTCCAAAGCATTTACAGCGCATTTCTGGTTTTGCTTCCGTTGATTCTGGCTATGATCGTAACCGCGGCAAGTTCAGTAATTCTCGATCTGCCCCTCAATCTGGCCAACATTATCGCGCTGCCACTGTTGCTGGGCTTGGGAATAGCGTTCGGCATTTACCTCGTGATGCGCAAGCGCGCCGGTCTGGACGTCGAACACTTGTTCCGCAGCAGTACTCCCCGCGCCGTGTTATTCAGCGCGCTCACCACAGTGGCTTCTTTCGGTTCTCTGGCCTTTTCCGAGAATCGCGGCATGTCCGCTATGGGATTGCTACTAACCCTGGCTCTGTCCTTCGCGCTACTGTCAACGCTGGTGGTTCTGCCCGCAGTCATGAGCGCCATTGAGGCCAGGCAATGAAGCGGTCCATTGCCATCGCGGCCCTGGCGGGTCTGCTTGCTGCAATTCTGTTGATTGGCTACCACGGTTTTCTTGCAGTGTCGGATCTGCTGCTCGCCGTTGGTTGGGGCATGCTGGTGGTCGGCGCATATCATCTCATACCGTTGACGTTCTCGTCGCTGGCGTGGCGCAGGGTGGTGCGCAACACCTGGCGCAAACCGCTGCCGGTGTTTATTTGGGCGCGCTTGGTGCGCGAGGCCGTTGGCAGTCTGCTACCGGTAATGCAAGTGGGAGGGGAACTCGTCGGCGCGAGAATCTTGACCTTCCGCGGTGCCGTGGCCGGAATCGCCGGCGCCAGCGTGATAGTAGACCTAACGCTCGAAGCCGTCGCGCAATTCTTTTTCACGCTGCTTGGATTGGTGCTGCTGGTACTGATTGGCGGCTCGGAGGAGACGGTGCGCTGGACCGCAGCCGGCCTTGCTGTGGGGGCGCTCGCTTTGGGTGGTTTCGTCATGGCCCAGCACCATGGCATGTTTAAGTTTCTGGAAGATTTCATCGAGAAGATCGCCGAAAAGTGGGATTGGCTTTCCTTGGGAAGGATAGGCAACGTGCACGACACAATCCAGAAACTCTACCGCGAGCGCCGCGCACTTCTCGCCGCCGGCCTAACCCATCTCTTCTCGTGGATCATCAGCGCTGGCGAAGTGTGGCTGGCGCTTTATTTCATGGGCAGCCCGGTGACTTTCCTCGAAGCCCTGATTCTTGAAAGTCTGAGTCACGCTGTTAAAAGCGCGGCGTTCATGGTCCCTGGCGCGCTCGGCGTGCAGGAAGGGACTTACATGCTGCTGGTCCAAATGTTTGGTCTCACTCCGGAAATGGGATTGGCTCTGTCACTGGTGAAACGCGCGCGCGATCTGCTGCTCGGAATTCCCACGCTCCTTGGATGGCAAATGCAGGAGAGCGGGCGCCTGTGGATTAGAGCCAATCGAGCTAAAAGCGAAAATTGAAATTGCTTTCGGCTGATGCATCGTCCCTCACCCGTTGCCACATCCTGCGCACCATAAAACACTCCTGTCTGATCGATATTTTTTTCTGCCTGGCGCCGTCATGACAGGAGAAGGTATTATCTGGAATCGAGACCGCTCTTTGCAACCAGGGGCTTGCCTAAGACAATATGCTTACTGGCGTTGATGAGCGCGTTTTTATTCCGGGGTCTGAGCCGGCGGTGCTGTGCTCCCCTCTTCTTTTGCTTTCGGCGCCGGAGTCGCTGTCCCCCCGCTTGGCTGTTCTTTTGTTTTGGGCGCCTCGCCAGGAGTTTGATCATCTCCTTCGTCCTCATATTTCGGCTGCGGCGGATGCCCATCGTAAATCAGGTATTCACGATGCTGCAGGTAAGCGTCACGTATGAAAATATACCGGTCAAGCGCTGCTTCATCGACGACTTTCAGAGCGCTTGAAGCACGGGCTCGCTTATCAACAAACTGCAGCGCGCCCAGAGGCAAGCTCACCACGAGCCCGGCGGCTTGGCCGATATAGTACATACCGCTGGTAAACGTGCTCGTAGCCAGATCGGGGGCGTCGCGCGCAGTGTTCGGGCCGAGCAGCGGTATGACCAGATAAGGTCCCTGAGGGGTGCCGTACACCGCCAGCGTTTGCCCTAAATCTTCCTCATGCGCCTTTAATCCCACCTTGCTCGCTACATCCACCAGCCCCAACGAACCGACGGTGCTGTTAATGAGGAAACGCGAAAAATCGGCGACGCCTTGCTTGAACTTGCCCTGGAAAAAATCGTTGATGATGGTATTAAGATATCCAATGTTATCGAAAAAATTGGAAACCGAGTTTCTTGCCGGTTCAGGTGTGACTTTCACATAAGCATCGGCAACAGGCTTGAGGATATTCCGATCCAGCGCATCGTTGAAGGCATAAATTTTCCGGTTCACTTTCTCATATGGATCGTAGGGACCTTCTTCCTTGGGAGTGCTGGCACAACCTGAGAAGAGCCAGTTCGCCACCATGAGCAGCACAATGGTTACCTTTTTTCTGTTGATTTTTGTGCAAGTCTGCGGCTGATGATATTTCATCTGTTCTTATCAGTTAGCTGACAAAACCGCAAAAACGGCGGTGACTCGCCGGCGGCATTATTTTTCTTTCGAACTTGCCGGATTTGAATACTGTGTGATCTGTCCCTGCAACTTGGCTATCAGCACGTCCCCTCCTTGGTCGCGAATAATTTTAGTGTACTCGGAACGCTTGATTGCCAAATCACTTACGCCATCAACAATGATATTAATGATACGCCAAACCCCGTCTTTGCGACGCAGAATATAATCGAAATGCACGTCTTCAGCATTCGGGGCGGTAAGCACGGTATGGATCACCTCATCGCCACTGGCGGTGGATTCTGCGGAAACTGTCTTGAAACCCTCTCCCGAGTAATCGTCGAAGCGGTAAGCATAGGTTGCAATGCTCAATTTGGCGAACGTGTCCACGTAGGTTTTTTTCTGCTGCTCGCTGAGCTTGTCCCAATAGCGGCCCGCCGCAAATTGCGCAATGCCGGCAAGATCATGGCTTTCCTCAACTGCGGGAGCGAGGCGTTTATAACGCCCTTCGTAACCGAGTTTCTTTGCATCCTTCATCACCGAAATCAGCGCGCCTTGAAAACGTTCCACCACTGCAGCTGCGCTCTCGGTGGGCGCCGCTTGAAGTGGCGCCGCCGAGGCCACCATCAACAAGCCGGCAGCGAAACTTTGCAACAACAGTAGTAAAGCCAAGTGTACGTTTCGTGCGCGCGCCTGATAACTGCGGTCTTTCCAGCGTGCGCGCTCACCGCGAAAATAATGCAGTGCAGAACTCCAGGTCATGACCAGATAAAACATCCCAACGAGCGGCAAGCTCAAAACCCATGCTGGCGATCGGCCGTAAAACTTGAGCGTCGGAATATAGGACAGCGCCATGGCGACGCAAGCAGTCAATGCCAAATACCAAGCGCCTGAGATTTTGAAGAACAATTCTGCAACCGGGACGTCAAATGCAAAGGCCATGATTGCGGTGCAGGCCAACAGCAGCGCGAATGAGTAACGCAGTTGCGTAAAAGCGGTGCGGGCCACCATATTCCAAATCTGCCTAAGTTGCTGATAAGGACGAATGCTGCGCACCGAATGCGTCAATCCGATCCATGTCTTATGCCCTTTTGACTTGACGCGCCTTGCCAGACTGCAATCATCTATCAATTCGTCCTTGAGCGCGGCAAATCCGCCGATTTCATCCAGCAAGCGGGATTCCATCAAGATGCAGCCGCCCGCCGCCGCAGCCACTTTACTTTTCTCCGAATTCGACAGATGAAACGGGTAAAGTAGTTTAAAAAAATATACAAAAGCGGGCATCAGCAGCTTTTCCCAAAAATTGCTCATCATTGGCGCCGCCATCAGCGATATGAATGCCACATTATTCCGTTGCATATGGTCCCGCAAGCAGCAAATGATGCCGGGATTGAATTCGATATCGGCATCCATGAGCAGCACCAGCGGGGTCTTCACGTGCTGCCGCCCCTGTTCAAGCGCCCAGAGCTTGCCGTTCCAACCTGACGGTAATGGTGCGCCGGCAATTACTGTAAGTCTTTCAGCGCGGGCTTTTTGCGCGAGCTCTGCTGTACCATCCGCAGATTGGTCGTCCACTACCACCACGCATAAATTGCGGCCTTGGGCATTTAACGCAGCAAGCGTTCTCGAGATGACCGCTGCTTCATTGCGGGCCGGTATGAGAGCAGTGACACCGCTCAAATCGCAGTCGCGGGATTGTGCGTCGAGAAACGGCTGAGACAACCAAGGACGCCACGGTATGAGCAAGACCGCCAGCCATATCAGGACAGAGACCGCGACTAAATCCGTTACCAGCATCCCAGTCATGGAAAACCATCAGCCTGTGACCATGCCGTAGAGCAAGGCATGCCCGTCTAATAATGCTTGTTGACCTTGATCGGGATAAAGTTCTCGGCCGGATCGGGGTAGCTAACGGGCAGTTCGGGTGCAAAAGGCCCGTCAGTTCTTGGGCCACGCAGGAAAACACTAAGTGCTTTTAGTGGTCGAGCAAACGTATCGTTTATCGCGGTAGGTTCGTAACCGCAATGCACCATGCAGTCGGCGCATTTCGGATTTCGACCGTTACCATACGCTTCCCATTGGGTGGTTTCCATCAGTTCCTTGAAACTGGAGGCATAACCCTCGTCCACAAGCAAATAGCACGGCTTCTGCCAACCGAAGACATTGCGGGTCGGGTTGCCCCAAGGGGTGCATTGATAAGCCTGGTTTCCCGCCAAAAAATCGAGAAACATGCTCGACTGATTGAAGCGCCACTTGCGGCCCTTTCCGAGTTTGAATACTTCGCGGAACAACTGCTTGCTCGCGGCTCTTCGCAGAAATATTTCTTGCTGCGGAGCATGCTGATAGCTATAACCCGGAGAGATGGTCACGCTCTCCACGCCGAGCTCCATACAGTAATCCATGAATGCAGCGATTTCGTCCGCGCTTTCACCCTGGAATACCGTGCAGTTCGCCGTCACCCGGAAACCCCGCTGCAGGGCAAGTTTTGTCACCTCAATTGCCTTGTCAAACACCCCTTCCTGGCACACCGAAGCGTCGTGTCGCTCACGCAGCCCATCAAGGTGTATAGAGAACGTAAGATAAGGCGAAGGAGTAAAGTCGTTAAGACGTTTTTTGAGCAACAACGCGTTGGTGCATAGATAAACGAACTTCTTGCGAGCAACGATACCTTCGACGATTTTGACTATGTCTTTGTGTATCAAAGGCTCGCCCCCGGGAATCGAAACGACCGGCGCGTCGCATTCATCCACCGCAGCGAGGCATTCTTCCAAGGTTAGGCGTTTATTGAGTATTTCCTCCGGATGATCTATCTTGCCGCAACCAGCGCAAGCCAGATTGCAGCGGAATAGCGGCTCCAGCATCAGCACCACCGGGTAGCGCTTCGCACCGCGCAGTTTCTGGCTGATCACATATTTTGCAATACGATATTGTTGAACTAATGGAATGCTCATCTTTGGGTCCTAGGCATTAACCTTCGCGACCGGTCCGGTCTTCGTTTGTTCAGCTTTTTTGAGCGTCAGCGACTTAGGCAGGCGAAAAGTGGTGGTTTCGCGTATGCCATCGAGTTCGCGCGTGACATTCACCCCGAAGCTACGCAGTTTGTCCAGCACTCTTTGCACCAGCACTTCGGGAGTCGATGCACCCGAAGTAATACCAACCTTCTTTATGTTTTCAAACCAGGACTTGTCGAGTTCGGTTTCGTCCTGAATCAAAAAAGCAGGCACACCGTGTTGTTTGCCGACCTCGCGCAATCGGTTTGAGTTCGAGCTGTTTCGCGCGCCGACCACAAGGAGCAAATTCACTTCGTCGGCAAGCGCTTTTACCGCATTCTGGCGGTTTTGGGTCGCGTAGCAAATGTCATCGAGTTCCGGGCCCTGTATAGTGGGAAAGCGTTGCTTCAGGGCGTCAATCACGTCCCGCGTGTCGTCTATACTGAGTGTCGTCTGTGTGACGTAAGCGAGCTTGTCGGGATTTTTCACCTCGAGCGCGGCGACGTCCCCGGTCGTGGAAACTACATAAACCGGACCCTCAACTGAGCCCATCGTGCCTTCCACTTCTTCGTGCCCAATATGTCCGATGATAATGGTTTCGTATCCACGGCGGCTGTATTGCTGCGCTTGCAGGTGCACTTTGGTGACCAGCGGGCAAGTTGCGTCAATCACCTGCAGTTTTCTTCGCTTGGCTTGATCAACGACCGCTGTGGAAACTCCGTGGGCACTGAATATCGTAACCGAACCCGTCGGTACCGCGTCCAAGTCCTCGATAAATACCGCGCCGCGCGTTTGCAGGTCCTCAACAACATGCCTATTGTGCACGATTTCATGGAATACGTAGACCGGCGGACCGTAGATGTCTAGCGCGAGCTCCACGATTTCTATCGCCCGTACTACTCCGGCGCAAAAACCTCTTGGCTGAGCTAACACTACTTCCATCTATTTTTCTCCTTGCGCAATTAGGGTATGTTTTGACCGCAGACTTCGTAATGACATTATTGCGGTGAAATAAGTTCGGCGGTCAAACTTCTGATCCGGAAAGTTTGATCTTGCACGTTGCCGCACAATCCGCTAACAGCGACGGATATTTTTCAGCAAAAAACGTAAGTATCATATCACGGGGTCCGTAGCTAGGAGCAGAATGTTCACAAATGCAGTATATTTTTGAAACTCCTATGGTTGGCACGCGACAAACGGTGGCATATAATACGTACCCTCCAAAGGCGCTGTCAAGGAAAAATACTTAAAGAAAAGAGCTTGTTGCTAGCGCTGCAGCAATGCAGAAACTCGCAATGCAGTATGATGTTCATAGTCAGTAAGGGGATAGAGGCGACATAGTGTCGTTAACTTCAGAATATCCGATTCTCGCAACCATCGGCTCTCCGGAGGATTTGCGCGCGCTTCCCGAAGATCAACTGGTGCCGCTCGCCGATGAGTTGCGCAATTACCTCATTCACTCGGTTTCGGGATGCGGCGGTCATTTTGCTGCAGGGCTGGGTACGGTCGAGCTTACCGTTGCGCTGCATTACGTTTTTAACACGCCGGAAGACCGTTTGGTTTGGGATGTGGGGCACCAATGCTATCCACACAAGATTGTTACAGGGCGAAGGGACCGCATAGGTACCATTCGGCAAAAAGGCGGGTTGGCGCCGTTTTTAAAACGTGAAGAAAGTCCATACGATTGTTTTGGTGCTGGGCATTCGAGCACTTCTATAAGCGCGGCGCTGGGCATGGCGATTGCCGCGGCAAAACAGAACTGCGACCGTAAAGCCATAGCAATAATCGGAGACGGCGGTATGACTGCAGGACTCGCATACGAAGCGCTGGATCATGCAGGCGGCCTGAAAGATGTTGACCTGCTTGTGATACTCAACGACAACGACATGTCAATATCACCGAACGTCGGTGCGCTGTCCAGTTATCTAGCGCGGCTGCTATCCGGCAAGTTTTACACCACTATTCATGAAGGCGGACGAAAAGTTCTGGCCAAAATTCCGGCAATGTGGGACCTGGCGCTGCGCACCGAAAAACACGTGAAAGGAATGGTCACCCCTGGACCCGGAACGTTTTTCGAGGAACTCGGATTCAACTATATTGGTCCAATCAGCGGCCACGATATTCCGACACTGGTTAAAATTCTCAAGAATTTGCGTGATCTTAAAGGACCACGGCTGTTGCACGTGGTCACCACCAAAGGCAAGGGCTATGCGCCTGCGGAAGCCGACCCGGTGAAATACCACGGGGTCGCCAAGTTCGATCCCAAGGTTGGCATAGTTTCTTCAAAATCCAAACCAGGCGGTCTCACTTACACGCAAGTGTTTGGCGAATGGCTGTGCGATATGGCAGCGTTGGACGAACGGCTGGTCGGCGTTACACCAGCGATGTGCGAAGGCTCGGGATTGGTAAAATTTTCCGAGCTATATCCTGACCGTTATTTCGATGTCGGAATTGCCGAGCAACACAGTGTCACTATCGCGGCTGGTATGGCTTGCGATGGCTTGAAACCTGTTGTGGCGATCTATTCAACTTTCCTGCAACGCGCCTACGACCAGGTTATTCATGACGTCGTTATTCAGCGATTGCCTGTGTTATTTGCCATTGATCGCGCTGGCGTAGTTGGGCCTGACGGGCCGACCCATAATGGCAGTTATGATTTCACCTATCTGCGCTGCCTGCCCAACATGGTGGTCATGGCGCCTGCCGACGAAAACGAATGCCGGCAAATGCTCTACACCGGATTCCGGCTGGACCAGCCCGCCGCGGTGCGTTACCCGCGCGGCAATGGCCCCGGTATAGCGGTACAACAAGAAATGATAGCATTGCCCGTTGGCCGTGCAGAGTTACGACGCCAGGGGAGAAAACTGGCGCTGCTCGCTTTTGGGACCATGGTAACGCCCGCTGCCCAAATTGCTGAGAAATTCGATGCCACAGTGGTCAACATGCGTTTCGTCAAACCCCTTGACGAGGAGATGATACTCAAGCTCGCCAATACGCACGATTGTTTGGTGACCATAGAAGAGAACGTGATTCCAGGCGGAGCAGGAAGTGCTGTCAATGAATGCCTTGTCGCGCATGGAGTACAAATTCCGATTCTCAATCTCGGGCTTCCCGACCGCTTTATAGAGCACGGTTCGCGCGAAGATATGCTCGTGGATGCAGGTTTGGATAAAGACGGGATAAGCCGTTCAGTGGAAAAATTTTACACGAGAAGCGTATCGCTTAATAAAACCGCAATAGGAAAATAAAACCCGAAACCAAGCGCAGCAGATATAAGCGCAGGTCGTAACCTCCCAACCCGGCTTCCCCCAACTCTTCATCTTGCCGGGATTAAGTTTATTGTTCTTGATATCAAGCCCGGTCATGTACAGGCACCGTACAGCATTTTTCTTTTGCATGTCATCTGGTTTTTCCAAACGAGCTATAGTTACCATATATGGTTCGCTGGTAATTTCTTTCGTCAAAATGCGGTTCTTGCTGATCATTTTGTTGTTGGCCTTGCCCGGGTCAGTCGCTGCCGTCGAGTCACAGCCCGTTGTCGTTCTTTCAGTAAACGGCGCTATCGGACCGGCTACGGCAGATTACTTCCATCGCGGTCTGGAACTGGCAGCCGCGCAGCATGCGCAAATGGTGGTACTTCAAATGGACACGCCGGGTGGCCTGGATACTTCCATGCGCACTATGATTAAGGACATTCTTGCTTCGCCAATACCCATTGCGGCTTTTGTAGCACCCAGCGGAGCCCGTGCCGCCAGCGCAGGCACCTACATTCTTTATGCAAGCCATGTCGCCGCGATGGCGCCCGCTACCAATCTGGGTGCGGCGACACCCGTGCAAATCGGTGGCATCCCAGGTACCCACGGGCCTGAAACCCCCGAGCCTGAAAACAAACAAAACCCTGGAAAACCGGAAAATAGCCGCAAGCCACAGACAAACGATGGTTTAGACACGCTGAGCCGCAAGCAGGTCCAGGATGCCGCAGCTTATATTCGCGGATTGGCGCAAATGCACGGGCGAAACGCGGAATGGGCAGAGAAGGCGGTGCGTGAAGCGGTAAGTCTATCAGCGGATGAAGCGCTGAAGCTCGGCGTAATAGACCTGATTGCAGATGATGTGCCCCACTTGCTGAAGGATCTTAACGGGCGCAAGCTCAATGTCTTGGGACAGGAGCGAAAGCTAAATACGGAGAGCTCCGGGATTTTGACCTTTGAGCAGGACTGGCGCAGCCGGTTGCTCGCCATAATTACCGATCCGAGTGTCGCCTATATCTTGATGCTGATTGGAATCTATGGCCTGTTTTTTGAATTTTCCAACCCAGGTTACGTACTGCCAGGCGTTGCGGGGTTGATCTGTCTGATTCTCGGCCTGTACGCCTTTCAATTGCTGCCGGTGAATTATGCCGGTCTGGTATTGATAATGTTAGGAATTGCTTTCATGATCGCCGAGGCCTATTTCCCCGCCTATGGTTCGCTCGGATTAGGTGGCGTGGTTGCCTTTGTCATCGGGTCGGTAATACTCATCGACACCGGTGTGTCGGGATACGGGATTCCCTTGCCGCTAATACTCGGGATCGGCGCGACGAGTGCGCTGTTTCTTATTTTTATAATGGGAATGGTCATCAGAGCCCGCGATCGTCCCGTAGTCAGCGGCCGAGAAGAGCTCATAGGCAGCACCGGGGAAGTGACTGAGGATTTCGAAGGAGTAGGCTGGGCAAGAGTGCATGGCGAAAATTGGCATGTGAGGAGCACTGCCAGATTGCGCCGTGGGCAAAGAATCCGGGTCGTAAAAGTAGATGGATTAACCCTCGATGTCGTACCTGAATTTTTACCCGACAAAGGAGAAACGTAATGGCTTTTAATTTCAGCTTCGGCGTATTGGTTGTCGTTGTCGTGCTGGCATTTTCCGCACTCCGGGTGTTGCGGGAATACGAACGCGGAGTAATTTTTCTACTTGGACGGTTCTGGAAAGTAAAAGGTCCTGGATTGATCCTCGTCATCCCAGGAATCCAGCAGATGGTACGGGTAAGCTTGCGCACCGTGGTGCTGGATGTGCCGAGTCAGGACGTGATATCCCGCGACAACGTTTCGGTCAAGGTCAACGCGGTAGTGTTTTACCGAGTAGTGGACCCTCAAAAAGCAATTATCCAGGTGGAAAATTTTCTGCTTGCGACCAGCCAACTTGCTCAGACCACTCTGCGTTCGGTGCTAGGCAAGCACATGCTGGATGAAATGCTGGCTGAGCGCGAAAAGCTCAATCTGGATATTCAAACCACTCTCGATGCGCATACTGACGCGTGGGGAATCAAGGTTTCAAACGTCGAAATCAAGCAAATCGATATCAATGAATCCATGATCCGGGCGATTGCCCGCCAGGCGGAAGCAGAACGAGAACGGCGCGCAAAAGTTATTCACGCTGAAGGCGAATTGCAGGCTTCTGAAAAACTGTTTGAAGCAGCCAAGATACTGGCTCAGCAGCCGCTGGCAATCCAGTTGCGATATCTGGAAACGCTGACGGTGATTGGCTCGGATAAAAATACCACCATCGTGTTTCCGCTGCCCATGGATCTAATTAGCACCCTTATTGAAGCGAAGAAGAGTGTCAAAGATTAGAGCGTGTGCTGGATTAAATTAGGAGGTTACTTGGTTATGTGCTTGCGAGATCACGGGCTGCACGTTGCATCGTACATTGCGCTTCCGACCACCCGATATATGCCGTGGGCCACCAGAAAACGGGACTGAACATCGTACGCCTCTCGCTCCATTTCTAGCGCATCGTTACAGCTGTAATTGAGTGCAAATTTTCCTT
>DASPRE010000070.1:0-3666 GCA_035624615.1 Burkholderiales bacterium | reverse complement strand
ATGAGTGGAAAGAGACCGTGTTTCCGTTAGTTCCAGGACACGAAATCGTCGGCCGGGTAGTAAATATCGGAAACAAGGTCAAGAGTTTCAAGGCGGGAGATCTGGCGGCTGTCGGCTGGATGGTCGATTCCTGCCGCACCTGCGCCGATTGCCGTGAGAAGTTGGAGCAGTACTGCCAAAACGGTGCTACATTTACCTACAACAGCCCGGACCAACATACCGGCAAGATGACTTATGGCGGATATTCCACTCAGATTGTAGTGGAAGAGAATTTCGTGCTGCACTTGTCTGAAAAACTTGATTCCGCTGCCGCTGCGCTGCTACTTTGCGCGGGCATCACCAGTTACTCTCCGCTCCGCCATTGGAAGATAGGCGCGGGTGACAAAGTTGGCATCGTCGGACTCGGCGGATTGGGCCACATGGGCGTGAAGCTCGCTCATGAATTCCGCGCAAATGTGGTGCTGTTTACAACATCCCCCGTAAAGATACAGGACGCCAGACGCTTGGGTGCCGATGAGGTAGTCATCTCAAAAAATCCTGGCGAGATGAAAAAGCACTCGAACAGTTTCAAATTCATACTCAACACCGTGGCCGTGTCGCACAACCTCGATGCCTATCTTGAGTTGCTCAAGCGAGACGGCACCATGTGCCTGGTCGGCGCACCCGCTCATCCGCACCCCTCGCCCAGCATCGCCAGTCTCCTGACCAGGCGTCGGCAATTTGCCGGTTCGTTCATCGGCCGGATCCGTGAGACACAAGACATGCTTGACTTCTGCGCCAAGCACAACATCGTCTCAGAGATCGAAATGATCCCGATGCAGAAAATCAACGAAGCCTACGAACGCAGGCTGAAAAGCGATATTAAGTACCGCTTCATCATTGACACAGCATCGCTAAAGCAGTAACACCGCGTCGCGGTTTGATCGATAATTATCGATAATTCTCTTAGGCGTTCCCAAGAGGTCGGGGCAGCAGGTTCTAACAGCGAATCTAAATGACAAGATGCGCTCTGTCAGGTATAAGCTGACAATAAACTTACAAAGAAAAGCAAACGCTGGCGCGTTCAGCCCTTGGTTGTGGTCTTGCGGATTTCCTTTTCGTCGGACCACTCGAGCAGCCCATTACGTATGTTCCATAGCTGCAGGTTAAATTTGTAAAAGACGTCCTTCACGTCCTTCGTTTGCTTCACGATCGAGACAATGTTGCCCTCCATGCGGTACTGGGCGCCAACCATCCGGCCTTTTTCAGCTGCCTGCTCCGGCTCGTAGAGCTCGCTCTGCTGACGCTCCAACTCCTGGACCTGCTGTTGCATCGCGGCTTGGTCTACGGCGAAACGCACCTTCCCGCTTTTTTGCAGTTCCGCGCGGATGCTGTCCGTAATGGCGCGAGTGTCGATGTACTCGCTAGTCTTGTTCTTAACCTCTTGCACCGTCACAATGGGCAAGTTGCCGCCGACGATGACCGGGGCCTGCAGCATGGAGCGCGTCATTGATTCGGCGATCATTTGCAGATCGGTGGAGCTGAACTGGTTGGTGACGGTTTCTATACCCTTCTCTTCGCCGTAGCGGGTCTTTTCCTGGGCGCAGCCAGCGGTGAACGCTACTGCAGCAAGCAACACCGCTAGGCGGCGGGTGTGGCTTAGATCAATCATATATTCTCCTTTCAAAAAGCAAGCCCGCAGTCCGAGCCAACGCTTCGACTCCTGCGCCACCCAACGCTACTCCTGGCCCATCAAGATCAGGCGAAAATCGACCGCTTTGTTCGTGGGTGCTACTGCGCTGACCGGAATGTTGCTGTTCTCGTACAACAACAGCGGCTTCCAAACTTCTTCCTCCCAAGCGCGCATGCCCTCCTGGTCAATCCAGCGGAATTTATAGGCGACACGCTTGACATGGGAGCTATCGTTGTTCAGGCTGACGTCAACTCTTAGCAAATCACCGGTCATCGTGCAACGCATGTCGGTCGCGATGATAGTGGTGCGCCTCCCTTCTGTCATGATTTTGAGCTTTTCAAGATCTTCCATCGAGCTGACCTTGGCATCGCCGATCGGGCAACCGAAGGCAAAGCCGGGTTTTTCGAAACCCTTCTTGGTGGCGCAGCCGGCAGCTAACGCGGCTGTCACCAGTGCAATGATCATCCAAGTCCGGTTCATTTTGGGCCCTCCATGGTATGGGTTTGCTGCTCCAACGTTCCTTGCCCACTCCCCGTTGACAGCGCCGCCGCGGCCCCTGCGGCAGAGGGTTCCCCACCGCCCCCATGGGCCGCTACCGGAGGCTGCACAAAGAGCTGATGTCGCAGTAAACGTAAGTCTACCACGGAGTAACGTCCGGATACCTCAAGCCGCACGCTGCGTTCGCCTTCCAAGGTTTGGAGCCTGACAGTATGCGTACCGGCCGAAAGCCGCCCACGAGCAATGGCAATTTCCGAAGGAAGGGTACGCCAAGTCCGCTCGTCCGCCGATTCAGTCAGCACCGAGCCCAAGGCGAGCGCCAGAGCGGCAGTCATTTCGATTAGTTGAGTGCCACTATCCTTTTGTTTCTGGGCCTGGTGCTGCATCTGGTATTGGGCCACAGCCTTGGCGGTGGAGCGGATCGTGGCGCGCAGTATGATGCCGGGCATGTCGTCCTTGAGCGCTCGGCGCGCCATTAGGTTAATGCTGGTTATCGGCGCCACGGTCAGCGTCTGTCCGTCATCGATCTTAAGCTGGCCCGGCAGGTAGGGCGATGAGGTTGACACCAATACGGGAAATGAGACCGGAATAAAAATAAGCGTGTTATTTACTGAGATAGGCAGCCTGAATTGACGCGACTGCAGGGCGGGAGCAGTGCCAGATCCGATAACGAAAAGCACATCGGTAAGCCCGTCGTCAGGTGCGCCCACGCGCAAGTCCAGACCGCGCAGCGCCTCTTCCAGCAGCGGCTGGTTGGGCTGCAGTTCATTCGCAAGCCTGTAACCGGGTGCGGCCAGGCTCGGTTCGTCAAGTGACTCGTAGATAAAACCCGCAAGATAATGCGCAAGTGCGCTTTGGTAACTGTTCTTTAAGGCGTTCACGGCGGGGTTGTCAATTGTCTCGACGGGATATCCGTTCAGTTCCCTGAAGCTGGTTTGGGCACCCCGCCTTAAGGCGTCTTGCTCAACCGAGAGGACCTCCTTGCTGCGTAGGTTTGCAATTACGGCTTCGAGCTCGTGCGTTTGCTTAATTGCCACGCGAGCGTTTTCGTAGTCTCCCATGGCCAGAAAATTGAGCGTGATATATGTGAGGAGCATCACTTTCTCGTAGTCATGGCCTTCGTACGGCCGCACCTTGTCGTTGATCAGATAGCTTGCTGCGCCCCGAAACAGCGTAAGGGGATTGGTTTGAGCCGTGTCTTCCCAGGCCTGCACATAGGTATTCGCCGTCATCCAGGACTTCTGGCTGTCCGGGTAGCGGTCACCAAGACGCTGCAACATTCCGAGCTCGAGGTAGTAGAGGAGATCCTTATTTATGCCACGATTGTTTGAATTCAGAACCTTGATGGCGTCGTCCACATTGCCGCCGGACGTTCTGTCAAGGGTATTGCGCAACTCAGTGTCGTAGCTCCGGAATGCGGCGCAGCCGGATAAACAAAGGACCAGTCCGAACACGGCCAGCGCGCAGCGCCAACCGCTGGCACCATGGCGAAAAAC
>DASPRE010000068.1:0-13122 GCA_035624615.1 Burkholderiales bacterium | reverse complement strand
GAAGGCGCACCGCGCAATCCGGCGTCGGCTGAGAAGGAGTACTGGGTCTTGGCCACGCACACTGGATAATGGCCGTAGCCGTCTTCCTGCAGCTTCTGGATTTGCGCACGCACTTTGGCGTCCGCAGTAATATCGGCCGCGCCGTAAATCTTGGTGGCGATGGCCTTCATCTTGTCCCAGAGAGACGCCGATCCTTCGTATACAAATTTGCAGCCCGCAGGTGCCTTGTCAACAGTGTTTACCACAGTGCGCGCCAGCTCCTCAGCACCCTTGCCACCTTCTGCCCAGTGTCTTGCGAGCACTACCGGCGTTTGACTTCCTGCCATTTTTTTTCTTAGGAGCGCGATCTCCGCCTCGGTATCGAAAGTGAAATGATTCAGTGAGACGATACACGGCATGCCGAAGTGATTGCGCACGTTACTGACATGGCGCTCTAGGTTGGCGATCCCTTTTTCCAGTGCTGGAAGGTTCTCCTTGTTGATTTCCTTCAGATCCACTCCACCGTGATATTTGAGCGCGCGCAGGGTGGCGACCAGCACCACCGCGGAGGGACGCAATCCCGCCTTGCGGCACTTGATGTCAACGAATTTCTCTGCACCCAAGTCGGCGCCGAATCCGGCTTCGGTCACCACGTAATCTGCAAGCTTCACCGCTGTTTTGGTGGCAATCACTGAATTGCAGCCATGTGCTATGTTCGCAAACGGCCCGCCGTGGATGAAAGCCGGATTGTTTTCCAGGGTCTGCACGAGGTTCGGCTTCAGTGCATCCTTGAGCAGCACCGTCATTGCACCGTCTACCTTCAGTTCGCGCGCTGTCACCGGTTTTTGCTCGCGCGTATAACCAACAACGATGTTTCCAAGGCGGTTTTTTAGATCTTTAAGCGAAGTGGCAAGACAAAATATTGCCATGACCTCGGAGGCCACTACGATGTCAAACCCGTCCTGGCGCGGGAAACCATTGGCGGTTCCGCCAAGCGACACCACGATCTCGCGCAACGCCCGGTCATTCATGTCCACCACCCGTCGCCAAGTAATGCGCCGAACATCCAAACCGAGCCCGTTGCCGTGGTGGACGTGGTTATCTATCGCTGCGGCAAGCAGGTTATTGGCGAGCCCGACTGCGCTGAAGTCACCGGTGAAATGCAAATTGATGTCTTCCATCGGCACCACCTGTGCGTAGCCGCCGCCCGCAGCGCCGCCTTTGATGCCGAATACGGGCCCGAGACTTGGCTCGCGAATGCACAGCACAGACTTTTTGCCAATGCGGTTTAATGCATCGCACAGTCCTACCGTGGTGGTGGTTTTGCCTTCGCCCGCCGGGGTGGGGGTTATGGCGGTCACCAGAATCAGTTTGCCGTCGGGCCTATTGGCAAGACTATCAACAAAATCCAGAGATAGCTTGGCCTTGTAATGGCCATAAGGCTCGAGATGCTCTTCGTCTATCCCAAGTTTCTCCTTCGCCAGCTGAGTAATGCGCTGCATTCTGGCTTTTTGCGCAATTTCAATATCGGTCAGCATGAATGCATCCCCCTCTTTGAACAACGATCGTCTCTCCCAATCCGCGTACCATAATTTGGCCTGCGGAGCGTTTTACGGTCCATTCAGCCGGTTTGCGGTTAGCTTAACCCGGATTGAATTACCAGCGATTTATACCGCCAGTATTTGTCCGCCGCCAAAACTTGAGTGTTTAGGTTTCCGACCACCGCGCTTTACCCGGACCGCACAGTACTTGAATTCCGGTATTTTCCCGACAGGGTCGAGCGCCGGATTAGTCAGCAAATTTGCCGCTGCTTCGTAGAAGCAAAAAGGTACAAACACTGTGCCATGCGGGGTGCCGTCGTCAGCGCGCGCATAGAGCGAAATTCGGCCGCGCCTTGATTCTACAGTAATCACCTCCCCAGGTTGCACGCCAATTGCCTCCAAATCCAAAGGATGCAGCGACGCCACTGGTTCGGGCTCAATAGCATCGAGCACGCCTGCGCGACGCGTCATGCTGCCGGTATGCCAGTGTTCAAGCTGCCTTCCGGTAATCAAGACCAGCGGAAAATCGCTATCCGGCCGTTCGTTGGCAGGAATGATGTCCGCCGGCACAAACCGCCCCCGGCCGTTTTCCGTCGGAAAGTGATCGGTAAACACCACCGGCTCACCGGGATCTCCTTCGTGCTCACAGGGGTAGGTCACCGAGCCCTCCCGTTCAAGCCGCTCCCACGTGATGCCCGCTATCGAAGGCATTGCTTTGCGCATTTCATCGAATACGTCTTTAGGGCCCGCCGGATAATTCCACTTGAGCCCCATGCGCCAGGCGATCTGCTGGATAATCCATAAGTCGTGCTTCGCCTCGCCTGGAAGATTTAATGCCTGCCGACCGAGCTGTACCATACGGTCGGTATTGGTTACTGTTCCAGTTTTTTCAGGCCATGCCGAGGCCGGGAGGACGACATCAGCGAGGTACCCTGTTTCGGTCAAGAAGATCTCCTGCACAACCAGCCAGTCAAGCTTCGCCAGCGCTTCTCGCACATGACCGAGATCAGGGTCCGACATCGCGGGGTTCTCTCCCATGATATACATCCCGCGGATCTTTCCAGCGCAAGCGGCGTTCATAATTTCCACTACCGTAAGGCCGGGTTTTGGATCGAGTTTCGATTCCCACAGTTTTTCGAACACAGCTTGTGACGTTTCATTGTCCACCGGCTGGTAATCCGGATACACCATTGGAATCAAACCGGAGTCGGAAGCACCTTGCACATTGTTCTGGCCGCGCAAGGGATGCAGCCCAGTGCCAGGACGTCCCACCTGGCCGGTAACCATTGCCAGCGCAATCAGGCAGCGAGCGTTATCAGTGCCGTGCACATGCTGCGAAATTCCCATGCCCCAGAAAATCATTGAGCCGTTTGAAGTCGCATAAAGTCTAGCCACTTCCTTAATCATTGGTGCGGGAACACCACAGATCGGGGCCATGGCTTCCGGGCTGTAGCCTTCAACGTTTTTCTTCAGTTCATCAAAACCGTTGGTCCGGTTCTTGATGAATTCCTGATTTGCCAGCCCTTCGTGAATAATGGTGTGCACCATGGCATTCAGGAGTGCGACATCGGTGTCAGCCTTGAACTGCAAGAAGTAAGTCGCGTGGCGCGCAAGATCCGAACGCCGCGGGTCGGCGACTATTAGTTTCGCCCCCTTTTTCACCGCGTTCTTGATCCAAGTCGCCGCCACTGGGTGATTCACCGTGGGGTTGGCCCCGATCACAAACACCACTTCCGCTTTTAGCACATCACTGACTTGGTTCGACACCGCACCGGAGCCGATACCTTCGAGCAGCGCAGCAACACTGGAGGCGTGGCACAGGCGGGTGCAGTGATCGACATTATTGCTGCCGAAGCCGGTGCGCACCAATTTCTGGAATAAATAGGCCTCTTCGTTCGTGCCCTTGGCGGAACCGAAGCCGGCTAGTGAGTGCGGTCCAAATTGGTCGCGTATTTTTTTCAGATTGCCTGCCGCAAGATCGAGTGCTTCTTCCCAGCTTGCTTCGCGGAAAACTTCCAGTGGGTCCTGAGGATCCATCGAGAAATCTGCAGATTTGGGGATGCCCGGCTTGCGAATCAGCGGCTTGATTAGCCGCTGCTTATGACTCACATAGTCGATGCCGTAACGACCTTTCACGCATAACCGGCCGTGATTCGCCGGTCCATCGCGCCCTTGCACGTAAAGAATCCTGTTCTCCCTGACGTGGTACGTAAGCTGGCAACCGACGCCACAGTAAGGGCAAACCGAATCCACGCTTTTGTCTGCCAAAAGCAAACCAACACTCCTAGCCGGCATAAGCGCGCCGGTAGGACAGGCCTGCACACATTCCCCGCACGCCACGCAAGTGCTCTGGCCCATCGGATCATCAAGGTCGAACACAATCTTGGAATGCTCTCCACGGAACGCATAGCCAATGACATCGTTGACCTGTTCCTCGCGGCAGGCACGCACGCAGCGCGTGCATTGGATGCAGGCATCGAGATTAACTGCAATGGCGGGGTGCGAAAGATCAGCGGCCGGTTGTCGGCGCTGGCCAAACCGAGGTTTTCCGACCTTGAGTTTCCTCGCCCACAAGTCAAGCTCGGAGTTGAGGGTATAGGATTGCAGCGGCATGTCGGCAAGAAGCAATTCAAGCACCATTTTCTGAGACGCCCGGGCTCGCGGGTTGTCGGAAAATACCTCCATGCCCTCATTGGGAGCACGGCAGCAGGAAGGCGCCAAAACTCGTTCACCCTTGATTTCCACCATGCAGACACGGCAGTTGCCGTCTGGGCGCATACCGGGCTTGTAACAAAGACGCGGAATTTCCACACCATGACGCCCGGCTGTTTCAATAATGGGCTCATCGCTGAAGCCGGTGACGGCCTTGCCGTTCAATCTGAACTCGATTACTACCGGTTTCAAGGACAATCCCACTGGAGCGTTCATCATTTACCTCGCTGAAAGTGTGGCATGCTCGCCACACTCAATGTACATCTTACTTTACTGAATTTCGTGCGGAAAGTACTTAATCACGCAGCGCACCGGGTTGGGGGCTGCCTGCCCAAGCCCGCAAATTGAAGCGTCGGCCATTGCTGTAGATAGTTCCTCGAGCAGCGTTTTGTCCCATTTCGGCTGTTCCATCAACCTTAGGGCTTTTGCGGTGCCGACGCGACATGGCGTGCACTGACCGCACGATTCATCAGAAAAGAACTTCATGACGTTGCGCGCCGCCGCCACCGCACTATCCTTGTCTGACAAAATGATTACTCCCGCCGAGCCGATAAAACAACCGTACTCGTTGAGTGTATCGAAATCCATCGGGAGATCGCCCATGGACGCCGGCAAAATACCCCCCGACGCCCCGCCCGGAAGATAAGCATAAAATTCGTGGCCGCGCAGCATTCCACCGCAGAATTCGTCTATCAGCTCACGCACAGTAATACCGGCCGGCGCAAGATGTACACCTGGTTTTTGCACGCGGCCTGATACCGAGAATGAACGCAAACCTTTACGTCCACGGCGACCGTGAGATGAAAACCATTCGGCGCCTTTTTCCAGAATGTCGCGAACCCAATAAAGTGTTTCCATATTGTGCTCAAGCGTAGGCCGGTTAAACAGGCCAATTTGAGCAACATAGGGCGGACGCAATCGAGGCATACCACGCTTACCTTCTATCGATTCAATCATCGCAGACTCTTCGCCACAAATATATGCGCCCGCCCCGCGCCGCAAATAAATTTTAGGCAGCTGGCATGGAGGATTTGCAGTTAAACTGCCGAGTTCCTTGGTAAGAATTTCGCGGCAGCCGGCGTATTCGTCGCGCAGATAAATATAGATTTCGCGAACATCGACTGCCCACGCCGCAATTAGCATGCCTTCAAGGAAACGATGTGGATCTCTCTCCAGATAATAGCGATCCTTAAACGTGCCGGGCTCGCCCTCGTCGATGTTTACTGCCAGCAGACGCGGTGCGGTTTCGCCCCTGACGATGCGCCACTTGCGGCCGGCTGGAAAACCCGCGCCTCCCAGACCGCGCAATCCCGAATCTTCCATGATCTTGATCACAGAATCGGGTTCGTGATTTCCGTTTACGCAATCGCTCAACAAATGATAGCCAGCGTGGTTTCGGTATTCATCGTACTCAATATAGGCGGGGACGCCGCTTCGCGCAGCCTTGGCTGCTACCACGGATTGCACTTCGTTCGCTTCGGCGTGTTGAACCGGGTTTTGCCCCACTACCGCTACCGGCGCCTGCTCACAACGTCCGACACAGGGTGCGGTTATTACTCTAACTTCTGAACCAAGAGCGCGCTTAAGATCAGAAATCAGTTGCCGAGCCCCCGCCAACTCACAGGAAAGTGAATCACATACGCGAACGGTCAATGCTGGCGGTGCGTCTTCTCCTTCTTTAATGACATCGAAATGATGATAAAACGTCGCTACCTCATAAACCTCGGTGGTTGCCAATTTCATTTCCGATGCCAATGCCACAATGTGGCGGGACGAAATATGGCCATAGCGATCCTGGATTTTATGCAAATGTTCTAGTAACAGGTCCCGGCCACGCGGTTCATTTCCGAGCAACGCTTGCACTTCCGCCAGTGCGACGGAATTTACAATTCGACCCTTGGGGGCAGCACGCACCCCCGGTTGCTGCACTCGACTGCCAACGGGTTTCTTTCCCGCCATTAAAACTCCTTTCGATGCAATGCTTGGATTTCCCGCCCGGAGTTAATCCGCATCCATTAATTTAGGCGATGTGGTCAAAACTATACGAATTTTTTTCAGCTCGCGACGGTTTGCAGCAGCTGCACACGCAGACCGACAAGAAACCTAGTGCAAGCTTGCAATGCCGGTCGTAAAGCTTGCGCGCACACTCAATTAGAGAACGGCGGCGCGCAAGGTTCTGGTATCCAACTGGTGCAAAAAAAGAATTGAAAACGGTTGAGCTTCTTTTGCGCACGTATTTTGAATACTCGCTCATTCCCGCGTGATGCAAGTGCCATCAATTCGGCACCATTCTAACACGATTGCCTGCTAACTCCCGCATAACATTGCGCTTCGCGAAATGTTAGCCTCCACCGAAACTCGTCCTCAAAGCACCGATTTCACCAGCTTGCCCATTTCCGCAGGATTGCGCGTGACTTTAATTCCGCATTCCTCCATCACGGCCAACTTTTCCTGGGCGGTTCCTTTGCCTCCGGAAATAATCGCACCCGCGTGCCCCATTCTTTTCCCGGGTGGCGCGGTCACTCCTGCAATAAAGCCAACCACCGGTTTTTGCATGTTGGCACGAATCCAGCGAGCGCAATCTTCTTCGTCGGTACCGCCGATTTCTCCTACCATGACTACAGCGTCAGTATCCGGATCCTCATTGAACATTTTCATGACATCGATGTGTTTGAAGCCGTTAACCGGATCTCCGCCGATGCCGACACAGGTCGATTGTCCCAGCCCCTGCTCCATCAATTGTCCCACAGCTTCATAGGTCAGCGTACCGGAGCGCGAGACCACGCCGATACGGCCTTTCTTGTGAATATGTCCCGGCATGATGCCAATCTTTATTTCATCCGGTGTAATAACGCCGGGGCAATTCGGTCCGATGAGGACGGTTTTCTTGTCCCGCATTTTGTAGCGAGTGCGGATCATGTCGCGCACCGGTATGCCCTCTGTGATGCAAATCACCAAATCGAGTTCTGCCTCCACTGCTTCATTTATCGCCTCCGCTGCAAACGGAGAAGGAACATAAATCACTGAAACGGTGGCGCCGCTTTTATCACGTGCTTCACGCACCGTGTTAAAAACAGGGATACCCTCGAAATCCTGTCCGCCTTTACCCGGAGTCACCCCGGCGACGAAGCAGCTCTTGCCATTTGCGTAATCACGGCACATGCGGGTATGGAATTGGCCGGTTTTGCCGGTTATCCCTTGGGTCATGACCAAAGTATTTTTGTTTATTAAAATCGCCATGAGGTAAAACGCTTGCCCATTGAAACACAAAGTGGGTCCCGTTAAATTCTATTAGCGGCAGCAACAACTTTTTGCGCCGCGTCCGCCATATTGGTTGCCGAGGTGATGGACAATCCAGAATCCGCAAGAATTTTCTTCCCAGTATCCGCGTTGGTGCCTTCCAAGCGCACCACCAGAGGCACATCAAGGTGCACCTGTTTCACTGCGGCGACGATACCTTCTGCAATTACGTCGCACCTCATGATGCCGCCAAAAATGTTGACGAGAACCGCTTTGACTCTGGGATTTTTCAGCATAATTTTGAACGCTTCGGTCACTTTTTCTGTAGAAGCGCCGCCGCCGACGTCAAGAAAATTGGCAGGCGAACCACCGAAGAGCTTGGTAATGTCCATTGTCGCCATGGCAAGACCCGCGCCGTTTACCAGACAGCCGATGTTTCCGTCCAGAGAAATGTAGGACAGGCCATACTTTGACGCTTCGATTTCGGCTGGGTCTTCTTCATCGAGGTCGCGCATTGCCACGATGTCGGGATGCCGATACAGGGCATTGTCATCGAAATTCATTTTCGCATCCAGAGCCAGCACCTGGCCGTCGCCGGTCAGTACCAGCGGATTGATCTCTGCAAGAGAAGCATCGGTTTCATCAAATGACTTGTATAGACCTTTGAGAAAATCCCGCGCCTGCCGAACGGCTGTTTCGCGAATGCCAATTTTGCGCGCTACATCTTCAGCCTCTTTGTCGGTCAATCCCAATCCGGGGTCAATAAAAATTTTGTGGATCTTCTCCGGCGTGGACGCTGCGATTTCCTCGATCTCGGTCCCGCCTTCAGAGCTTGCGATCATTACCACACGCTGTGAGGCGCGGTCCACAAGCATACCGATATAAAATTCTTTTTTAATATCCGCGCCCTCCTCGATGAGCAAACGCCTGACTATTCTTCCTTCGGGGCCCGTCTGGTGCGTCACCAGCCGCATCCCTAAAATCTGTTCAGCATGCTGTTTGACTTCATCTAGCGATTTCGCAACTTTCACCCCGCCTCCTTTGCCGCGCCCGCCCGCGTGAATTTGCGCTTTCACCACCCACGATTTGCCGCCAAGGCCGCGCGCTGCTTTTACCGCCTCTTCCACTGAAAAACAGGCAATTCCATTGGGTGTAGGTAGACCATATTTCCTCAGGATATCTTTTGCCTGATACTCGTGAATTTTCATTGGCAGTGTGAATCGCTTATCCGCTTCCGGGATTTCGCACGAAGTGCCTTTTGAAAGGCAGGACTAAATGGTGAGAGTTGTCTGCACAAAGCGCTCCGCATTTGCATCCACTACCGCCAATGCGGTCATGTTGACGATGCGCCGCACTGTAGCGGTCGGGGTAAGAATATGCACCGGGTTGGCGCAACCAAGCAGTATCGGTCCTACGGTAACGCCGTCGCCCAGCACTTTGAGCAGATTGAATGAGATATTCGCCGCATCCAGCGTCGGCATAATGAGCAAATTTGCCCGGCCCTTGAGGCGCGAGTTGGGAAACACTTCGTTGCGGATTTCTTCCGATAAAGCAGCATCGCCGTGCATTTCGCCATCGACTTCAAGATTGGGCGCGAGCTTCTCCAAGAGTGCGAGCGCCTCGCGCATTTTACGAGACGATGGCGTGTCAACGCTGCCAAAACTGGAATGGGAAAGCAAAGCCACTTTTGGCGTAATTCCAAAGCGCTGCACTTCTTCCGCCGCAAGCGTAGTCATTTCTGCTATCTGCTCGGCGGTCGGGTCGGGTGTAACGTATGTATCGCAGATGAAGAATGTGCCCTTGGGATAAAGCAGCATGTTCATCGCCGCAACGTTGTGCACACCCGGGCGCAATCCGAGAACGTCCATCACAAAATCAAGATGCAATTGGTAGTGACCGAAGGTCCCGCACAACATGGCGTCTGCCGCGCCCATGCGTACCATCAATGCTCCGATCAACGTGGTGCGTCGGCGTACTTCGCGGCGCGCGTATTCTACGGATACGCCATGTCGCTGCATGAGCCTGTAATAGGTATTCCAGTATTCCTGGTACTGCGGGGGGTTTTCCGGATTGACAAGCTCGAAATCAACTCCTGGCCGAATTCGCAGGCCCAGTTTTTGAATGCGCTCGTTAACCACGGCGGGACGTCCCACGAGGATGGGCAGCGCCAACCCTTCGTCGACCACCTGTTGCACGGCGTGCAGCACGCGGTCGTCTTCGCCTTCGGCGTATACCAGGCGCTTCGGCGATTTCTTGGCCACTGCAAAAACCGGCTTCATGATCAGCCCGGAACGGTAGACAAACTGGGTAAGTTGTTCTCGGTAAGCGCCGAAATCTTTGATGGGCCGCGTGGCCACGCCGCTGTCCATAGCCGCCTTGGCAACCGCAGGAGCAATCTTGAGGATTAGCCGTGGATCAAATGGTTTGGGGATAAGATAATCCGGCCCGAAACTCAAGTTCTGTTCACCGTAGGCCGTTGCCACTATGTCGGACTGTTCCGCATGCGCAAGATCGGCGAGTGCGTGCACTGTAGCGAGTTTCATATCCTCGTTGATGGTCGTGGCGCCGACATCCAGAGCGCCCCGGAAAATGAAAGGAAAGCACAGCACATTGTTGACCTGATTCGGATAATCGGAACGGCCGGTGGCGATCACTACGTCAGAGCGAGCTTCCTTGGCGATTTCCGGCCGGATCTCGGGCTCGGGATTGGCGAGCGCCAGAATCAGCGGTTGATTCGCCATTTGCTTCACCATATCTGCTTTTAACACTCCGGGACCAGAGAGCCCGAGAAAAATGTCGGCGCCAACTATCGCGTCTCCCAAGGTGCGCGCGACGGTCTTTGCGGCGTAGCGCGCTTTGTTGGGGTCAATCGCCTCGACACGCCCCTCATGCACTACACCCTTAGTATCAATCGCAATAATGTTTTCCCTGCGCAAACCCAGGCTCACCAAAAGGTCAAGGCAAGCAATCGCTGCGGCGCCTGCGCCGGAACACACCAGTTTGACTTTGGCGATGTCCTTTCCTACCACACGCAATCCGTTCAGAACCGCCGCGCCTACGATGATGGCAGTGCCATGCTGATCGTCGTGAAACACCGGGATTTTAAGACGGTTTCTCAGCTTGCGTTCGATCTCAAAACACTCAGGTGCCTTGATGTCTTCGAGGTTGATGCCGCCGAAAGTGGGTTCCAGGCTGGCGATTATGTCCACCAGCTTGTCCGGGTCCCGCTCGTTGATTTCAATGTCGAAGACGTTGATACCGGAAAACTTCTTGAACAGGGCCCCTTTCCCTTCCATCACAGGTTTTGCAGCAAGCGGTCCGATTGGCCCAAGACCAAGGACCGCAGTGCCATTAGTAACAACTGCGACCAAGTTGCCGCGACCGGTGTAGTTAAATGCCTGGCTAGGATCATCGACTATTTCACGACAGGGCGCGGCCACACCGGGCGAATAGGCGAGCGCCAGATCGGACTGAGTGGCAAGCGGTTTGGTGGCTACGACTTCAGATTTGCCGGGGATGGGGAAACGATGGTAGTACAACGCGTTTTCGGTTAGCTTGTCGGGCATTTTCTTAAATTAAACGAAGTTTGGTGCCGGCAAAAGGACTCGAACCCTCGACCAACTGATTACAAAATTTTGCCAGCATGTTGCTGGTTATTATACATCAATCACTTGTGGCGCTTGCCGACTCGAATTCCAATGTCACAGGAGCTAAAATCAATGTCAAAAAGAATGGCTACGGCACAATTACGTCACAAATTGAGCCCGTAGTTCGAGTTTCCGGTGGGTCACCGACCAAGGCGAATTTGGGCACCGCTGGGTAATAAGAATCTAGACGTTCTCCTTGTGGCTATCGTGGACCAATGGTTGCGGCTGTTTGGTCTCGCTTCGAGGACCGGTCTTTATAATGCTTGTTTGGGTCGCCAACTTGTACCGATTCGGACATCCACCAGCAACTTTGGCAATAGAAATATTCTAAACCGGCCGCTCTACTTTCGCGGATTTTCGGAACGACGTGCATTACAACTGCTCTGCGGCCACATTTGTCGCATATTCCGTAGTTTGGGTTCTGCTCCTGAGCCAAGTGGAAGACTTCAGCATCAAGGGAACGTAGAATCTGCATCGTGTGAGAAAGGCGGGTGGCAATGTTGCTCAGTTGCCAAACAATTACGATGATTCCGATGCAGATTAATACAGCTGCCCACTCGATTATCGACATGAACCTAGTTTCCAAATCTCATTCTAGAGCATCATTTTTCTTGTGGGTCGTCGACATCACATCTACGTGAGTCTATTACAGCGAGCTTTTGCGACATAACACGTTGCTTTATTTGGTGCCGGCAAAAGGACTCGAACCCTCGACCAACTGATTACAAATCAGCTGCTCTACCAACTGAGCTATGCCGGCGTGCGTTTGATTATAGTGGAACGAAGGCGGGTTGACTACGAAAGTCGGCAGTCATTTGATGATTTGCAGGCGCGGTTTCCCATTGGAAACGGCAGGTGACAAACTGCCATCGTCGTCGTGCTGATGTGTCGCACTTGGCAAATCGTCGAAAAACAGGCCTTGCCCGTTTTCCCTGGCAAATATGCCGATGACCGTATCGACAGGAATGGACAGCTCGCGTGATGCGCCGTTAAAGCGCGCCGAAAATTGGATAAGGTCATTACCCAAGGTAAGATTGCGCGTTGCATCTTGGCTAATATTGAGGACGATTTCGCCGTTTTTCACGTATTCCGCCGGCACGCGAGTGCGCTCATTCACGCGCACCGATAAAAACGGGGTCAAGCCGCTATCGGTGCACCACTCATATAATGCCCGAAGCAGGTAAGGTTTACTGGAGAGCTGTTTCACTTGCGCATAACTCTTTCTGGCGCGGTGAGCGCTTCGATAAAAGCCGGCCGGCTGAACAGCCGCTCGGCGTATTTCATCAGCGGTGCGGCCTGCTTACCGAGCTGTATGCCGTAATGATCAAGACGCCAAAGCAACGGCGCGATTGCCACATCGAGCATGGAAAATTCCTCGCCCAGCATATATTTCTGTTTCGCAAAAACCGGCGCGATCTGCATCAGGTTGTCGCGGATCGCCGAGCGCGCTTTGTCCGCTGTTTTCTGGCTGCCCTGCTCGATAGCATCTATCTGAGAAAACAATTCGAGTTCAAATCGGAACAGGAATAATCTTGCCCGCGCGCGCATGACTGGATCTGCAGGAATCAATTGCGGATGCGGAAAACGGTCATCAATGTATTCGTTTATAATATTGGCTTCGTAAAGTATCAAATCGCGCTCCACCAGCACCGGCACGCGGTTGTATGGATTCATCACCGCCAAATCCTCCGGCATGTTGTAAAGATCAACGTCCACAATTTGAAAATCCATGCCTTTTTCGTAAAGCACGATACGGCAGCGGTGGCTGAAAAGGCAGGTTGTTCCGGAATATAAGGTCATCATAGGGGCAGTCACCGCCAATAGTATTGTTGAGAAGAACTTTTTCGCAAATACAGGGTGTTTCTAATGAACGTCCTTCCAGAATTCTATTTTCAGCATGTAAGTCAGGACAAATGCAATGGCCAGGAAAAACAACACATAAATCCCCAACTTTATCCGGAACGTCTTCGCCGGTTCCGCCATATACACCAGGTAATTCACCA
>DASPRE010000109.1:0-3958 GCA_035624615.1 Burkholderiales bacterium | reverse complement strand
GCGCAGACTTCTGGTTCTGCCGGGTGCAATAAGCAATGGGCGCAGATACAGGGAAACATGGCCAAAATGTACGGACTGATGACCCAAATTCAGAATACAACGGACCCGGCCGAACGCCAAAAATTACTGAATGAACACTGGCAACTTATGCAACAAAATATGCAGGCGATGCGCGGATTCGGCGGCCCTATGATGAGGGGCGGAATGGGACCCGGTGCCGGAATGGGACCTGGAATGATGGGTGGAGCGGGGCCCGGATATGGTATGGGTCCCGGAATGATGGGAGCCAGTCCCTGTCAGGGATCACCCGCCGGCATGACTGAACAGCAGCGTGAAAAATTCATGCAGCGCCGCCTCGACACGATGCAGATGATGATGGAGCAGATGCTGATGCGTCAGCAGTACGCTCCGGTAGTGCCTGGCAAATAAAAAAATGCGGCAACATACCAATATAATAATTACCTTGCTGCTAACCGAGGTTATCCCATGCCGTTACATGTCCCACCTCTCAAGGGTCTGAAAGTCATTGAATTAGGTACGCTGATTGCCGGACCATTTTGCGCAAGGATTCTCGCGGAATTTGGAGCTGAAGTGATCAAGATTGAATCCCCCGAGGGCGGCGACCCACTCCGGCAATGGCGCAAGCTGTATAAAGGAACTTCACTCTGGTGGTTTTTACAGGCGCGCAACAAGAAGTCGTTGACGGTAAATCTAAAATCGCAACAAGGACAGGAAATTGTACGCAAGCTGGTAAAGGATACGGACATTGTGGTCGAAAATTTTCGCCCAGGCGCTTTGGAGAAATGGGGTTTGGGCTGGGATAGCCTCTCCGCGATCAATCCCGGTTTGGTCATGGTGAGGCTGTCGGGTTATGGGCAAACCGGCCCGTACCGGGACATGACCGGATTCGGGGCCATCGGTGAATCCATGGGAGGAATGCGATTTTTGACCGGCTATCCTGACCGGCCGCCGGTGCGGGTAGGAATTAGCATAGGCGATTCAATTGCGGCAATGTATGGCGTAATCGGCGCGCTGATGGCGATTTATCATCGGCAAATGAATCGCGGACGCGGGCAAGTGGTGGATGTGGCGTTGTACGAATCAGTATTCAGCCTGATGGAAAGCCTGCTTCCGGAATACGATATGCTTGGCTTTGTGCGCGAGAGAAGCGGCGCATCGCTTCCCGGCATCGTACCTTCAAACACGTACTCGTGCCGCGACGGCAAATACGTAGTAATCGGAGCCAATTCAGATAGCATTTTCAAGCGCATGATGCTTGCGATTGGCAGGCAAGATCTGGGCAATGATCCAAGTCTCGCCAGCAATGCGGGCAGGGTCGCCAGGACCGAAGAGCTCGATCAGGCGATCAGCCAATGGACTTCGCAGAATGACTTGGTGGAAGTGCTGCAGGTGCTCAATGCGGCGGACGTTCCTGCCAGCAAAATCTATAGCATTGCCGACATTGTCGAGGACGTGCACTATCAGGCGCGGGAAATGATCCAGCAATTTAAACTCAAGGACGGTCGAATGCTAAGGATTCCGGGGATCGTGCCGAAACTGAGCGAAACGCCTGGGAAAACAGCATGGCTGGGGCCGGAACTCGGCGAGCACACCGCAGAAATACTTTCCGCACTGGGCATCGATTCCAAACAGCAGAAAATTTTAAAGCAGCAAGGCGTAATTTGAAACTCCACCGGATTTCATTGCCGCAAAGCATCGGGTGTGAGCGACTGCAACCGGTAACATCAGAACTATTTAAAAATGCTCGGGGGCAAGCGGCGTCGTTGGCGCGAATTTGACTCAACATTAATCGAGAACTCGTACCAGCCAGCGGCCGACATCCTGTATTTCTTCTTCGCACACCGAGTGCTGCATTAGGTACTGGTGCCATTCCACCGCATAACCCAGTTGCGTTAGGTGCTCCCTGGACAGGCGCGCGAGCGGAAATGGAATCAGCGGATCCGCCGTGCCATGCGCCATAAATATTGGCACATCTTGACTGGCGGCACTTGCTTCCGCGACCAGCGTCGAGGCCAAAGGCAGATAGCTTGAAAGCGCCAATATGCCTGCTAGGCGCTCGGCATGACGCAATCCTGTCTGCAGGGCGACGGCACCTCCTTGCGAAAATCCGGCGAGTACGATGCGTATAGCAGGAATACCGCGGTCTTTCTCTCTGGCGATGAGTTTCTCTATTTCCCGTTGCGAGCGACGCACGCCAGCCTCGTCTTCTCGAAACGAAAAATCAGGGTTCAAGACGTCGTACCATGCGCGCATGACGTAGCCGTTGTTGATGGTCACCGGCTGCATTGGAGCATGCGGAAAGATGAAGCGCACAGCAAGTTGCCGTGGCAACCCCAGTTCATTTACCACCGGTACAAAATCATTGCCATCGGCGCCAAGCCCGTGCAGCCAGATTACTGACGCGGTGGATGGTTCGCCGGTCGCGAGTTCGATAGTGGGCAGTAGGCTACCCGGCATTGGACAAAAAAAGGGCGGCTCTCGCCGCCCTCGCTATATTTGAAAAATGGAGTTACGCAGTTATCTCACGCGAAATCATCTGGTAGCGGAAACCCTGCGGGTCGAGGCTATCCGGCTTGCCGTCGGCAGTCTGTGCATAAGGATACATGAAAAAGTTCAGCGATTCCCCAGGCGAGGGCTGCAATTGCACATCACATGCGGTATTGAAGCCCACCCAGTTCATTTCCCAATAGCCAAACAGCTTGGCGCGCGCTTGCAACACTTTCGGATGGTCGATGGGAATTATCTTGCCTTCCTCTTCCAGAACTACTTTACGCACGTCCGCCGGGTCGACCGGAACCCATCCGTAACGCGCATCAAAAAATTCGGCGCGGCAATGCTGCGCCTTGCTTATGTCGCCAGTCTTGCCCAAGCTCTTGAAATTGGCAGAAGTTGCCACCCGCACGCCGTACACGTCGCGCGCCGGTACTCCGGCAGCACGTGCCAGACCGGTAAATAGCGCATTGATGTCAGCGCACTTGCCGCCCAAATTACCGGTTTCCAGCATGAAGCTGATGTCACCAATGCCGCAGCCGCGGACTTTTGGGTCACGGAAGGTGTTGTCCACGATCCATTCGTAGATCGCGCGCGATTTTTCCACGGGGTCGCTCAGGTTACCGACGATTTTTCTTGAGGTTTCGCCCACGATGCCATCGGTCGGGATATGTTTGGTTGGCTTCAAATAGAGCTCGATATCGCCCTTATTAAATGGGGTTGGCTGCGGGCGTGAAAAATCCACCGAACGATTGCAAGTCGCGAACTGGCTCACGAGCCGAACCTGGGGCGTCGCGGTTTTATCGTCCCATTCAGCATAGAAAGCCGGGGCCCCGTATTTTTCATCTCGATAGATGCCGGCGCGAGCCATGTTGCCTTTCAGTTCGTTGGATATCAAACGCTGGTATCCGGTGTCCTGGTAAAACGGTACTGGCAACCAAACTCTCGGCTGTCCTCCGGCCTTGAGTTCGACATCAGTGGTGATTTCAAAAATGCGCCAGCCGGCCTCGTGGATTTCGCTTAGCGTGGCCGCTGAAGCGTGGCGTATGAGAGGCGGGAGCGCTGCGAGCGTGGATAAAGCAGCCGATGCACCTAGAAAATTGCGACGGTTCATGACCTTACTCCAAATTTAATATTAATGAATCGCGGGGGTGCTTGCAGCATTTACAAAGTATAGCCGAATCGGCCCGAACTGTTAAAAAATACCGTCGGCAAATCTAACTGGCTGGGTGCACCGCTGATTTTGGGCGGAACGCCCTAACTACTTCCTCCTTAGTTTCGATATACGGCCCGCCGATGAGATCGATGCAATAGGGAACTGCGGCGAAAATTCCATCCAGCGTTTCCTTTATTGCTTTCGGCTGTCCGGGTAGATTGAGTATCAGCGTTTTTTTTCTAACTACACCCACCTGACGGGAAAGAATCGCGGTAGGCACATATTTCAAGC
>DASPRE010000104.1:0-12920 GCA_035624615.1 Burkholderiales bacterium | reverse complement strand
ATAAATAAACAGCACGGCGCCCCCAGGATAGCCAAACACATGTTCGACCTTTTCTTCCTGCAGGCAAAGCACTACAATCTCTGCGCCGGTCAGTTCCACTGTTTTAAATCGTTCCATCGCGTTAAACCGCTAAATAACATGGGGAATCTTTAACACTACCGTGTCGCCGATTGTTGGTCAAGTATGTGCTGCTACTCGCGCCGCACCGGCTGAATCCTCGCCTTTACTTGCGCTAATGAGGTTAAGTTAACTGGCTACTTATCAGGAACTCGCCAATTTCCTGGCCGGGGTGGAACGCCGCGCCTACAAACAGGCGTTATTCTCGGTGCGAGACGAAGACGTTGCTTTGGATATCGTCCAGGACTCGATGCTCAAACTGACCGAGAAATACGCGGCAAAGCCTGTCGCGCAATTGCCCATGCTGTTTCAGCGTATTCTGCAAAACACCATTCGCGATTACTACCGCAGGCAAAAAGTGCGGTCGCTGTGGACCACTTTGATTTCAGCGCTTTACCCGGGCGATGATGACGAGGAACGGGATCCCTTGGACACGTTGCGTCCCGCGGATGGCTCCCAGCCGGCGGACGGGCCCCGTGAACGGCTTGAACAAAGTCAGGTTATTGCTATTATTGAGCAAGCATTGGAAAGCCTGCCATCGCGTCAACGCCAGGCGTTCCTGCTACGTTACTGGGAAGATATGGACGTCGCCGAGACCGCGGCCGTAATGGGCTGCTCGCAAGGCAGCGTCAAAACGCATTGTTCTAGGGCGGCCCATTCGCTCGCCGCTATTCTGAAACAAAGAGGAGTCGAACTGTGAACGAACGCGACTTGGGGAGCAAGATCACCGAACAATTGGAGCAAGGGGCCAACCAGCTCGGGCGGACCACGCTCCAGCGCCTAGAAGCCGGGCGCAGCGTTGCTTTGCAACAATACCACCCTGAACCGGAATTAGGGGTTGCGGGGGCGGGGCACGCAATTCTGCGGCTCCGCCACAGCCACCTGCTTAATGCCCGTCTTTTGCTCCCGCTGGCGCTTGTGCTGTTGAGCCTGGGCGGAATTATGTATTGGCATAATGCAAAGCAAAATAATGACGTAGAGGATACCGACACACATCTGCTGACCGGCGATCTGCCGATCAACGCCTACCTCGACAAGGATTTTGATGCATGGCTAAAGCGCTCCTCGGATTAATACTTTGGCTATGCATCATCTCACCTGCTTCTGCCGCTGATACCAAGGCTCCCTCGTGGGGAGAACTGACGCCTGCCCAGAAAGAAATTCTCGCGCCGCTGGAACAGGACTGGAACAACATCGATCCGCAGCGGCGCAAGAAATGGCTGAAGATGGCCGAGCGTTATCCTGAAATGCCCCCTGAAAAGCAGCAACGGGTGCGCTCGCGGATGCGGCAATGGGTAGAGCTCACCCCTGAACAGCGCGAACAGGCGCGACAGAGATACAAGCGCATGGAACAGCTGCCTCCTGAAAAGAGGCAGCAGCTGCCTAAAAAATGGAATCAATACCAGGAGGAACGGGAACGGCAATCCCGTTCGGCTCCAAAGCCCCCTGCCGGCGGGCCTGCAGCACCTAATGCTATGACTCAACCCGCGCGCTAAGGTCCCGCAGTTCGTTACCCGACAGTGGATTCCACCGGTTCCTCGGTTCAGGAATATGCTCCTCAAGCCGCTGGGCTGTTGCGGCGCATGTTAAGCATGCTGTACGAGGTTCTGCTGTTGTTTGCAGTATGGTGGGCCGCGGGATTTCTATTCGTCGGGGCAACCCATGGCGTGAGCGCGCCGTGGGTAAGAGCAGTGTTTCAGATTTATCTCGCCAGTATCGCTGCAGCTTACTACGCCTGGTGCTGGCTGCGCGGCGGGCAAACCCTAGCAATGAAAACCTGGCGCATTCGTTTGGTGGCCAGAAACGGAAATCCGCTTACTTTAAAACAGACGCTGCTCCGTTTTGCGGTGGCGGCTGCAGGAATTTGTCTTGCTGGAGCGGGAATCATTTGGGCGTTTTTCGACCCCGAAGGTCAGTTTCTCCACGACCGGCTGGCGGGTACGAAAATCGTGAGATGTTAGCATTAAGGATGGTGATGCAGAACCCGCAGTATTCATTTCGCAGCCATTAGTTCTTTTGCTTCATCGCCTTTCTTCCCACCATATCATCGCCATTGCAGCAGAAAAGAACAGAAGTGTAGGTGCTGCTGCGGAAAAAAGCGGCGGCCAGTCGTTCAACAGGCCCAGATGCGCAAATAAATTGTTTAAAAAATGGAACGCCAGGCCAAGCATGATCCCGGCGAATATTTTTGCACTGATGCCGCCTGTCCGCCTCTGATACTGAGCAAAGGGAAGAGCCAGCAGCATCATGACAAGCACCGCGACAGGATAGATCAACTTTTTCCACAGCGCGAGATCGTGTCGCGATGTTTTCTGGTTGTTTTCCCGCAAGTGCTGGGTGTATAAATAGAGGTTCCACGCCGACATCTGCTCTGGCACCACCATCAGCACGTTCAGGATGTCGGGATTCAATACCGAATACCAGTTCGCCTCGGCAACCGAATCGACCGTAGTTCGCCCGTCGTCAAAGCGCGTCTGCACCACTTCACTCAAGCGCCATTTGTTTTCCCTGAGGTACTTGCCTTCCTTGGCAAAACTGATTGCCCGCAGATTCTGCTGCGGATCGAACTCGTAAATTTTCACTCCCTGCAGCGTGGAATCGGGAAGGATTTGCGATACGTTGACGAAGCTCATTTCGTCCTTTACCCATAGCCCTGAGCGGAATTCCTGAAATACAACCTGTTTTAATGCCTTGAGGCGCATTTCGCGGGCAGCATGCTCGGTTACTGGCGCGATGAATTCGCCGAACACAAAAGTCAGCACCACAAAAAGCAGGCCGGTCTGCAGCAGCGAAAAAACCATGCCCTTCGCCGATACCCCGGAAACTCGTATTACCGTGTACTCGGAATGGACTACAAGTTGCGCAAGCGCGATCAGAGTACCAATCATTGCCGCGATGGGAAATAATTCATAAATGTGGCCGGGAACTGTAAGCAGCACATAAAGAAGGATCTTGTGAAGTTGATAATTGCCACTGAGGTCGCCCAATTCATGGATCAGATCAAGCAGAGCAAACAGGGCAAGAAGCGCGGAAAATACCAGCAGAGTGCTGCTGTAAATATGTTGCCTCAGGTAACGGTTGATTGTCCTCATCGACCAATTCGAAATGAGATCACTGCGAGGCGCCGGTAAAACAACAACAGCAGCAGCAGCAGCATGAATAAATGTACTCCCCAGAATCCGAGCGCCAGACTGATTCTTTGCTCGGCCACGAGTCCGCGGGCGATGCTCAAACTATTGCTGTAAACGATGTACACCGTGAGTGCCAGAATTAGGTTAAAGGAGCGCCCAATACGTGGGTTGACAAAGCTCAATGGTATTGCGAGCAACGCAAGAAGTAATCCGCTCACAGGCAGTCCGGCGCGCCACACGAATTCTGCTAGGCTCGCGGGAGTGCCTTCACGCAGCAACGCGAGCGTGGACGATCCTCGTTTTTGCGGTATTACCTGCAAGGCTTCATAAGGTTCTACGCGTATCTCGTATCTCTCAAAATCCGTGATTTTATATGCGGCCGAGCCGGGGACCCCTTCATAACGCTTACCATGCATCAACACCAGAAAACGGTCACCATTCTTGCGCTTCTCCTGATATCCGTTTTTCGCCACCATGATGCCTAATTGCTGGTGCTGAACGGAGCTAACGAAGATATCTGATACGGTATCGCCTTCACCGGCAGCGCTTCCCACGAAGTACACGCGATCCTCCCGTTTGGATTCCCGGAATACTCCAGGCGTGGGACTGGCGACATCTTCGCGCGCTTCCAGCTGGCGCCGGTATAGTTCGCTTTTGCCGAACGCCCACGGTGAAAGAAACAGGCTCAAACCCGCGATGACCATGGCCATAGGAACGGCAAACGCGAGCACCGGACGGATCCAGGCGGTGATGCTTATGCCGGAACTGAACCACACGACCATTTCGTAATCCCGGTAACTTCGAGTCAGGCTGAGGAGCACCGAAATGAACAGGGTCAGCACCATCAATACCGGGAGGTAGTAGATCGCCATGAAGCCGAGCAGGGCCAGCACGCCTTCCGGAGCGACAGTCCCGCTTGCGGCGGCGCCGAGGAAACGCACGAGCTGCGTGACTAGAATGATGGCCAACATCACCACGAACACCCCCAGCGAAATGTCAGCGAATTCGCGCAGCAAAGCGCGGCGGAATATCAACATTTCCGGTCCCGCTGTTTTTGACTTTTCATAAAAACTCTGTGGATAATGCGACGTTACCCGGCATTACTGGAAAATCGTCAGACGGAAGGAGCAAAGTGTGGAATTTAGCATAAAAATTGGCGGGTTGGAAAAGGAGCGCAGCGCCTGCGTGGTGGCCGGGGTATATACACCGCGCAAACTTTCACCTGCGGCAAGCTCGATAGACCAGGTGTCCGGAGGGTACTTGAGCACCATCCTCCGACGCGGCGATATGCAGGGCAAGCGGGGCTCGACCCTGCTGTTGCATAACGTACCGAAGATTTCCTCCGAGAGGGTTCTGCTGGTGGGCCTGGGACGCGAACAGGAATTTAACGAACAGAAATTCCGGGAAGCAGTGCGAACGGCAATTAAGACGCTTGACGAAATCGGCGTGCCGAACGCCGCGCTTGGCCTTACGGAACTGCCGGTCAAGAAACGTGACTTGGCCTGGAGAGTCCTGCAGACCGTTCTGGTGGCAACGGACTCAAACTACCGCTTTGACCGCCTAAAAAGCAAGCACGATGAAGAAAAACTTTCGCTTGCCAAAGTAACTTTAATGGTCTCGGGGCAAAGCGAGTTAAAGCGGGGCGAAACGGCGCTCGAGCAAGCGCTTGCCATCGCTGAAGGTGTAAATCTCACCAAAGACCTGGGCAACTTACCGCCTAATATCTGTACCCCGACCTATCTCGCCGAACAGGCATCGCAAATTGCAAAAAAGCATCATCTCAAGCTCGAGGTGCTGGAGAAAAAAGATATGGAACGGCTCGGCATGGGTTCGTTGCTTTCGGTAGCACGCGGAAGCAGGCAACCGCCCAAGCTGATCATTCTCCAATATTCGGGTGCGGCCAAGAAACAAAAACCCATAGTTCTGGTCGGCAAAGGAGTGACGTTCGATACCGGAGGCATCTCCATTAAGCCTGCCGCGGAAATGGATGAAATGAAATTTGATATGTGCGGAGCAGCGAGCGTGCTGGGCGCGATCAAGGCCGCAGCGCAAATGCACCTTCCGCTTAACGTGGTGGGCATCATTCCCACCACGGAAAACATGCCCGGTGGCAATGCCAGTCGGCCGGGTGATGTTGTTACCAGCATGTCTGGGCAATCCATTGAAATCCTCAATACCGATGCCGAAGGACGCCTCATCCTGTGCGACGCGCTCACATACGCGGAACGTTTCCAGCCGGCCCAAGTAATCGACATCGCCACGCTAACGGGTGCTTGCGTGATCGCCCTTGGCCATGTTGCGTCCGGCCTGTACAGCAATGACGAAATGCTTGCGCGCGACTTGCTGCAATCGGGCGATTATGCGCAAGACCGTGCGTGGCAGATGCCGCTGTGGGAAGATTACCAGGAACAGCTAAAAAGCAATTTCGCCGATATGGCGAACATCGGTGGCCGCCCGGCAGGAAGCATCACCGCCGCTTGTTTCCTGTGGCGTTTTGCCAAGAAATACACCTGGGCACACCTTGATATTGCGGGCACGGCGTGGAAGAGCGGCAAGGAAAAAGGCGCTACCGGACGGCCGGTGCCGCTGCTCACCCAATTTCTGATCCGCAAAGCAGCTAAAGCCTGATACTCATGACACAGATTGAATTTTATTCCCACGCGGACAACAAGCTGCAAGTCGCCTGTAACTTGTGCGCGAAAGCGCTACAACGCGACCTGCGCGTGATGATTTACACCCCAGACCCTGACACGACGGAAAAGCTCGATAGACTGATGTGGTGTTACCCTGCAATTGGATTCATACCGCATTGCCGCGCTGCTGATCGCCTGGCACAGGAAACACCGGTGATTATCGATCATATCGCTGAGCCGCTTCCCCATGACGAGCTGTTGCTTAATTTGCATTCGGAGCTTCCACCGTTTTTTAGCCGCTTTCAGCGCCTCATCGAGATTGTGAGTACCGATAAAATTGACAGCGAGGCGGGACGCCAGCGCTTCCGTTTCTACCGCGATCGTGGGTACGAAATCCGCCATTACGACCTTAATCAATCCCCAGATTTCCTGTAAAAAACCCTATGCCAAAAGCGGACGATCTCCAGGATAAAATCGATGCGCTAATGAGAAAGCCCGAGGCACTGGGTCGTGAAGAAATCGTACCCACGCTCACCGACGTCGTTGCCATGGGTGCGGAGCGCGCGGCGCTGCCGGAGCTGAGCCCGGAGCAGCTGGAAGCGATCGCCATCGAAATTTACCAACATGTTCTGCAAAATCTAGATGCCCGCATAACTAACGAGCTGCAGCGGCACCTCAAGCCACAACTCTCGAGGATGCTGGAGCAGGTCCTGGAGCGGATACTCGCTGAACTCAAGAACAGCACCAAGAGCCTGGTTGACGACGCGATTGCCCACGCGCTGGATGCGCAACTCGAACATCACCAAAGATTATCCCGATCCGCACCTCCTGCCGGAAAGCGTTCAAATAGCGATAAGTAACCATAAGGTATAATCGCTGCTTTTCGTGTTACCGTCGCACCCATGGAACTCGCCAAGAGTTTTGATCCGCACGCCATAGAGCGGCGCTGGTATGACGAATGGGAAAAACGTTGCTATTTCGCCCATTCCCCGAATTCGGACAAGCCGGCGTATTGCATTCAACTTCCGCCCCCCAACGTAACCGGCACCCTGCACATGGGACATGCGTTTCAACAGACGCTGATGGATATCCTCGTCCGTTACCACCGCATGCGCGGCTTCAACACCAATTGGGTGATGGGCACCGATCATGCCGGTATCGCCACGCAAATTGTGGTCGAGCGCCAGCTGGAAATGGAAAACAAGACTCGCCGCGACCTCGGGCGCGAGAAATTCATTGAGCGCGTATGGCAATGGAAAGGTCAGTCCGGCGCCACCATCACGCGCCAAATGCGCCGCCTCGGCGTCTCGGGTAATTGGGATTACGCAAACACTGATGGCCAGCATGCCGGCTATTTCACCATGGACGAACGCATGTCGCGTGCAGTAATCGAAGTGTTCGTGCAGCTTTATGAGCAAGGACTGATTTACCGGGGCAAACGCCTGGTCAACTGGGACCCGGCGCTAGGCACGGCGGTGTCCGATCTGGAAGTGGACAGTGAGGAAGAAGACGGCCGCATTTGGGAAATCCGTTATCCGCTAGAAAGTGGCGCAAACAGCTTGGTAGTGGCAACCACTCGACCCGAAACCATGCTGGGCGACGTCGCCGTAGCGGTAAACCCCGGAGACAAACGTTACAAGTCCCTTGTTGGAAAGCAGGTAAAACTCCCTCTCACAGGCCGAATTATTCCGGTCATCGCCGACGAATATGTGGATCCCGTATTCGGCACCGGTTGCGTGAAAATCACTCCGGCGCACGACTTCAACGACTATCAGGTTTGGCTGCGACACAAAGATTTATCGTACCTTCCGATGTTTAGCATCCTAACTCTTGACGCGAAAATTATTGGCGGTTCGGTTCCACCCACGGGTGCCCAAATACAGAAGGATGTCGCCTCCATTGAATACGGCGGGAATATTGAGCCGGTAAATACGCAGTCGCTTGCAACCGACCTCGGCATACCGAAGGAGTACTGGGGTCTCGACCGCTTTGAGGCCCGTAGGCGCATCCTCGCCGATCTCAAAGCGCAAGATCTGCTGGTTTCCGAAAAGCCGTACAAGCTGCATGTGCCTCGTTCCGGACGCACCGGCGTAATCGTCGAACCGATGCTCACCAATCAGTGGTTTGTCGATCTCACTCGCGATACGCGGGTCGACTGGAAGCCGGGGCCCGGTGGTCGCATTGCGGTCACTAAGCCGGCGGTAGATGCCGTTGCCAGCAACGTTGTAAAGTTCTTTCCCGAGCATTGGACCACCACATACAACCACTGGTTAGAAAATATCCAGGATTGGTGCATCTCGCGCCAACTGTGGTGGGGACACCAGATTCCTGCATGGTACGACGATAAAGGCAACTTATACGTCGCGCGCAACGCGGAGGAAGCGAAACAGCAGGCTTCGGCCAAGGGCTACCGCGGCGAGCTGAAACGCGATGAGGACGTGCTGGACACCTGGTTTTCCTCGGCGCTGGTGCCGTTTTCCTCGCTCGGCTGGCCGGAAAAAACCGATGATCTCGAAATATTCCTCCCGTCCCAGGTGTTGGTAACGGGTTTCGACATCATATTCTTCTGGGTGGCGCGGATGATGATGATGACGCTGCACTTTACGGGCAAAGTGCCTTTCCGTCATGTCTACATCAATGCCATCGTGCGCGACGCCGAAGGGCACAAAATGTCGAAGTCCAAAGGCAATACGCTCGACCCGCTCGATCTGATAGACGGCATTACGCTGGAAGCGCTGTTGGAAAAATCCACCGTCGGCCTGCTGCGTGAAGAGCACAAAGGGAAAATCGAGAAATACATTCGCAAGCATTATCCGAACGGAATCCCCTCCTACGGCGCGGATGCGCTGCGCTTCACATTTGCTTCGCTCGCCAGCTTTGCGCGCACGCTCAATTTTGACCTCAACCGCTGCGAAGGTTATCGCAACTTCTGCAACAAGCTGTGGAACGCGACACGTTTCGTGCTTATGAATTGCGAGGGCAAAGACTGCGGAGTGGGCGAGACGGAACCTGTTGTGCTTTCTTCCCGCGACCGGTGGATTATCAGCCGGCTTCAGCGGGCCGAGGACGAAGTAGAAAGAGGTTTTTTTGAATACCGTTTCGACAACGTGGCGAACGCTATCTATGCGTTCGTGTGGGACGAGTATTGTGACTGGTACGTAGAAATTGCCAAGGATCAGCTGGTGAAAGGCTCTGAGATCGAGCAGCGTGGCACGCGAAGAACGCTGGTGCGTGTGCTGGAGGCCGCGTTGCGACTTGCACATCCGATAATCCCGTTCATTACGGAGGAACTGTGGCAACGGGTCGCACCACTTGCGGGAAAGAAAGGCGATAGCATTATGCTCGCACCCTACCCGAGATCGCAGCCGGAACTGATCGACAAAACTGCCGAGGCAGAAATGGACCGATTGCAAGAGCGCATCAACGCGATCCGCAAGCTACGCAGCGAAATGGGGATCCCGCCCTCGCAGCGCGTCTCTCTCTATGCCTTGGGCGACGGGGACGTGAAAGAGCTTCAGGCCAGCATCGCGTCCACGACTGCGCTCGCGCGCCTATCCGATTTCAAGATCGTCCCGAGGTTTCCAGAGTACGACGCGCCGGTATTGCACGTCGGTGATTGGCGTTTGATGGTGCATGTGGAGATCGACATTGCTGCTGAGCGTAAACGTCTGAAAAAGGAAATCGCGCGGTTGGAAGATGAGATCGCCAAGGCAATAACCAAGCTGGCCAATCCGGAATTCGTGAAGCGCGCCCCCGCCAACGTCGTTGAACAAGAAAAGATGCGCCTCGCCGACTTCGGTGCAACTCTAGAGAAACTTAACACACAGCTTGAGAAACTTCGCTAAGGGTAATACCTCGCGCGCATACGCAGGCAATATGCTTCCAGCTGGGGATATTTCAGTGCATGCCGTTTGAGTGCAGAGTCCAACGGTACCAGGATGATGTTGGCGAGAAATGCGTAAGCGCTGGCATCGAGCGAAGTCGGGCTCTCGCCCATGAAAAAAGGCTTTTCCCCGAGGAAATCGGCGAGCGCGGTAATGTCAGTATTGCCGATTCGGTGCACTTCATTCGTGCTGTGCCGTCCCAGGCCGTGCCCCCACAACTGCCTGGCAACGCCACGGTGCGCGAAAGCGGAAATCGGTCCGCGCAGCAGTGCAGGCACCGGTTTGAAAAACTCTGCTTTGGTCACCTTCCAGCCCTGCGGCTCCATCCAGCGCGTGTAGGCGAGTGCCCAATAAAGGTTTTCTTCCATCATCCTGCGCAAGGCGAGCGCTTGCGCATTTTCAAGCGGGGTAAGTCTTACATCGAGTGGGTCGCCGTAAGCTGATTTTAGGTATTCAATGATGAAACTTGAATCCGCGATTATCTTCGCTCCGTCTTCGATGTAGGGCAGTTTTCCTTTGGGTGCCCTGAAATGGCTGGCGCGGGGCGCAATCTCGTACTGCAAACGCGCCATTCGCAAATAGTTTTCTACTTTCATGCAGAATGGACTGGCGTTGGGCAACCCGAAAGCGGGTTGGAACTGGTAAAGCTTAATCATCGCTAGCTTGGTTGGGGCATGTAAGTCAACGCTTTTTCATGAAAAAAATAAATTCCCCGCTGTCCTGGGACTGCGAGAGCAATTCGTTTCCGGTCTGTCTGGAAAATGCTTCGAAATCCTTAACCGAGCCCGGGTCGGTGGCAACAACCTTCAATATTTGCCCCGAAGTCATCTCAGCCAGCGTTTTCTTGGTTCGTAGAATCGGCAGCGGGCAATTCAAGCCGCGGGTATCGATTTCTTTGTCTACGTTCACGTTGCAACACCTTTCAGCCGCCGTCCGCTGCGCACCCAGGCGTTGACACCGCCTTGCAGATGATACAAATTGCTGAAACCTTTGCCAGCAAAAAATGCGCAAGCCTGCGCAGAACGCGCCCCGGACTGGCAATAAAACACCATCGGTGTCGCGCTGTCCCATTCGCCCGCTTTGGGACGCAGCAGGGAAAGCGGAATATGCAATGCGCCCTGAATCAACCCGCGCCCGACTTCAGCATCGCTGCGGACATCGATCAGCCTTAAATTTCCTTTGGATTGCATTTCCTGCAATTCGTCAGCAGAGATTTCCTTGAAGCCTCGCATGAGGGAATTTATGGGTAACGAAGAAATTCACTATAGCAAACATTCCGCCGCGGAGTAATGGTGCGGAAAAACCTATCAGAAGATGCTGATTTTGCGGTCGAGCAGCAATTGCGAAAGCCGGACATTGGCGGCGGACAGGCGATCCACCAGTATTTCAAGAAAAGCACGGTTAAATTGATGGCGGCAGTTTTCCGAGGCCTGCGCCAATGATTCGGAAGTTATTTCAATGACGGTAATGTCACTCATCGAAATAATGCTTGCGCTGCGCGTGAACTGGGTCTTTCCAAGGTACGCCATTTCGCCGAAACATTCGCCGGCCTGCAATACATTGAGCAGCTTGCCCTCCTTGGTTACGTTAACCTCCCCTGCGACAAGAATAAAAAACGACTTGCCGATTCCACCTTCCTTGATCAGGGTGGTCTCTGGCGGAAACTTGCGCCAACGGGTAATGCGCATCACCTCCCACAACTCGACATCGCTAAAGTGATTGAAGAACGCCAGTTTCCGCAGGACATCGAAGCGTTCACCTTCAGAAATGTCTTCCTTGGGTTTCTCCAGATTGTTGAACGCCTCGATTAGCTTTTGGGCAAATTCTTCCCAAGTCTGGTAGCGTGTTTCCAGATCCTTGCGCAATGCTGTCTTGACGATCACATCCAGCGGCGGCGGAATTTCAGGGCGGTATAAACTCGGCGGCGGCGGATCCACATTGATAATTTGGTAAATGGTGCTGTAATTGTTGTTCCCGGTAAACGGCAGTCTGCCGGTCAACAATTGGTACATCACCACTCCCAGGGAATATATATCCGTTTGATGAGTCAGCGGCTGTTCTTTTACCTGCTGCGGCGACATATAGGCCGGAGAGCCGACACCGACGATCTGCGTGGTATCGGTCTGTTCGGTGAGCGCCGCTCCGAAATCAGAAATTTTGATGTCAAGACCGTCGCTGAACATGATATTCGCCGGCTTGATATCGCGATGGATAATGCCGTGGCGGTGAGCAAACGCCAGTGCCTTGCTGCACTTGAAAATGATCTCGATCACCTTGTCGATCGGCAGCAGGTTTTCAACTTTGCAATATTTTTCCAAGGTCCCGCCTGGCACATACTCCATGACGATGTAGCAGCGCTGATCGTCCGCCACAGCATCGTAAATTGCCGCGATATGCGGGTGAGATAGCTTGCCCACTAGCGACGCTTCGGTGAGGAACAGCTTCTTGTAACGCTTCCCCTTCTGTTTATCTCGCAACGCTTCGGAATTAACCAGCTTGATTGCCACCTGGCGCCCGGCGAACGGATCATTAGCAAGGAAAACGGAGCTGGTCGCCCCCTTGGCGATTTCTTTCACGATTTCATATTTGCCAATTTTTTCCATGTTCGCGGCGTGACGAACCAATTATGCCTAGAATAGCGGTAGTTTATAGAAGCCAGCCTTACATGGACATACTTCCCAAGACGATTCCTCAAATTCCGTTTGCGGAAGCTTTCCGCTACTGGCTTAGGCTCGGGTTCATCAGCTTTGGCGGACCGGCCGGGCAAATCGCGATCATGCATCAGGAACTGGTGGAAAAGCGACGCTGGATTTCAGAGAGACGATTCCTGCACGCCCTCAACTATTGCATGTTGCTGCCCGGCCCCGAGGCGCAGCAGCTCGCGGTCTATATCGGCTGGCTGATGCACGGCCTCAAGGGCGGGCTCGTCGCCGGCGTCCTGTTCGTGCTGCCCGGCGCCGGCGTGATGCTGGTCTTGAGCGCCGTCTACGCGCTCTATCACGATCTTCCGGCGATGCACGCGCTCTTCCTCGGGGTCAAGGCGGTGGTGTTGGCGATCGTGATCCAGGCGATCCTGCGCATCGGCGCCCGCGCCTTGAAGAACCGCGTGGCGGTGGCGCTCGCCGTCGCCGCTTTCATCGGACTCTATGTTCTGC
>DASPRE010000065.1:0-19351 GCA_035624615.1 Burkholderiales bacterium | reverse complement strand
CGCCAGTGCTCCATCCGTCCCAGGCCGGATCGCGATGTGCCAGTCGGCCTGTTTCGCCGTCCGTGTGCGGATCGGGTCTATCACCACGATCTTCGCGCCGTTCTTCTTTGCCTTGAGGATGAAGGGCCAGGCATGCAGGTTTGTGCTCAGCATGTTCATCCCCCATACGATGACGTACTTGGAATAGGCGAGGCTTTCCACGTCGAGCCCGCCTGTCGGGCCGACGGTCATGATCCAGGCGGTGGAGGAGCCCGACTCGCAGTAGCACTTTTCACCGATGGTGGCGCCAAGCCGGTTGAAGAAGGCGTCGCCGCTGGTCAGCCCGTTGAGGGTGCCTTGGTTCCCGAGGTAACAGTGATTCATGATCGCCTGGGAGCCGTATTTGTTGATGATCTCCATCCAGCGCTTCTTGATCTCGGCGAGCGCCTGATCATAGGAAATCCGCTGGAATTGTCCGCTGCCTTTGGGCCCAACGCGCTTCATCGCGTACAGCAGCCGGTCGGGGTTGTAGTGGTGCTCGGCGTAGTCCTTGAGCTTCACGCACAGCCCTCCGCGGGTCATGGGATGATCCGGGTCGCCGGTCACCTCGACCAGCTTGCCGTCCTCTACGTGGTAGAGAAATGCGCAAGTGTCAGGACAGTCTTGGGGGCAGGCGCCTCTAACAATACGGGTTTCGCTCACATGCACGGCCATGACGGTTCTCCTTACAGAAACCAGCGGGGGGGATATGATGCGTTCAACTTTGCTCTCGATCAATAGTCATGTCAACCCGCATATCAAGCGGCCCGCCCTAGTGCAATTTTCCACCGAAAAAGTTGACGCCCTGAGCTAGTGAACCTGGATAGGCTTCTAAGGACTTAGGTCGAATTCTTTCTGCGAAGCGCTAAATGCCCGGAGTGAAATTTCAATCGCTTCGAAATAATTTGTCTCATCCTTAATTTTCCCGATTCCTGTCAAACAATATCTCTAGCCACTACGGCCATCGATGCGTGGACGGGAAAGGATCGGCCAAAACATTACCGAAAACATCAAGAAGGCAATTGACCAAAGTATTCCCGATAGGATGATGGCGGCAAGATAAAGCTGCGGCGCAAAAATCGGGACAAACACGCGAACCACAGCGGCGAGTTGCACGAGAGCATAGCTAGCCGCCTCAATCATGCTGGCCTGCAGCGGCCGGCCGGTGTGACCGCGCGCGGTGCGAGTCATCATGCCGATAGTAAGGCCACCAATCGCGCCGACAGTGAGGGCATGGGTTGCCGGGCTCGACGGAATTACCCCGAGCGCGGCGAGCGCGTGAAGCGCAAGGTACACTGCTATCCACGCGTAAGATGCGTGCAGGATCCACAGAATCGGCCGTCCTATGACCAGCCACGGTTTCCATGTAGCGAGCCGCACGGCATGCGCTGCTGCGGCTATCGCCGCAACTGCGGCAATAATCATCGGCTGCAGATTCAGGAAATCGGCGACGAGCAAGGCCAACACGCTTCCCAGCGCAATGCGTTCAAGCCAGGGAAAGCGCATGATCTTTGTACCCAAAACCGCGTTGGCGCTGAACATCGGGATCACGCGTCCACCCATCACCACCATGAGGAATAAAATCAGGTTGAGTCCAAGTTGCAGGCCACGCTGCACCGGAAGTTCGATCAACTGCGCCATGGCAAGGTGGAACGCAAGGTTCGCTGCGCCAAGTGCGAGCAGGAGCGCAATCAAGAAATAATTGCGGCGGATTCGGCCCGCGATTAGCGGCACCGCCATACCCGCTGCCGCGGCAAGCGCGAACGCGGTGTCCGCCGCTGCGGCAAGCATCGGCCAAGGCGTCAGCACCAGCACGCGCCCCGCAGCCCAGAGCGCGGCAATGCCTGCAAGCTTGATACCGCTCGACGTGGGACGACCCGTCCACGTGCGAATCGCGGTAAACAGAAAGCCCACAATAACCGCGAACGCATATCCAAAAATCATTTCGTGCGCATGCCACAGAGGGTTGGAGAAATAGACGCCCGGACCGAGCCAGCCTGCGAACTGCGCGACCCAAAATGCAATTGAAAGTGCGGCAAACAGCGCGGCAAGCAAATAAAACGGCCGAAAGCCGAGATTCCACAGCGCAAATGCCTGCGTGGATGGTAAATGCTGGGTTTGATCGGTAGACACGTGAGCAAACTGTAAGCTACGTGAATTCCATAGTTGACACTGACTCTAAATTTTGGATTATAAAGCGGTGGCGTCTTGAAGGGGATTCGAACCTCTAACCAGCTAGCTTACCCCCAATAGCGCAGCGGAATTCAATTTAGATTTCACGGGGTCGTCGTCACATTTTTTTGCAAACACTAAATGCCGGGAGTCAAATTTAGACGCTTTAAGAATGATCCGTCGCTGACTTGTAATGATCGCTCGTGTTGGCCCGGCAGCACAATCGCTTGCTTAAATCATCCGGCAGCGCTCGAGCGGAACCGCCTCATTCGACTTTGATGCTTGAGATTATCCGCATCTTGATCAGATCAATCACCAAAGCAAATCCGGCCGCGGCCACAAATACCGCCAGCACGATGTAGCCTGACAGCGGTTCCATCAACGTGCCCGACATAACCAGTATCGAAGCGATGGCGACATCAGTCGCAGATGACGCTATGACCCAAGCGCTGGGTCTGGAATACCACATGCGGCGCCGTTCGCGTAGCGCAAACAGCACTGCTTGGTTTCCGAACACAATTGTGACAAAGGCCAGTGTCGGTAACGCGTGTAGATCGAGCCCCAGCCGGAATCGTCCGAAGGCCAGCACGGCAGTGGAGAAGCCGAGCTTGCACGCGGCAAGCATTATGGCGGCAACCGTGATATTGCCCATTCGCCAGACGCTGGGCGACGGAGCCGGGCTCGCATGATCCGTGGTGAGCGACATGCTAAGAAAATCATTGGTGACCAGTAGCAAGACCATGAGTACCGGCGTCAAAATTGCATGGCCCGTTAGTCCTAGCCCGATTGCCAATAACAGAACGATCTCGATTTTCTTAATCAGCATATTGAACGTGTAGGTCAGCAGTCGCTGGAACGCGATTCTGCCTTCGCGGACGGCAAACACGATGCCGGCGAGGCCGGGCTCGGTCAATACCATGCCAGCCGAAGCCTTTGCGACATCAGTTGCCGAAGAGACGGCAATTCCGACCTGCGCCTGCCGCAGTGCCGGTGCGTCATTGGCGCCGTCCCCACACATGCCAACTATGTGACCAGCACGCTGCAATGCCTTCACGAGCCGGTACTTTTCCTCCGGGACAACACGGGCAAAAACGCCGTATTCGTCGCCGCTCAGCTCGTCGGAAAACCGTCCCGACGGACATACGCGGTCCGGAATGCCGACTTTGCGAGCGATAGCCACGGCCGTGGCCGCCGAGTCTCCGGTCACCATGACTGTCCGCACATTCATCTCGCGTAGTGACGCAATCAGCGCCGCCGAATCGTCGCGCGGCGGATCGCTGAGAGCGATGATCCCGATAGCGCGCAACGAAGCGGATGGCCCGGCGGCCACCGCAATAATTCGATGGCCTCGATCGGCAAGAGCATTCGCCTGTTGCCGCGAATCAGCGGGAACTTCCGCCATCTGTTCAATTGCCTGGAATGCACCCTTTACTATCCTTAGGGCATTGCCATCTTGGTCGACTGCGAATGCTTCAGACACCTTGGTGCTGGGATCGAATGGAACAAATCGCACCAGCCGCTCGGCTGCGCCCTCCATACGTGGTGTCCCTGCGCCCCGGCGGATAGTTGCGTCGATTGGGTCCTGATCGGATTCAGAACTCGCAAGCGACGCGAGCGCCAGCACCCGCTCGCGATCGAACCCCGGCATCGCGCAGACCTCATCGATCGCGAGGGCATTGCGCGTGAGCGTCCCGGTTTTGTCACTGCACAATACATCAATCGCAGCGGCTTCATGCGCTGCCGAGAGTCGGGTCAACAGAATTCCGTGTCGCGCAAATATTTGGGCGCTTATTGCGGCTGACAAGGTAAATGTCGCCGGCAGCGCCACTGGGATGGAGGCCAACAGCACCGTAAGCGCGAGATTGATCAGATCGCCAGACGACCACCCCGCGGATAGCGCGTAGCTCACGATCAGAATCGCGACCGTGCCGTTCACGACCGCCAAATTGCGCGTCGTACCGAAAACCGCCGCCTGTTCGGTGCTGGCAGCCCGCGCCACGCGCACGAGCTCGGCGGCGCGTCCAAAATAGGAATTCGGCCCGGTCGCCGTTACCTCGGCGATTGCTTCGCCACGGCGTACCAGCGAACTTGCATAAACCTGACTGCCGACATCCGCCTCGACCGGGACCGACTCACCCGTGAGCATTGACTGATCAACCATCGCCCAACCCGACACGAGGCGCGCATCGGCAGGAACCAACGCCCCGAGCATCAGTCGGATTACATCGCCGGGGACGAGTTCCGACGCCGGACACTTGAGCCAGTTACCGTCTCGCCGAACCAAAGTAGTTGGTGCCAGCCTTTTCTTCAGCGCGGCGATTGCGGCGTTTGCCCGGCCTTCCTGTAAGTAGCCCAACGTGGCATTGAATATCAGCAACCCACCGATCACCATCGCTTCGATGTTCCGGCCCAGTCCAAGTTGGAGAACGATTGCTGCCTCGAGCATCCACGGCACAGGCGTCCAAAACTTACTTACGAAAACACGCCATCGAGATGGTCCCACCTCGATGACCGCATTTGGGCCGAACTGGATCAGCCTTCGATGAGCTTCAGTATTCGTCAAACCAGCTGGAACAGCGGCGGATGCAGGCGCGTCCGAGGACAAGGTGCCGACGTTATCTGCAGCCATCGTTGCTGGTCACCAATGCGATTAGTACCTCAAATGCCAAGAAAAAGCCTAGTCCCAAAACTCACGTCCGCTCATTCGAGCCAAACTTACTTCCTTTGTTTTTGAATTTTACCCCTGTGCGAGGCGCCAAGTGACGAAGCCAAAACGGGAGGCTGCCACGCAACGTTCAATGGAATCTGTTAGGCGAATGCGCAAGCCTGATCATCCCGCGCGCATTGCGCCTGTTGGCAGCTTGCGCCGATCCCTGTCCACCCTGCCGGTCGGAATCCGTTGCGAGCTAGTGTGCCTGTCCTAGCTTAACTTGCGAGCCAGACTGGAAATCGGATTTCCGGATCACGCCATTCACGCCTTTGACTTTATCAACCACTTGAGTTACCTCAAAGTCAACTGCGGCGCTCGCATACGCTAATGCCGTAGCGCGGTCCATTCCGAGCTTCTCGTTGAGAAACTGGACCGTTTGGCGCGTTGCGTCCTTCATGGCTTCATTCAGGTCGGGATTGAGTCCTACGGTGATCCAGTATTTCGAATCCTCCGCAAACGGATTCTTCATCGGCGCCGGCAGCGGCAGTCTGGGATCGCCGGGGTGCAGCACGGTGAGCCGGAACGTTGAGCGCAATGATCCTTCTACCGCAGTAAGCGCCACCTCGCCATGACCTTGCACGAAGTGCGGGTCCGCGGCGTAAAACAGCGCGCCGTCAACTTGAACCGGAATGTAGAGCGTCGCCCCGGTGGTGAGTTCATTCAAGTCCATGTTTCCGGCGTACTCACCCGGCGGCACCGAGTGCGCCTTTTCATGGGTGTTGACCGCCACGCCGAAGAGGCCATTGAAAGGCTGAAGCGGAAAGCGCACTTCGCGCCCATTCTCCCGCTTCATTACCGCATACCATTTCCCGCCGATCTCGTGGATTGGCACAAAAATCGATACATTGTGAAACATTTCGGGGTGCGTCGCATTCGCGCCGGCTTCGGCATCGGGAGTCTCCGGGAATTCGCCCGGAAGAGCTCCTTTGCCATGGCGGTTAGAAATGACGCCATAAGGCACGCGGAACTGTTGCGACAGAATCTCAACTTTGAGCACATCACCCGCTTTCGCGCCTTCAATTGCGACCGGCCCGGTCACGATATGCGGGCCGTCCTTGGCGAAATCGTGTTCGACGTTTGAGGCTGCAATCGCCTTGGCGTCGTTAAGAACCTGTTCGGGCTTGATGCCGTACTGGCCGAAATATTTAACCGGGTCCTTGCCTTGATCTTCCAGAATACCTTCATGCGAGACACAGTCGAAAGTGACGATGCTTCCGGATGGAACCGTAAGTACGGGTTGCGCGTCCGCGTTCGGCAAGCTTCCCCAGCGTACTGTTTCCGGAGTTGACGGGACATAATATCCGCCCCATGGCAGCACGCCCTTTTTCACCGCCATCGGCTTGTCGCCGACTGGTTGCAGTATCTTGAAATCCCCAGCTTGTGCCAGCGTGACTGCGCAGGCGAACGTCGCCGCAACAATCATTGGTGCCAGCTTAGGCGCAAATAAAACCGGCAATTTAGTCATGTTCGGACCCTCTTTATAAGAAATTTTCGCTCGCGCGCGCGAACGCCGCGCGGAAACCAGCATAGCACAACAAAATGCCGAATGCCGGGAGTCAGATTTTAATCGCTTTAGAAATAATTCGTCTCAAACCGCTGGCGTTTCATTAGACTATTACAAGTCAGATACGCCGAATACTTTGGGAATTCGCTATGTTTGAACATCGTACCAGCCCGCTTTTGCCTTGGCGGAGCTTTCTCCGCCGGTTGGTTTTAAGCATAATGCTTGGGTTATCTCTTGTTGTGCTTTCACTTCTTGTCGGGATGTGGGGCTATCACCATTTTGAGAATCTGCCCTGGATTGATGCCTTCGTGAATGCTGCCATGATCCTCTCCGGTATGGGGCCCGTGAGTCCCATTCAAACCGCTCATGGAAAACTCTTCGCGGGATTGTACGCTCTCTATAGCGGTTTAGTGCTTATGCTAATTGCGGGAATTATCTTTGCGCCGGTGGTGCACCGGTTCTTGCACAAATTTAATCTCGAGCAGCGCGGGGGAATTGATTCTGGACGTTAGATCATTGGAAGGGCTTCAGCGTTGGAGTCATGGTCGGATTACTTCTGGGGAACGCTAAATGTCAGAAGTAAACTTTTAATCGCTTCGAAATAATTTGTTCGTGACGGCTGACGTTTCCATAGATCAGAAAGCGCCATGGCTACCGGCCACCGCACTGGCGATCGTGATTAAGCTCAAGGCTAGGAGAACCAAGTGGATCCGCTGAATCCGAAGCATAGTTCCGCGCGGATCGCGTGATGCGCGCATGCGCAACCGTTTATGAAGGACAAACGGCTCAAGCACAAACAGCATGGTAAAAAATATTAGCCAGACAGCCACCATGGCGTGCATCCACCAGAAGCGCGGCTCGGCAAAGCGCGGCCACAGTTCAAGCCGCCAGACCATATAAAATCCAGACAAACCGGCAAGCAATACGGTGATTCTTGACTGGTTTGCAAAGCGTCGCTCGATAGATTCGAATCGGTTGAACGCGTCCGGTTCGCTTTTCACAGCGGGAAGAAGTACCAGCGTGACCATCGCGACGCCGCCGATCCAGAGCACAACGCACAGCAGGTGAAGCGCAAGAGCAATAATGAAATCATTCATGGAATAAAAGGCGGCGGACTTGCATTTTTCATGGGCAACGTAAAGCCCGGGGGTGAAATTTTAATCGCTCATGATAATTCGTCTCTGATCCTTGGTGTTCCGCTAGACTTCGCGCTCAAAGCCGCAGCGGTTTGATCTGCGCGACGACTGCCGCGGGGTCGCGTTTCCAGATCGCCGGGTCGGCATCGACATAAAGCTCCACTTCGTTACCATCCGGATCGTGCAGGTACAGACTTTGGCTCACGGTATGGTCGCTCATGCCACTGATGCGCACGCCGGCTTGCTCCAGCTCTCGCTTCGCGGCACGCAGCTCATCGAGGCTGTCACCAACTTTGATGCCGATGTGATAAAGACCCAAGCGGCGCCCCGCCGCAGGCGCCGGTGCATCGCCCACTTCGATCAGCAGCAGCTCATGATGCGTCCTGCCGGCAGTCAGAGCAGCCGCCGCACCGTTGAAAATGCGCCCGACTTCGAGGAATCCAACCAGATCGCGATAGAAAGCCAGCGAGCGTTCGAGATCCTTTACATAAAAGACAACATGGCCGAGGTAGTGAGCTTGCATGGGAATCCTTCGAACAGTTAAGTGCGCTATGAAGTGGACGCCGGGCTGCCCCCGGCATTCTGGAATGGATCTCCACAATTCACTTCTTCGTTTCCCCTTTCTCCATCATCTCCTCAATCATCGGCTCTTTCTTCATGTAATCTTTTTTCACATCCTCTTTCATCATTCCTTCTTTTTTCATTCCGATTGGCATGGGCTCGTTCCCCTTCAATGGCATCTCAACCACCGGCGCCTGCCCTGCCGGACTGGGCATCCCCGCATTAGGCGGCTCAGCAACTGAAGCTGCTGGATTATCGCCGAGCACGTCATAGCTTGCCGAGGCAATTAATACCGCGGCAAGCATGAAATAAAGCTTATTCATTTTGTGTTCCTATGATCCGCTGAACCAGTTGTATCCCATGTCTTCCCAGTAACCGCCCGGATAGGTGTTGGTGACAAAAATCGCCATGATGTGCTTGGGATTCTTGAAACCCAGCTTGGTGGGAATTCGCAGCTTCATGGGAAAGCCATACTTGGCGGGCAGAATCTCATCAGCGAACTTGAAAGTGAGCAGCGTCTGCGGGTGGAGCGCGGTGGGCATGTCGATGCTGGTGTAGTAATTGTCAGCACACACGAAGCCCACATATTTTGCAGAAAGGTCTGCGCCCACGCGCTCAAGAAAGTTTTTGAACATCACCCCGCCCCATTTGCCGATTGCGCTCCAGCCTTCGACGCAGACATGGCGCGTGATCTGGCTGGTTTGCGGAAGAGCGTAAAGCTGCTCAAGAGTCCATGGCGTCCGATCCTTGATTCTTCCGCCCAGTTTGAGCTTATATGACGCTGCATCAACATGCGGAACTTCAGCCTCGGAATAATACGCGTTGAACGGGAACGGTTTGGTGATCGCGCTTTCCGGAAAAGTCGGCGCGAGCTTGTTCGGGTTGAACAAGAATGCCTGCACACGATCGTTCCAGCGCGACATGCCCCACAGGACTTTCTTCACTGAGTCGGCATCGGTGATATCACAACCGGAAAGCAGGGTCAGCGCGCCCAGGCTGAGACTTTGCTTTAAAAACAAGCGGCGCTCGATTTTGATGATCTCCCGCGAAGGCCTAACCAAATCGCGGTCGGGTTTGGCGGGCATATTCATTTTGGCTTGTCCTTTCGGTGAACCTCGGCGTGGCCTGAGACCATCGGCCAGAAAGTTTTTGGCACCAGTACCACTAGAGTCAAATGCACAACTATAAAAAATACCACCAGCGCCATCGCAACGAAATGCACTATCCGCGCGCCTTCATAGCCGCCCATCACGCCGGCCAGTTCCTGGAACTGCACCGGTTTCCAGATGGAGAGCCCTGACAACACCAGCACCACGCCCATGCAAATCACGCCGATATAAGCCGCGCGCTGCACTGCGTTATACACGCCAAGCTCATGCGAAATTCGGCCTTGCAGCGCGCTCTTCAATTCGCGCCAGATGGATTGCAATGTCAAAGGCAGGAAGTTTGATTTGAAATGGCCTGAAATAAAACCATAACAGACGTAAAACAAGCCGTTCAGCACCAAGAGCCACATCGCGGCGAAGTGCCACTGCAGCGCACCCGCCAGCCAGCCGCCGAGCGTGATTACAGGGGGGAATTCGAAATTGAACAAAGGGGAAGCGTCATAAATGCGCCAGCCGCTCAAAATCATGATGGCTATGGCAATCACGTTGATCCAGTGCGTGATTCGCACTACCAGCGGATGGATGACTGTTTTGCGGCCGGGTGCCGCTGCGGATGCCTGATTTGCCATGAAGGCCCCCTCGCCTTCTGTCACCCCGCTGAGCGACGCGGGACACGCAATACATTACCAAATTCCACTGCCCGCTGCGAGGTTTCACGACGCTGCCCATGATTAACAGTTTAAGCAACCCGTCCGCTTTCATAGTTTTCCGCGCGGGCAGCATTTTCTTGACTTGGGAAGTGTAAAATAATGAAGCAAAACAAATCCCGACGGATGAGACCCTGCTCGCCGGAATCGCGACAGGCTGCGCGGGAGCACGAGGGCTGAATATACATCGCGCGAGAATTATCAGGAACGGACTCAAGGCATAAATGACCATCACCTCTCCTCTACAGTCGGCCAATCCCGAAAGCGTGCTGGCGCGGACCGCGCTTTATCCGCTGCATCTGGAACTCGGTGCGAAAATGGTGGCATTCGCCGGCTATTTGATGCCGCTTCATTATTCCTCGGGCATCCTGAAGGAGCATCTGCACGCCCGCTCCCGCGCGGCTTTGTTTGACGTGTCACACATGGGTCAGATCCGCGTAACCGGAACGAAATCTGCGCTGGCGCTGGAGGCGCTGGTGCCGGCGGATGTGCTGGGACTCGCAGCGTACCAGCAGCGCTATGCGCTCTTCACCCATTCTTCCGGCGGAATTCTGGACGACCTTATGATCACGTATGCCGGCGACAGTTTCCGCCTGGTAGTGAACGCCGCCTGCAAGCAGCAGGATCTGGCGTATCTCAGCGTGGAGCTTGCGGGTCATTGCAAAGTCGAGGAAATAAGCGATCATGCGCTGCTCGCGCTTCAGGGGCCAGCTGCGGTGGTGGTGATGGCGCGCGTTGCGCCCAAGGCTGCAGATTTACTATTTATGAATGCTACCAGGGTCAACATCTCCGGCGCGGAATGTTTTATCACGCGTTGCGGCTACACCGGTGAAGACGGCTTTGAAATTTCGGTTCCCAATCAGCAGGTCGAGGCTCTCGCGCGATTGTTGCTCGCGCAGGATGAAGTGGCCGCAGTCGGTTTGGGGGCGCGCGATTCGCTAAGGCTGGAAGCCGGGCTTTGTCTTTACGGCCACGATATCGATATCACGACTACGCCGGTGGAAGCTGGTTTGGGCTGCGCTATTTCCAAAGCGCGCCGCGAAGGAGGGGTTCGAGCGGGCGGCTTTCCCGGCAGCGAGATCATTCTGCGCCAGTTTGCGCAAGGGACCGCGCGCAAGCGCGTCGGCATTCTTCCAGAAGGCAAGATACCGGTGCGAGAAGGCGCAGAGCTGCTTGCCGGCGACGGCCGGCACATTGGAAAAATCACCAGCGGCAGCTACGGCGCGACAGTGGGGAGACCGATCGCAATGGGCTATGTCGAAACCGAATATGCAAAACCGGGCGGCGAAGTCCATGCCTTGGTCCGCGGCAAGCCGCTCCCGTGCAGGGTGGCAGGGCTTCCGTTTGTAGAACGGCATTACTATCGAGGATAAGCAAAAGGTAAAAAAACCATGAGCGAAGTCAAATTCACAGAAACACATGAGTGGATTAAAGTGGTCGAAGGCAACGCAGCCACCGTTGGCATTACCTCCTACGCCCAAGACCAGCTGGGCGATCTGGTTTACATCGGGCTGCCCCAGGTCGGCAGGGCTTTGAAAAAAGGCGAGGAGGCAGCGGTTGTTGAGTCGGTCAAGGCGGCAAGCGACGTCAAGGCTCCTGTAAGCGGGATCATCACCGAGGTCAATGAAACGCTCACTTCCGAGCCGGACAAGGTCAACAAGGATCCGAACGGAGACGGTTGGTTCTTCAAAATGAAGTTGACCGATCCATCCGAGCTCAAAGCGCTCATGGACGAAGCGGCATACAAAGAGCTGGTGAAGCCCTGACCCTTATGAAACTGGAGCCGCTCATGACGGATTTATCATCGTCCCGGGAATTAGGACAGGAAAGTGTGTTCAGCCACAGGCATATCGGCCCCGATGAGCAGGAACGGCGGGCGATGCTGGAAGTGCTGGGTCTGCGCTCGATGGAGGAATTGGTGGATAAAGCCGTGCCTCCAGTCATACGTTCCAAGGAGCCGCTCAAGCTGGCTTCACCGTTGAGCGAGCAGCAGATGCTGCGCGAGCTTCAAGCGATCGCCTCCGGCAACCAGGTCTTCAAGACATTTATCGGGATGGGCTATTACAGTTGTTTCACGCCGCCGGTGATTCTTCGCAACATTATCGAAAATCCCGCATGGTATACCGCCTACACGCCGTATCAGCCCGAGATTTCGCAGGGGCGACTGGAAGCATTGCTCAATTTCCAGACCCTAGTCATGGATCTCACGGGTCTCGACATCGCCAATGCATCGCTCTTGGATGAGGCCACAGCAGCGGCTGAAGCCATGGTGCTCTGCCGGCGGGCAGCCAAAAATCAATCCGCCGCTTTCTTTGTATCCAGCGACTGCCATCCGCAGACGATAGCCGTGGTGCAAACGCGGGCCAAGCCTCTGGGAATCGAAATCGTGCTTGGCGATCACCGCAAAGACCTCGAGCAAAGCGATGTCTTCGGCGCGCTGCTGCAGTATCCCGCTTCCACCGGTGAAATTCACCATTACGCACAGGTGGCGGCATTTGCGCATGAACGCGGGGCACTGGTTGTGGTGGCAGCCGATCTCCTAAGCCTAACCTTGCTAACCCCGCCGGGCGAATTCGGCGCGGATGTAGCACTTGGTAGCGCGCAGCGCTTCGGCGTGCCCTTGTTCTACGGCGGGCCGCATGCAGCGTATTTCGCAACTCGCGACGCGCACAAGCGCTTCATGCCGGGGCGGCTAGTCGGCGTTTCCATAGACAACAGCGGCAAGCCTGCCTATCGCCTCGCCATGCAGACTCGCGAGCAGCATATTCGGCGCGAAAAGGCCACCAGCAACATCTGCACCGCGCAGGTTCTGCTGGCGGTGGTCGCGAGCATGTACGCGGTTTACCATGGTGCGGAAGGACTCAAATCCATCGCCATGCGCATCCATCGCTTGACCGCGGTTCTCGCCGAGGGACTGCGCCGCATGGGCTGGAACATCCCAACGCGGTTTTTCTTCGATACCTTCAGCGTGCGCGCCGCAGGACACGCGCAGGAGATCCACCTTGCGGCGCGGGAAAATCGAGTGAATTTGAGGCGGATTAATGAAACCACGGTTGGAATTTCTCTGGACGAGACAACAACTGAAGAAGACGTCAGAACGCTATGGCGAATCTTCGCTTCATGCCGCCCGTCCGATTTGTCTTTGGCCGCAATTGAAGCAGCCGCGGCCGAGTGTATCCCCGCTGCACTCAAACGTGCCAGCCCCTTTCTCACACATCCGGTTTTCCGGCGCCATCGTTCGGAGACCGAGATGCTGCGCTATATCCGCGCTCTGGGTGACAAGGATATTGCGCTCGACCGGGCGATGATTCCACTCGGCTCCTGCACCATGAAGCTCAACGCCGCGAGCGAAATGATGCCGATCAGCTGGGAAGCGTTTTCTGGAATTCATCCGTACGCGCCAGCGGAACAGGCGCAGGGATACCGTAAACTGATTTCGGAACTGGAAGCGATGCTGTGCGAAGTGACCGGCTATGATGCCGTTTCGCTGCAGCCCAACGCCGGTTCGCAAGGCGAATTCGCGGGACTCCTGGCAATCCGCGCCTACCACGAAAGCCGCGGCGAAGGCCGGCGCAGGATTTGCCTGATTCCGAGTTCAGCTCATGGCACCAATCCCGCTTCCGCCAGTATGGCTGGGCTGGAAGTGGTGGTGGTGCGCTGCGATGAGGGCGGGAACGTGGATTTCGCTGACCTTAAGGCGAAAGCTGAAGAGCATAACGAAAATTTGGCAGCGCTGATGATTACCTACCCTTCAACGCATGGAGTGTTTGAGGAATCCATAGCCGCAATCTGTGCCCTGATTCACCAGCACGGCGGCCAGGTTTATCTAGACGGAGCGAATCTCAATGCCCTGGTCGGGCTCGCCAAGCCGGGCCAGTTCGGCGCCGACGTGTCGCATCTTAATCTGCACAAGACCTTCTGCATCCCCCACGGCGGTGGCGGTCCGGGCGTGGGGCCGGTTGCGGTGCGCGCGCATCTTGCGCCGTTTCTACCGAGTCTGGGCGTGATGCAAGATGAAAAAGTACAGGCCAAGGTAGGTCCCGTGTCCGCCGCGCCTTGGGGCAGCGCCGGAATTTTGCCCATCAGCTACGCCTTCATCAGGATAATGGGCGCCGAAGGCCTGCTCGAAGCCACGTGCACTGCCATCCTCAACGCGAATTACGTTGCGCGGCGGCTTGCTTCCCATTATCCGGTGCTCTATTGCGGGCCGAACGGAATGGTAGCACATGAATGCATCATCGATTTGAGGCCGATCAAGGATGCCACCGGAATTACGGTAGCCGATGTGGCGAAACGGCTTATCGATTTTGGTTTTCATGCGCCGACCATGTCTTTTCCAGTGGCAGGCACGCTGATGATCGAGCCCACTGAAAGCGAGTCCAAGTCCGAGCTCGACCGCTTTTGCGATGCGATGATCTGCATACGCGAAGAAATCCAGGCAGTGGAAAATGGGCGCATGGATCCCAAAGACAACCTCCTGAAGAACGCGCCGCATACCGCAGCGATGCTCACCGCTGAGCGCTGGACCCACCCGTATTCGCGCGAACAGGCCGCCTATCCGCGACCGTATCTGAAACAGAACAAGTACTGGCCGCCGATAGGACGGGTGGACGATGTTTATGGCGACCGCCATCTTGTGTGTGCTTGCCCGCCGGTTTCCGATTACTCGCCGATGGCGCCGGCGGATTCCACCCATCCTCCTAAGTTGACTTAAAGTGAAGACACCATGCGCGCCGCGATTGTATTAACCGTCATCGGACCGGATCGGCCGGGACTGGTCGCGTTGCTTTCACAGACGGTCGCCGCCCACGAAGGCAATTGGCTCGAGAGCCGCATGATGCGTCTGGCTGGAAAATTTTCCGGCATTGTTCTGGTCAACGTGCCGCGCGCTCGCGTCCGAGAACTTACCGAGGCTTTGAGCGAACTGGAGGCCCACGGGAACAAATTCATGATCGAGGTGATTGGTGCCGGGGAGGCACTGGGTGACCAGCGCGCTTTGAGCCTGGAATTGATCGGCCAAGATCACCCCGGGATCATTCGCGATATTTCGCAAGCGCTCGCAAGCTGCAATATCAATATTGAAGAGCTGGTGACGAAATGTGTCGATGCATCGTGGTCAGGAGAAAGCCTGTTTCAGGCGAAGGCGCGACTGCGCGTTCCGCAGGATATGCCGACAGACGAGCTGAGAAAAATTCTGGAAGCACTCGCCAACGAGCTGATGGTGGACATCACGCTGGAGGACGAGCCAAGCGCCGAGCGTGATTGAAACGGAGAATTCGAAATTGAACAAGGGCGCGGCGTCATAGATGCGCCAGCCGCGAGGCTGCGGCGTTACCGGGACGGTGTGCGATTGCCAAGCCTCATCCGCTGCGCCTTCTGCAAAACCGATGTTCTGGTCTACAATGGAGCTGACCCATCCGCGATACGGATGCGTCCTATTTTTTTAGGAAAAGGGCCACCCATGACGTCACAAAACTATAGATCACTCGCGTCGGAGCTGAGTTCGCTGCTGGCACTGCAATCGAAGCCGCTTGCCATCACTTTTTCCCAACAAGCGCCTGCCAACGTGCCGCTTCACGAAGGCAATATGCCCCCACCGACACCTGACGGGCGAACCGGCAAGGTCTCGGCCGGCTGCGTCTTTTGGATGAAGGCAACTCAGCGGACTTTTAGCACGCGCCCTGATGACCACGCCAATTGCAGCGTGGGGAGTGTCACGCACGGATTGAAGACACTCCAAGAAGTCGCCGATAAATCCGACGTGGCCGCCCTACTTGAGTGCGGCTGGGTGAAGATGGAAATGATGCCGAATATTCCTGTTGTGAAGAAACGCCCGAATTACATTACCTATGGCCCGCTTGAAGACACGACGATTGATCCCGATGTGGTTTTCCTGCGGATTAACGCCAAGCAGGCTATGGTTATGTCATCGGCCGTCGATGGCCTGCGCTACGAGGGAAAGCCGCAGTGCCACATCATTCCGATCGCTAAAGAAGAAAAACAAGTTGCGTTGAGCGTTGGCTGCATGCTGAGCCGGGTGCGCACCGGCATGTCCAATACCGAAATGACCTGCGCTATACCCGGTGAGCGTTTGGCAGAGGTTATCGAAGGACTCAAAAATACCTGCAAAGCAGACAGTGCGGCCGCAACCTACGCGAGTGAGGATGCGCGACGTTTCCTGAATTCTTCAGGTCTTCCCTGACCGGTGAGTCGAATGCCTGCCGGGCTATCTATTCGTGAAACCAGTTCCAGAGCAAGCCGAAGAAAAAGCCGAAAGCGTAGCCGGTGGTTGTAGTGACGACAATGAGAAGAATTGCGGTGAGAACGCTGAACGGTTGGACCAGGTAAACCGGTTTTATGAAATGTATCCAGAATACGAAATCAACTAAAGGCTGGGCCCATCCCACCGCCACTAAGAGCGCCCACAGAAAGTGGCTCCCGCCGAGAAGCGCCCCGAACACCAAGCCTACTTTGTTGGGATTAACGACTAGCATAACCGGCTCCACGGTAAAATAAGAACAGTGTTTACCGCGTAGACAGATTACATCAAACCAAAACGGTCGGCCATTTAGCGCGGAATTTTCTTCCACCGCGATCGTCCGGGCGCGAATGGCGCAAGTTTATAATATGCAGGATAATTCCAACCGGCGCCGGCGAAATAAGCGCCGTAAAATAATCTGAACCAGTACATGCCATTCCAGGGGAAACTTATCCAAGGCTTGGGGCCTGCAGGCGATCCAAAGCTTGCCTTGCTGAAACAATTTTTGCGCTTTGCCGGGGCGGGCGCGATTGGCACGGCCGTTCAATATCTTGTGCTTATCGTGCTGGTGCAGCTGGCGTGGGCGGAAGCCGTGGCAGCTTCATTCATCGGATTCGTGTGCGGTGCATTGGTGAATTACCTTTTGAGCCGCCGTTATGTCTTCAACAGCAGCCTGCCGCACCGCGAAGCCGTGTTCAAATTTTTTATCGTTGCAGTGGTCGGACTCGGCATCAATACCATGATCATGGCGGCGGGAATGCATTTGCTTAATTTGCATTATCTGCTGGTACAGGTAATCGCAACAGGATTCGTGCTGCTGTGGAACTTCGCAGGCAATAAATCGTGGACCTTCAGGGAAAACGGCCGATGAGTTCCAAGGGATTCATTTCCATCGTGGTGCCGGCATACAACGAGCAGGACGTGCTGCGTGTTTTTCACGAGCGCCTTTCCCCCGTACTGGCAAAACTCGGCGTACATGTGGAAGTGATTTACGTCAACGACGGCAGCAGTGATGGCACGCTGGAAATCCTGCGCTCGCTGAAGGCAGCGGACGAGCGCGTGGCGATACTCGATCTTAGCCGCAATTTCGGCAAGGAAATCGCCCTCACCGCCGGCCTGGACCACGCCTCGGGCGACGCGGTAATCGTGATCGATGCGGACCTGCAGGATCCGCCGGAGCTGATCCCGGAATTCCTGCAGCGCTGGCATGAGGGCTACGACGTGGTTTATGCGCGGCGCACCGAACGCGAAGGAGAAAGCGCTCTGAAGAAAGCCACGGCTTACGTTTTCTACCGCATTATGCAGCGCGCAAGTCACGTGAAAATTCCGGAAGACGCAGGCGATTTCCGATTGCTGTCACGCCGGGCAGTGGATTCGCTAAGGCAACTGCGCGAGCATCACCGCTTCATGAAAGGATTGTTTGCCTGGATCGGCTATCCGCAGAAAGCTGTTTTCTACCAGCGCGAAGCGCGCGCGGCGGGAAAAACCAAATGGAATTATTGGCGTCTGTGGAATTTTGCGCTGGAGGGAATTACCTCATTCACCACCGCGCCGCTCAGATTCGCTACCTACATCGGATTGCTCACCGCGCTTGCTTCATTCGTCTACGCAGCAATCGTCATTTACAAGACCCTCGCTTTTGGCGAGTCGGTGCGCGGCTATCCTTCTTTAATGGTGGCGATTCTATTCCTGGGCGGGGTGCAGTTGTTCACCATCGGCATCATTGGAGAATACTTAGGAAGAATGTTCAATGAAGCCAAGCAACGGCCGCTTTATATCGTCAAGGACTACCTGCCGGCTGGCGCACCGCCTAAAACTCCAGCATGACTGTCAAAATGCACGAGCGCTTCCACCTCCCGCCGTTTGAAACGTTTTTAGATGTTTATCGCATTCTGGCAGCGATCACAGTCATCACGGTCATCGTCCTCACCAGCGCCAAACTGATAAACCACCCGCTCGCCAGGCCCGACATTGAAGTTTATCTGCATGCCGCGAACGTTATTCTCGGAGGAAACAATCCCTACCTCACCGGCATGCGAACCGGAGTGTTCTACTACCTTTATCCACCGCTCTTTGCGCTGCTATTTATACCTTTCACGCTTCTGCCGATCAATGTAACGGTAGTTGTATGGTGCGTGCTCAATGTTCTACTGCTTGGCTGGGCGATGAAAGTATTTTACGAATCGCTCGCCGGCGAGCCGTTTTTCGAGATTCCCATCAGGACGCGGTGGACCATTGGCTTCTTTGCATTGCTTCCAACATTCAGGTTCATCTATAGCCACCTCGCTTTCGGGCAGTCGGATATCGTGGTGCTTGCGCTTGTAGTGTTGGGACTGGTCTGGTTGCAGAAAGACCGGCGGTTGGCGGCTGGCGCGGCTATCGGAATATCCATCGCGATAAAACTTATCTCCCTGCCGTTCGCGATTTGGTTCGCCGCAAGGCGCAACCTGCGGGTCACGCTGGGCATTGCTTGCGGCCTGCTCGCAGGCTTGCTGTTGCCCGCGCTGCTCGTGGGATTCGGGAAAAATTCGCAGTTTCTCAATTACTGGTTCCGAAACGTCCTTCTCTATTCCGATTTGAGAAATACCTACTGGCCCTTTCATGACAATTTTTCGTTGCACGCGCAGCTTTACCGGTTTTTCAGCAATAGCGTAGCTTTTATATATAACGGACAACCGTACCATCTGACCCTTTTCGTCCTGCCACTCGCGACGCTGCGCATTCTGGAATACCTGGTGGTCGCCGTTGTCGCGGGGCTAGTGGTCTTATACGCGGTCTTGTACCGCAACCACGGCGTGCTGATAGAGCACTGGGGCGGCATTGCGCTCACCTTTAGCGTTGTGCCGCTGTTTCCCACGGTATTGCAGAAGCACTACCTGGTGCTGCTGCTTCCCTCCTACATTTATGTCCTGCATCTTTGGTACAGCGTCCATCTTCAAGACAAAGTTTTCCGCGGGCTCGTCGCCGCTTCGATGGCGGTATTGACCTTGATCAGCGCGGCTTTCTCCGGGGAATTCCTGAATGAGGTTTTCGCAACAGGTGGATGTTATCCTTTGGGCGTGCTGTTGCTATCGGCCAGCATTTTCCGCGCGGCGAGCCGGTTACCTGCGAATTCGTAACTTTCCTGAAATCTGTTATTCTGATAATGAAGAAATCATAAGCGCAAAAGAAAGGACGG
>DASPRE010000051.1:0-3430 GCA_035624615.1 Burkholderiales bacterium | reverse complement strand
CGTTCTTCTTCGTTCCCACCAAGAACATGTGGTCGCCGCGGTCCAGCTTGAGACCCGCATTGAATGGCAACTCGAGGCCATCCCGTTCCACCTTGCGGAGGAAGACGCCACGTGCAAGGTCCTTGCCGATCGGGGAGGCAGCGAGCTCGCCCAGGGTTTTGCCTGCAACCTCCTTGTTGGTCAACACGACTTCGAGAATCTCGGCGGGTACGTTAAGCAGCTCGCGATCCTCGACCTCGCCGCCCAGGTTTTTTGGCCCCATTTCAACCAGTGCTTCGTGGCGCCCCACGAGCATCGCGACATCTCCGGCCTTGAGCCGAGTCGATGGCTCGGCCTCGATGATGGTCTCGCCGCTACGCACACGCTGGATAAAAACCCTGAAGTCTTTGAACATTGCCTCAACATCGGCGACCGTTTTCCCGATGCTACCTTCACGCTCAACGCGGTAGGCGCGTGCCGTAAAGACGCGATAGGCGCTGAGTCCCATGCCTTCACCGCCGCCCATCTTGGCTTCGTATTCCTTGCATACCGCCGGCAAATCGATACCCAGAATCCGCGGCCCAAGGCTCGCGAGTATCCACGCGGTGCCTGCGGTTCCGAAGATGTAGGTGACCGCGTAAGCGACCGGGATGTGGTCAATCATGACCTTCTTTTGATCCGCGGAAAGGTTGAGGCCGTTGATGGTGTCGGTGCCCGTGCCAATCACCGCCGAGATGGTCTGTGCACCCGACAGCAGACCCGCGGCCGTGCCGGCATCGAACCCGGCGACCACCGCGCAGCCCCAAGTCACCAGCAAACAAAGCACGCAAATGATGACCGCGAAAAAGACCTGCGGCAGGCCGTCGCCCTTGAGACCACGCATGAATTGCGGTCCAACGCCATAGCCGAGCGCAAACAGAAACATCAGGAAGAATACTGATTTCACATTCGGCGAAATCGTGATGCCGGCCTGCCCCACGACGACGCCGACGAGCAGCGTGGCGGTGACCGCCCCAAGGCTGAAAGTGCCGATCTTGAAACTGCCAATCCAGTAGCCGAGACCCAACGTAAGAAAAATAGCAAGTTCGGGGTAACGCCGTAGTGTGTCAATGAACCAGTCCATGCCGTCCTCCTATTGATTTGATGGCTTCTGCCATTCCTGCGCGGTCGGCCGACCGAGTGCCTGGGCAAAAACCACTTAATAATTTAACCAATTAGCGCGTCAATAATGTGACAAATTTTCATGTTCGTTTTGCACCTAACCTATCCATGCGTCTCGCGGTGGCGCGCCCTAGTCTAGTCTGCCATAGTTTTCAGCCCGCGCGAATTTTATCTGCCGACCAACTCGAGTAATTTGATTTAAATCAATTTTGCCTATTTATTTTAAACTGCAAATCACAGAAATCCGTGTAGGCGCAAACGGTTAGCCCCCTTTAGTGCTCGATTTTCGCATTCCGCATGAATGCGCTGAAAATCCGGTTCGTGCCTGATCATTTCACAAACGAAGGTCGTGTTAAGCTCTCGCTGTTTTATCGCTCACAATGCGTGCAGCTGGAAGATGTGGCATTCCCACGGCTTTAGGTCGACGTAAAGACCAGCATCCCGCATCTCGTTCCCGTTTCGGTCGTATTTTTCACCTGACAGAACATCGTTGAGGCGCCACTCCTTTCCTCTTAATTCATCCCACGGCACATGGACACGCGCTTGGGCGGCTTGTTGCTGGAAATTTATGACGATGAGGTAGCGCTCATCCTCCTTGACCCAGCACCAAGCCAGAATATTCAGGCAGCTCTGGTTGTCGGGCCAGCCGCTCCGCTCACAGAGGCGCCATTCACCATTCCGAAAGACATCAAGATTAGTCTCTTTTAGCAGACGTCCATAGAAGGCCACGAGTTCCTGATCGGCGGGCTCTGCCGGGCGACGGCCCAGAAAGACAGGCAACTTCACCTTCCTTCCGTCGAACTGGCCCTCATGCAGCAGCTTTGCACCCATGAGCGTGAGGATCGCTATCGCTGCGGCGCGCCCTTTTCCGTGAGGAAACGTGGCGGCAGCCCTAGGCTCGTCATGGTTCTCGATGAAGCGGACCATTTTCCTTTGGTAAGAAAAATCTGCAAGGAGGTGCAGGCGTACGCTCTCGGCGTCCCCGTGTTCCATCCGGTCATAGAGTTTCTTGTCGTAGCAGTAATCAAAACCCTGTTGTTGCAGTTCCCACTCAAGGTCCCAGTATGCCTCGGCAATGAATCTGAACTCCCGATATCGCCCTTTGATTGGAGGAATCACCGTCGTCCAGTAGTCGTTGACCGGCTTTACTCCGGCGCGGGCGCCCCAGGTACGCTCGAAGATAGTGTTCAGCATGAGCATCGCCATGTCGCACCGGATGCCGTCAGATTGTTCGGCGATCTCCGAAACCGTCTCGATTACCGCCTGCCGGAGCCCTGGCTGAAAGGCGTTGAGTTGGAGCACATCAGGCCACGCCGGGAAATACGGGTCCTTGCCGCAGGCAAATACCTTTCCTCCCACCTCAAGGAAGGACGTGGGATTATTCCTCGCGTCGTCAGCGTTCCCCTGAACAAAGTATTCAGGATGATCGTTGACCCAGGGGTGATCCGGTGCTACGTGGTTGGGAACAAAGTCAAGGATAAGCCGCAATCCGCGTTCACGGAGCATGCCTCGTGCTGCGGCGAGTCCCTTCGGACCGCCGAGGTGTTCATCGACGATATAGCGGCGCACGCAGTAAGGCGAGCCGACATTGTCCTTCGCGGAAAAGTCAGGCAGGGCTCTCCTGAAATCCTCAAGGAGCCCCTCATTTCGAATCGAGATTTCAGCTCCCGCAGGGCTCCGCTCCCAGACACCCATGAACCACACGGCGTCAAATCCATGAGAGGCGATGGCATCCCACTCCTGCTCCGGCACCGCGGCAAGGGTCACCGGCCTTCGGTACTTCCGGCTCAACTCATCCAGCCAAACCCAGGTGTTGATCTCGTAGATAATGGGATGCTTGGGCCATGTTTTCATCTCTTCTCCCTCTCGGCGCCGTGGCCCTTGCCCAGGGCACCCTGTCACATTGCTGCTTGCTCATGTGCGCTTCCTTTTTCTTCCATAGAAGGGTCTCATCGGCTCGTGCATGTCAATGCTCGCGGCGGGCGTAATAGAGGTATGCGCCCACGCTGATAAAATTTGTCACCACAGCGATCATATTCCAAAGGATCACGGGTCTTGAAAGGATCAACAAGCCGTAGTAGACCCATACGATTTGGAAGGCGCCCATAATGGCAGCCATCCTCGGATTCATGCCTTTGCTTGACCTCCGCTTGAGCATCCCGATCAAATCTGGCAAGGCGGCAAAGGTCGTCCCTAGTCCCGCCAGAAAGCCGATGACTTCAGATCTTCGAAAGCTGGGGAGTAACAGGCTTTGTGTATCATGTATCGCTAATTCCCCACAGCCCGCAAG
>DASPRE010000047.1:0-4621 GCA_035624615.1 Burkholderiales bacterium | reverse complement strand
GAGAGTTAAGCGAGTTGGCCTCGTTTCACGAGAAAATTCTTGTGACGGGCATTATTTCACCAGCATGTGATGCATCATAACCCGGGAGACGGGCGATCATGTTTTTGAACTCGCTGCCTTGTATTGTCGCTACGAGTCCTTTAAATGCGGGCTGGCGCATGCTGTTTTGATACGCGATAAGAAAATAACGCTCGCTCGCGATGGGCACGAAATCCAGATTAAATTGCCTTGCTGCCGCCTCAATGCCCAATCCAGCGTCGGCCTTGCCGCTGGCGACGGTGGCGGCCACCGCAGCATGCGTGAACTCCTCATAGTGCATTCCTTGAATCTGTTCCTTTTCGATTCCCGCTTGGTCCAACAGCATATCCAGCAGCAGGCGTGTGCCCGACCCCTGTTGACGGCTGACAAAGCGCACATCCTGCTTGGTGAGGTCATGCATTCTGTAAATCTGTTTCGGGTTCCCGTTCGCCACGATTAATCCCTGTTGGCGAGTGACAAATTCAATCAGTTTTTCACTGCGGGGTTTCAGCCATTTGCGGTAGCGCAGGAGCAAATTCTTGTTTCCGATAGATTCGGGAATATGAAATCCTGCCAAATCGCATTGTGAGCGCGCCAAGGACGCAAGACATTCCAGGCTGCCGCGGAACTGGAGTTCGATACGCGGTCCATTTATCCGCCGGTTCAGTATGTCGCGTAATTCGGCCAGGGCAAGGTCGTGGCTCGCGTCAATACGGAGAACTGACCGTTTATCCACAAATGTTTCATTCAATTCTTGTTCCACTTCGGATGCTAGATTTTCAAGCTGAGGAGCCAGTCTGGCTCGGACGCGCTGGTAGGCCCAAAGCAATTTTTCCCCGAACGAGGTAAGACGAGCTCCCCGTCCCCGCTCTAAAAATACTAGCGGCTGACCCAGCTTTTCCGACCACTTGCTGACAAGATTCCACAGGTGTCGGTATGACAAGCCAATGACGGGTGCGGCTTTATTCAAGGAACCGGTGCGGTGGATCGCCTCAAGTAAACCAAAAATTTGCTGTTCCGCTTGGCGAGCCGAACTATTTCCAAGTGACCAAAGACAATCTAGCTTGACCTGAATCATTTATGAAAGTTAGTTCATATTTAACCCTGGAACCATAACCCATAATATATTAAGGATAATTTAGAATCAAACATGCATTAATATTCTATATCAGCCATCAAATGCTGAAATCCTTGCGATTTTTCGTCACGCTGACTTTGTTCCTTGGAGCCCCGGCTTGGGCGGGCGAGCCGCGAATTTTTGCAGCCGGAAGCCTACGGCTTGCAATGGCCGAGCTGATACAAAGTTATGCGGACAATGGAGGCGCCCGCTTGGAACCGGTCTACGGACCCTCGGGCGCATTAAGGAAGCAAATCGAGAATGGCGATGTTCCTGATTTGTTTGCTTCGGCATCGCCCCAGCACACTGATGCTTTGTACCAAGCGGGAATCATGCGCAAAGCCGCAGTTTTTGCTCATAACGCCTTATGTCTAATGGCGCGACCTGGAATCCGTTTGGACCAAGAAAAGATGATCGATCTGATCCTAGATCCAGAAATACGCCTGGGAACATCGGCGCCGAAGTCAGACCCCGCGGGTGACTACACCTGGCAATTATTCAGGGAAATAGATAAGCAACGGCCAGGGGCTTTCAAGACGCTATCTGAAAAGGCGCTACAACTGACTGGAATTGAGATCGACAAAAAACAGAAAACTCTCCCGTATGTGGCGATTTTTGAAGAAAAAAAAGTTGACGTTTTCATAACGTATTGTACGAACGCCGCAGCAACGGCAAAAGCCATTCCGGGCTTAAGCTGGTTGCGCTTTCCGGACGACGTGAATAACAGTGGGACCTACGCGATCAGCGCCTCTGTGAATGCCACACCCGAAGCGGAGCAATTTATAGCATTTGTTCTCAGCCCAAAGGGAAAGCGGATTCTCACTCAATACGGTTTTAACTAGTCAAGGAGCGATATATGAAGCTGCGATTTTTTAAATCATTAATCACAGGTCTCATGCTATTCGCCGCGGCCTGGGGCGCAAACCCTGCGCTAGCGGCAAAAGATATCAGAATGTCAACCACAACCAGCACTGAAAATTCCGGATTGCTGGCTTACCTACTGCCTATTTACGAAGCAAGATGTGGCTGCAAGGTGCGGGTAATTTCAGTGGGCACCGGGAAAGCTCTGGAGCTAGGCAAGAATGGCGATGTTGACGTGGTGCTGGTGCATGCGCGTCCGGCGGAAGACAAATTTGTAGCGAATGGCTATGGAGTGAATCGCCGGGATGTGATGTACAACGATTTCATTTTGGTTGGACCCCAGTCCGATCCCTTGCAACTTCGAGGTACCAAAGACGTGATCGGTGCATTCAAGACGCTCGGGGCCGGTAAAACCAAATTTATTTCGCGTGGCGATAATTCGGGCACTGACCAGATGGAAAAAAGTTATTGGAAACAGGCGAACATCGAACCCAAGGGGCCTTGGTTCATTTCTGCCGGTTTAGGCATGGGCGAAGTGCTGACCATGGCGAGTGAATTGCAGGCCTATACCTTGAGCGACCGTGCGACCTACGGTGCCTATCGCGCCAAGACCGGGCTGGACATTCTGGTGCAGGGCGATCCGAAAATGTTTAATCCTTACGGCGTCATTGCCGTCAATCCCAAGAAGTATCCCGACTCAAACTACGAGGGGGCAATGGATTTCATCAATTGGATCACCTCAGATGAAGGCCAAAAAAAGATCGCCGAATTCAAGGTTGGGGGCGAGCAGCTGTTTTTTCCTTCAGCACGATAAAGGCGCCAATTGTCGCAGTTGCGCGTGATATCATTAACATTATTTATTCAATGGAGAATATTGTGAAAATCAGCGCGCACAATGCTCTTAAAGGGGAAATTGTCAAACTTGTAATGGGCCCGGTTAGCACTGAGGTGACACTTGAGATCGCGAAAGGTGTTAAGGTCGTGTCCTCCATCACTAGCACCTCGGCCAAGCGGTTGGGTCTCAAGAAAGGTAGGTCCGTTTATGCGGTCATTAAGGCCAGCAGCGTGATGATCGCGACCGAATAGCCCGTAGCGTTTGGATGGAATTGCTTGAGCCTACGCGCGAAGCGTTTCGTCTGCTATTTAGCGGCGATGCCGAACTGTGGCGCATCATTTTTATTTCGTTGCGAGTTTCACTCATCGCGATGCTGGTGGTGACGCCGTTTGCCGTGGTCACCGGCTTTTTCCTGGCCACCGTTCCCTTCCCGGGACGGCGGCCATTGGTGATACTCATTCAAGGACTGCTGTCTTCGCCCACAGTCGTGGTCGGTCTGCTGCTGTACTTGTTGCTGTCGCGCGCGGGCCCGTTTGCATCTTGGCATTTGCTGTTCACCCAGGAGGCTATGATCATCGGCCAGGTTATCATTGCCTTTCCGGTGATGGTGGCGTTCACCTTATCGGCTGTGCAGGGCGCCGACCCACGTGCGCATGAAACAGCGCTAAGTCTTGGGGCTGGCACTACGCGCGCAGCGCTCACCACGCTACTCGAAGTTCGCTTTGGCGTGATGGCTTCCGTCTTCAACGCTTTCGGCCGGGTGTTTTCAGAAGTCGGCTGCTCGCTCATGGTCGGTGGCAATATTCTCGGCTTGACGCGCAACATTCCCACCGCGATCGCTCTGGAAACGAGTAAAGGCGAATTCGCGCAGGGCATCGCCTTGGGAATTGTGCTCATGAGTGCAGCTTTGGGAGTGAATTATGCCTTGGCTTTCTTGCAGGGTGAGGGTGGTCTCAAGTGAGCGGCCCATTGCTGCAAATCGACGGCTTGCGCAAAAACTTTGGTTCTCGACGGATCCTGGATATCGAACACCTTGCGCTTTATTCGGGCGAAAGCAATGTAATAACCGGGGATAACGGTTGCGGAAAAACTACCTTGTTGAGAATCATTGCCGGTTTGGAAAACGCGCAAATAGTCAGCTATCAGTTCGAGGGGCAATCGATATCGCTGGAGAGTTTCCCACCTAAGCTGCGCCACGAAATCATTTATGTGCATCAACATCCGTACCTGTTCAAAACCACGGTGGCGGCGAACATCGGCTACGGATTGAACACGAGAAATCTGGGCAAAACCGAACGCGAGCGCTTGGTCAGCGAGGCGATGGAGTGGGCAGGAGTCGCCCATCTTAATCATGTTCCACCGCAGAAACTTTCGGGTGGCGAGAAACAGCGCGTTGCTCTAGCCAGGGCCAAGGTACTCAACCCAAAGCTCTTTCTTTTGGATGAACCGACGGCCAATCTGGATGCCGAGGCGCGCCGCCAGACCATCGACCTGATCCAGCAGATGTGTCGCGATAACAACTGCGTGTTGATTGCCTGTCACGATTACGAGCTCATCAATCTTCCCCGTATGCATCGCATGAACTTGTCTGATTGCCAGCTTGTCTCCCAACCGCTAACAGCGATAAAAAGGCAAATGGTCTAGGCACCAGAAAAGCCATTGTTGCATAAAGGTTTTCAGACGTCCGAATGTTGAACTAACTCCTAAACCCGTGCTTAAATGGGCGGGTGAAATAGATCCATTAAATGTAGGCAGGCGGGCAGCAAACTTAGGCCTGTCATTCGCGTTAA
>DASPRE010000033.1:0-29494 GCA_035624615.1 Burkholderiales bacterium | reverse complement strand
CGCTGTTTATGGCCACCGGTAAGCGAATTCGTCAATTGCCCATCGGCAGCCAACTCGAAAAAGCTTGAATATCTTATGGACAGCGTCGACTTGGAGGTATTGAAAAGCGCGATAGCTTGGGGCGATGCAGGCCACCGGATTCTGTTGGGAACGGTTGTCGGTACTTGGGGTTCAGCGCCGCGCGCGCCGGGAGCGTGGCTGGTGATCCGGGATGACGGTCAAGTAACAGGATCTGTTTCTGGCGGCTGCATCGAAGACGACCTGATTTCACGGGTACGAAAGGGCAGCTTGAGCGGGGGACGGCCTGAACTTGTGACTTACGGGGTAACCCAGGACGAGGCGCTGCGTTTCGGGCTGCCGTGCGGCGGCACACTGCAGATGGTGCTGGAACCTGCGCCCGAGCTCACGCTTTTGCGCCAACTGCAAGAGCGTGTTCAACGCCGGGAGATAGTCGCACGCACCTTGGAAATAAGTAGCGGGCGCGCCACGCTTGCGCCCGCGAAACGTGGCGACGTGATGCAATTTGACGGTGCGTGGCTGAAGACAATCTACGGACCCCGCTGGCGCCTGCTCATCATCGGCGCCGGCCAGCTCGCGCGGTATTTGGCGCAGATGGCGCTGGCGCTCGATTACCACGTGATCGTATGCGACCCGCGAGAAGAATACTTCAAAGGTTGGCAGGTGCCCGGCACGGAATTTTTTAACGCGATGCCGGATGACATGGTGCTGGCTTTGGAGCCGGATGCACACACCGCAATCATTGCCGCCACGCATGACCCGAAGCTGGATGACATGGCGCTCCTTAAAGCACTTAAATCACCGGCGTTCTACGTCGGGGCGCTGGGTTCCAAGATAAATACCGCGAAACGCAAGCAAAGGCTCAAGCAACATTTTGACTTGAGTGATGCGGAGATTGCCCGGCTCAATGGGCCCGTTGGTTTGCGCATTGGTAGTCGTACCCCGCCGGAAATCGCGGTGGCAATTCTTGCGCAACTGACTGCGCTTCGTAACGGCATCGAACTCCTTCCTGTGAAACAGCGGGCGGCAACCTCCATCTTGCGCGCTGCCTTGGCCGAGCCGTGATTTATGGAATCCTACTTGCCGCAGGACAAGCTCGCCGCTTTGGCGGCGAGAAATTGCTCGCCAAGCTTCCGGATGGAATACCCGTTGTTGTTTCAGCAGCGTGCAATCTAATTAGCGGGCTGGATCGCGCGCTCGCAGTTGTGCGTCCGGGTAACGCGGTTCTGAATCGCCTGTTGGCTCAGCAAGGACTGGAGGTTGCCGTCTATGCCGAGGCGCAGCGCGGGATGGGGTCAAGCTTGGCTTTCGGGGTCAGCCGGGTGCGAGACGCAGATGGCTGGATCGTGGCGCTTGCTGACATGCCGCGCATTCAGCCTCAGACCATTATCAAGCTTGCCCAAACGATAGCTGAGGGCGCTTCACTTGCTGCTCCTTATTTTGCAGGCCGGCGCGGACATCCAGTGGCGTTTGGCAAAAAATACCTTGATGATTTGCTCAAGCTGGAGGGCGATCAAGGCGCACGCAAACTGCTCGTGCGCGACTCCCACGAACTAGTGCGCATTACTACACGTGATCCAGGCATCCTTTTCGACATAGACACCCCGGATCAGCTCGCGCCGATCTGATATTTTCCGAGTTCTGAAATTTAGCTTGGATTATCGACAATAAGGGAAAGCCGCTGTCAGGGCTACGAGCGTTATCCTGCCGCCGGATTTGCAGGTACCGCGTCACCTCCGTTCCACCACCCTCCGCCAAGGGCGACATAAAGGGCGACGGTATCCTGTAAACGTTGAGCCTTTGCTTGCAGATAGCCGATTTTCGCCTGATGGTACTGGGTGGTTGCAATCAGAACTTGGAGATAGTTTACGGTACCGGCACGGTAATTTATCAGTATCAGGTTCAGCGCTTCTTCTGACGAACTAAGCGCATTGGATTCAGCTTGTAAGGCTTCGGCATCATGTTCCAAGGCGCGTAGCGTGTCGGCAACTTGCTCAAGTCCGCCAAGAACGGTCTGACGATAATTGCTCAACGATTGCTGGTATCCTTCGATAGCCGCTTGGCGCTGGGCGAGCAGGGTTCCGCCGTGAAACAAAGGGGCGACCACGCCTCCGCCTATACTCCAAAAGTTGCTGTTGCTTTTGAAGAGATTGTTCGCCGAAGTATTGTTCACACCGTAACCTGCATTTATTGTGAAACTGGGAAATAAAGCAGCAGTAGCGATTCCAATTTGAGCACTGCTACTATGTAACAGAGCTTCCGCCTCGAGAATATCGGGGCGTTGGCGAACGACCTCCGAGGGCAGAGTGAGCGGCAGATTTTCGGGAAGAACGAGCTCTGCCAAACTAATTTGCTCTGGCTGCCAATCCACCGGGGCACGCCCGGACAACGTCGCGAGCAGGTGTTCGGTCTGATTCAACTTCTGCCTGAGCGGCGGCAGCGTCGCCTCTATGGCAGCCACCTGAGTCTGCAGACTAAGCAGGGCCGAGTACGGTGTCGTACCCGCTTGTGCTTGCGCCTCGGTTATCTTCACCTCTTCTTTAAGTGAGTCGACGAGCTGCTCTGTGGCCTCGATCTGCGCGGCATAAGCGGCCCGCGCGATATTAGCGTTGACAATATTGCCGGTGAGAGTGAGATAAGTCGCCAATACCGTATAGCGCTGATAATCGACCAAGGCCTGCAGGTTCTCAACCGTTCGGCGCTCGCCGCCAAACACATCAAGGGTATAGCTAACCACTGCCGACAGCGTGAGTAAATTGAATACACTGCTTGTGGTGTTTCCGCTTATGCGGGCCGGGGAAGACCTTTGGCGCGACGCGCTAAATCCGGCGTCAATTTGAGGATAGAAAACCCCATAACCTGCCTGCAATTGAGCTTGGCTTTGGCGCAAGCTTGCCTGTGCCGCCTGCAGATTCTCGTTTTGGGTAACGGCTTCCCTGACTGCAGTGTCCAATTTATCGGAGCTAAACAGTCGCCACCAATCTCCCACAATGTCTGCGCCTCGTTCGAAGTGCTGTACTTGGCCATCTGCGGATATCGTGGTACTCGGCTCTTCGCCATGCGTGTACTGCTCAACCGATGGCTTGCTGGGTCGGACAAAATCCGGACCCACGGCACAGCCAACCATAGAACAAAGCGACGCCACACACAGTCCCCGAAACATGCGCGTCTTCGCTTGGTTGGACGTCTCGCGCTTGATTGCATTACAGAGAGACATTTTGACTTTCGCAATACGTCGCCATATAAGGTGCGTTTTTAACATGGCCGTCCTCCATTAGATTTTCTATTTCTCTGCCAAATAAACATCCACCAGCTGGCCGGGATAAAGGTTGACGTTGTCAGGTTTCTTAAACCTGAAGATCAAAGGCAGCACTCTCACGTCTACTCTCTCCGTCCTCTGGCTCGACAGTTCAATTTTGGGCGAAACGTACGGCTGAGCGCGTACGTACTCCAAAGGAATGATGACATTGGTGCCCCGGATCGACATCTTTGCTCTCATAGCTGCTCCTTGAGGGAGTCGGTGTATCAATATCTCATCAATGTAACACCTGACCTCAAGGTAGGTTTGCGTACCTCCCATAACAACTATCGGGTTCAGATCTCCCGTGTAAGTGCCGTAGGCACCTTGCGGTGATATGTAGCTTCCCACTGCCGCCTTAATTGCGAGAACGACCCCATCCACCGGTGCGCGTATAGTGTACTTCGCCAGCAGGGCGCTGGAGGCCATATACGCTTTGGATAGCGCGTTGTACTGTTTTTCCTGATTTTGGATGTCATATTTCCACGCTCCCGCTTTTGTGAGTTCGAGTTGTTTCTCCAGGACTTGCAGGTTGGCCTTGGCTACTTCGACTGCGTTAATCGCATTATCCATTGTATCTTTGCTTACCGATTTAGGTTCCAGCTCGTAAGACTTCTTTTGCTTGTCCAACTGGTCCTCTGCTGTTTTTAGGTTTGCCCTTGCCAACATGACTTGAGCTTCCGAAACTTGCAAAGTCTCTCTTCGTGGCTGGGCCTTTAGTTCTTGGAGAAGCGCTAGGGCAGCCTCTGCCTGAGATTTCTGTTGCTGCACGGTTGCTCTTTGAATCGAGTCATCTATCGCAAGCAGTGGATCGCCTTGGTGCACGGTATCCCCCTCGCTGACCAGGATCTGTGTGATCGGGCCGGACACCTCGGGGTAAATGTTGATATTCTCGCCGTGCGTCTGATAGCTCTCGATAATGCCGTTGGCGTATATCCCTTTTTCGTAAGGATTTGCGGCTGGATTAAAAGCGGGCGGAAGCGGATGTTTTGGAGAGCTGTAAAGGTACGCACTTAGCAGGCCAGCTAAGATGCCTACAGCGCATAGCAAGATCAGTATCTTGTTTCTCACTTAATTAACCCTTTCGATCCCCACTATCCGTCCATCTTCCATTTTCATTATTTCATTTGCAAATTCAAAAATCCTGGTGTCATGTGTCACGATTAGAATACAACGCCTCTTATCGAGGATGTTTGTTTTTACAAATTGGATAATCGCTTTCCCTGTGTCTCCATCCAATGAAGCGGTCGGTTCGTCCAATATCAAAATATCGGGGCGGCTAACAATGGCGCGTGCGATCGCCACCCGCTGCTGTTCTCCGCCGCTTAGCTTGATCGGACGAAGATCCGCTCTAGCTTTGAGTCCGACAATTTCAAGACACTTTGTTGCTTCCTGCATTGATTCATTCCAGTCCCGCTTTTTGAGAATCAGCGGGATTGCGACGTTTTCGACCGTCGTTAACCGCGGAAAGAGGTGGTAGTCCTGGAATACAAAACCAATTGTGTTTAGTCTAAATTCAGCGATCTGATTTTCGGGAAGATTCCAAAGGTCTTTGCCTTCAACAATCACTGTGCCCGAGTTGGGCCGGAGTATGCCTGAAATAATGCTTAGCAGCGTTGTCTTCCCGCTTCCCGATGGACCCACAATATAGAGCATTTCGCCAAAATGGGCCTCGAAACTCACATCCCTGACGGCTTGGGTTTTCGCTTCACCTTCGCCAAACCACTTGACCAGCTGGGTTGCTTTGATTGCCGTGTTTGGCATCGCTAGCCTCTAAATATATCAAAGGGCTCTATTTTGAGTACCCTTCTTACGCCGAAGTAACCGGAAACACCCGCTATTATTAGAACGGTGATAAACGCCGCGCCGATGTTAGTGAAGGTCACAATAGCTGCATAACTGGGAAGTCTAAATTTCGCTAACGCTATAAGCATCGTGCACAGCCCAACTCCCAAACCGAAACCGATCAGCGCCGTAAACCCTGCTTGAAAAAGGATCATGTAGACAAGTTCATACCCCTTCGTGCCTATCGCCTTTAACGCTCCGAATTTATCAAGGTTCTCGAGAATGAATGTGTAAAAGGTCTGCCCAGATATGGATAGACCAACGATAAAGCTGATCAGGGTCATTAGGAGTAAATTTGTGCCAAGGCTTGTCTGGTATATATAAAAATTTGCAATGCGTTGGACAAACTCCTCCTTTGTAAGGGCTAAATAGCCGAGTGCTTTTATCTGCTCCTTGATGGCTTGCACATCGCCAATATTCTTTGGTTCGACGAGAACATATGAAAGTGTATATCTGCTGTTTGGCAAATATTGAATTGCGCGGTTGTAGGTGGTGTAGAGTGTCGGGATTCCAAATAGCCCGGCAGCAGTAACCTTCGCGATGCCGACAACAAGTCCGCGATGGTCGTTAATCTCGAACTGAGTGCCTACCTTCGGATTTTCGAATTTTGAAAATTCGGAATCCTTTACTACAATAAAAGCGTTTTCAGCAAAGATGTCCTCGATTTTGCCTTCGAACAGACTAGGTCTGCCCACCAGACTGGTATCGTCCAACCCGAGCACGCTTACTGCCTGATAGGTGCCGCTTTGAAGCTTGGCAAGAGCGGTACCAGAATACAGCGGTACAGCATATTTGACCCCTTTTATGCTGCGTATCGCGTCCAGTACGTAATCCGGCATCGGAATACTGTTCGCTACCGTATTCACCGCCGGGTCCATCACCCAGATTGTCGATCCAATGTTCGTAACGGTTGCGGACGACTTGTCGAGGACACCAGCAAAAATCGATGTCATTTGTATCATTAAGAACGTCGCAAACGTTATTCCGACGAGCAGCGCGGTAAATTTGGCGGTGTCGTTCGTTAATAGCTTGAATGCGAGCCTGAGAATTCCTTTCACGCTAAAACTCCAGTTTTCCAGTCAACGGTCGGGTACAGCCCTTTTGAGCGCGTGCTCAAGCCAGCTCTGTATTGCAACAGGCCGGGTCATTGATTCCGATCTTTACTGGTGTGCGGTTTTGTCCAACGATAAGATCCAACGCACCAGCTTCTCAGCGTCCGGTTTACTGATTTCAACAGCATTTGGTGGCATAGTCACCCCGCTTGCCTTGCCGCTCCAGTGGCGATCTTGAGAACCTGTGCCCTGCACGACAATCCGTACCAGACGGTCCACTGCGTCCTTTTGGCCCCGGTACTTTCTCGCGATGTCTTCCCACGCGGGACCAATTGGCAATAATTCATTGCTCCCGTATTTTCGATGTTCAAGAGAATGGCAGAGGTTGCAGCCGCTTTCTGCCGACAGCTTATTCATCTCAATGTCCCGCTGTCCAGATTGCAACGAGGATTGCCCATTTGCGCCGGGGAGGGCGAATAGAATTGCCAGACCTGCCAGCCACCCGATTGTATATTTTCTCATAACAGATGCTTTGAGCAATTATTGTTAAGGAGATTCAAATTCTGAACTCCACACCGTTTTTCCTCAAAAAAAGCGTGTCGATGGATCCATGCTCGCACGCTTTGCGACCCAGCGCGCCTAAGGAATTCTTGACACCAAAACCGAAATCCGGCTCTAAAGGATAAAAAATATAATCGCTGTAGACGATAATTCCTTGACGTAGATCAACGTCCAACTCATTCTTTAGCGGGCTTATCCTAATTAGGCCCGCCGCTATCGGTCACACTTGGCTAAGTCCGGCAGTTCCCCAGTTTTTTCCGATATTCGAACCACTAATAGCGTTTTGACCAAGAATTGAGCGCAGGTTTGCGAATTGTGGAAATTTCGAGGTGCTCTAATTGATCACGAATAGTCAGCGGAACGCAGATGAAATGGAATTCCGGTTCCTAAGATCGTCAAGTTGCCGGTTGGGGATGTCCGGCTGTCAACGTCCTCCAGTGTATTAGATTGATAATTAGACATTAGTTCATTCGGAAGGGAGGGAAAGGCCAACCTCCTTGATGTGAAAACCATCTGGCGACGGATGTGAGCGAGGACAGGTAGTCCGGGAAAACGGGCTAACCGCGTTGGCCAAGAAAGACAACGCGCGGGTTAAAGAATTGCGCAAAACCGCTGCGCCAGTGCTGCCCGCGGCTACGAATCTTACCGATAGATCACTAGGAGCAACTTCTATCTGGGCGCACTTTGCGGCCCCCCGCTCCAAACAGGATTAATCCCCGGACCGGTATCGCTTACAATGCAAAGCTATTTCGGTTGTGCCACCGTGCGCAGATACGGCTTTAAGGTCTTAAAACCCTGCGGGTATTTCTTCCTGGCGTCCTCATCGGAAACCGAAGTGGGTATGATGACATCTTGCCCCGGCTTCCAGTTTACCGGAGTGGCTACCGAGTGCTTGGCGTTTAATTGAAGCGAATCTAGCAGACGCAGCACCTCATCGAAATTGCGGCCCGCGCTCATCGGATAGATAAGCATGGCCTTGACCTTTTTGTCGGGTCCAACGATAAATACCGTACGTACCGTCGCGTTATCCGCTGCAGTGCGTTTCCCGCCACTCGCATTGGGGTGAATCATGTCGTAGAGCTTCGCGACATGCAGATCCTGATCGCCGATCATCGGGTAATTTACCTTGTGACCCTGTGTTTCCTCAATGTCCTTGGACCACGCTTTGTGGTCGCTGACCGGGTCCACGCTGAGGCCCATAATCTTGGTATTGCGCTTGTCGAACTCAGGCTTCAGGCCAGCCATGTAACCGAGCTCTGTGGTGCAAACAGGTGTGAAATCTTTGGGGTGGGAGAACAAGACAGCCCATTTGTCTCCGATCCATTCGTGGAACCTGATCTTGCCTTCAGTCGTTTCAGCCGTGAAATCCGGCGCCTCGTCGCCTATGCGAATTGCCATTTTCAACCTCCGTTAAACTGTCGAGCCGGATGCTCCGCCCCTGAATTGAAAAAATTCTGAATAGACCGTTGGAATAATAAAATAAGTCTATAGCGGGCCACAAATTTCGTCCACTACATCCGAAAATGATTCAGAAAAACAATGCGTGAACCGCGATTTTCGCGCCAACGCGGCGCTTGTACGCATAGCGACAGATCCCAGTGCCGGTGACCTTAACGCGGGCAAGGTCCTGCATCGGGAAAGAAAATCACTCGATTAAATGCTTGGCGAATTGCCTGCAATGATCAAGACTGCCAAAGCGTGCGCAATACCTAGTGGGAGCCGGGCCCCTGAGTTACACGCACCAAATCGTCGGGACGCAGCCATTTCGCGAAGGCAGCTTGCACTTCGGCGGCGCTGAGGTTGAGATATCGACGGCCCGCGAGCGTCGGCTCGTCGAACGGCAGATCAAGGGCCCATCGTTGGATAATTCCGTGCGCAATGTCGTCCATGCTTGCTTCTTGCAGCGGTATGCGGTGGAGCAGGTACGCCTTCGCTCGTTGCAGTTCGTCCGCATTGACCGGCGTGGTCTGCATCTCTTGGAGTTCGCGAGCAATCAAATTTTGTACTTTAGAAACGTTGTCCGGATCGCAGGCGTAACTGACAAAATAGACACCGCGCGTCTTACCAAGCTCGAAGTAAGACTCAACGTAATAAACAAGCCCGGCGTCCTTGCGTATGTGGCGACTCAGTCGCGTCGAGTAGAAGGCGCCGCCGAGCACGTTGTTGCCGAGTTGAAGCGCGTAGTAATCGGGATTGAAACGTGTGAGTTTAAGGGTCTCCGCGAGGATCACGCTGTCCTGCACGCGGCTCGCATCAGGCACCGCGCTCACCATTGGAGTGTTGAGCGGGACGGGCGGTAGCTCAATGTCGGGCCTGGGGCCGGTCGCCGACCAGCCCCCGAAGTACTTCTCGATTACCGTTCTTGCCTGTTGAGGTGTCACGTTGCCGATCACGATGATGGCAGTGAGGTCGGGCCGAAAGACTGAACGATAATAGTCGCGTACGTCCTGAAGCGTAAGCGCGCCGACCGTTTCCGGTAATGCCTCGCGCAGCGTCGGATCATCTTTCGGGAAAAGAGCTGCGCGCAACGCCCGCCCGCTGAGATAGTTCGGACTGGTAAGCGTACCTGCTACGGTCTGAGCGATCTGTTGCTTGACAATTTCGAAGGCTTGCTCGGGAAGCCTCGGATGCAGTTCGTTATCAGCGAGTAGCTCCACGCCGCGCTCGAAATTTTCGTTCAGCGTCTGAACCGAGAAGTCGGTTCCGGCGCGTTCGTCCGCACCGATCGCGTCGAGGGATTCCTGAAAAGCAACACGGTCAAGCCGCTCGGTCCCATAGGAGAAGAGCTCATCCAGCACTTGAGATAAACCCTCCTGTCCTTTCGGGACTTGGAGCTCAGGGCGATTCTTGACGTGGCCGTAAACGCTGACGGTATTGCTTACATTTTCCGGTTGCACGATCAGGGTGATACCGTTAGGAAGGATGCTAACTACCGGATGGACAGTCGAATCCGGCACCGCAAGGTGGGTCAGCGCTCCTGCCGCCCAGGCCGGCAGCGGCGTAGGTTTGGCTTCGCCCAGCGCGATATTCTCCTGACCCCCAAAGCCGCGCGACGCGACTGGTTTGCCCGAACCCTGGGGAGTAAGTACTGCAGTAACGGTATGGTCGAGATCGAGGTATTTCCGCGCCACGCGGTTGACATCGTCGACGGTAACTTTCTCAATGCGTGCCAGATCGTCGTCCGGAGAATCGAGCCCGTAAACGGCAACTGCTTCCGACCACACCGTGGCCAAGCCGCCGATCGAATTTTTTTGAAACTCTGCACCCCGCCGCTCCTGAAGTTTTGCTGCGGTGACTAAGTCGGCCGATACGCCGTCCCGCGCGATCTTGGCGAGGATGGTGCGCATTTCCGACTCGAGGGCTCTGGGGTCTCCACCTGAAGGAAAAGTGGTCACGGCATAACCTAGCCCTGCCTTGGGTAGTGGCTCGAAAACAAAGTCGGCACCAAGCGCCTTTCCTTGGGGCACGAGCTCATAAAGATCGCCCCGTCGGCTCTTTAGCACGTCGGCTAATACTTCAGCCGCTGCAAAATCCGGACTGTCGAGCCCCGGCATACGCAATGCGATCACCTGAAGTCCGTAGGGAAGGTCGGTTTCCAGGCTAAGCGATTGCGGCATAACGGGTTGCAGCCTTATTTCCGGACGTTGCGGCAGCTTTTTAGGAGCGATCTCCCCGAACAGTTGTTTTACTTTTTCAAGTGTTGCCTGTGGATCGACGTCACCGACGATGATGAGTATTGCATTGTTCGGTGCATACCATTTGTCATAAAAATCCTTGAGCATTGCGGCGGTCGTCTTCTCGAACGAGGGACGCGTGCCGAGTGCATCATGCGCATAGGGCGTTCCGCTGAACAGCGCGAATCGCAGTTTCGTATACAGGACGTATACGGGATCGGAAAGATCTTGAGCTACTTCTTGTTCGATCGCACCGCGCTCCTGGTCCCAATCCTTCTCGGCATCCAGTACGCCGCGCATCCGGAGCGATTCGATGTGCAGCGCAAGGTCAAGGTCTTTGGCGGAAACGGTAAAGAAGTATTGAGTGACTGTTTGCCCTGTGCCTGCGTTGAAGTCGCCGCCTACCAGGCTCCCGATATCGGCAAGCTGGTCTGCAGAAAGACCCGGACTGCCGCGGAATAGCATGTGCTCCTGAGCGTGCGCCGTACCCGGAAAGCCAGGTAGTGTTTCATCTGCACCAACGCCATAGTTGACCGCAGTCGCAACCACCGGTGCGAGGGCGTTGCGCACGATGATGACTCTGAGGCCGTTGTCGAGCGTTTCGCGAACAACTTCGGTGTTATTGGCAAACGCATTTATGCTAAAGCTGCTTACCGACAGGAAAATGAAGGCAACAGCAGTTACAGTGCGGTGCTTACCCCACATTATAATTAGCCTGATTGTTGAAGATGTTCCATGACACCGGACAATTTTATCTCATCCATTGCTTACCTTTCCATGCCGGATTTAAATTTCAGGACCGTTTTTTACGAAAATTCAGAGTTAAATTGCCAGTCTCGTTAAGAACGCTACCTCGGCGGGAAAGTTCGACATTGAATGTTTGAATTTTCAGGCCCGGTTTACTCCGCCAGTGCGGCGAAAGCATTCTCCAGACCCTCGACAACCCGTGCCATGGAGTCGTAGTTCAGCTTCTCTGGGGTATCCAGCGCGGTATGGTAGTAGGCATAGCGATAGAATGCGGTGTCGGTGATCATCACTGCAGTATAATTTTCCCGCCAGAAAGAAAGATGGTCGCTCCAGGAAACGCCCGGAACGAATTCGAACGTCGCAAGCGATTCGGCAGGGAAATCAGAACGGGAACGAAATGCGTTCACCAGTTGGCGTAAGGCACGGCGGGATTTAAAGTTGGAGACGAACGCAATGAAGTTTCCCCGGTCCGGATAGAAAAAGCGCAGCAGGGGCGGGTAATTTTGGCTGCCCTGCTGGTCAGTGTAAAACCCGAGCATTTCCAGTGAGACCATCAAGCGGATATCGTCGCCTCGCGTCCGCACTTCCTTGGCATAGATCATGCTGCCCATCTTGCCCCAAAAGAAAAACGGTGGTTCTTCGTTTACAAAAGCGACGAATCGGAGGGTGCGCCCCCGAGCAAGTCCAGCGAATTTGCGGCTGATTTCGAGCAACGCCGCCACACCACTGGCGTTGTCGTTGGCGCCGGGGCTGCCCATTACCGTATCGTAATGTGCGCCGATTAAAATTATCTCGCCCGGTTTTGATTTGCCAGGAAGCGTGACTTCCAGATTTTCGCTGAGTACTCCCTCGACAGTGTAACTGTTGACTGCGACCTGATAACCTTGAGCTGCCCACTCGGTGCGTATGTACTTCGCCGCAGCCTGCAGCGCCTGAGCACGGAACACATTGCGCTCGCCGATTTCCCCTGCCAGCCTGCCGACATGGTTGCGGAGCCGGTCAGCCAGCGCTTGCCGAGTGAGCGGCGCGGCGCCGGAATTCGGAGTTGAAGGAAAAGTCATAGTCATTGTTTCCGCAAAAAATAATGCCACCAATGCCACGACGAGAGTAACGCGTGCCAGACGGTTAACCAATGCGCCCCGATGACTTGTAACCATTCATGAAAATTCGAGTGCAATGCTACGCGGGCCATCGGGGAGAACAGGAACCCCGCGCCTTTTACCTGGGAGAGCGGTATGTTCCCGTCATGGATATCATCGACCGCTGGTTTTCCCCTGATAGCCGTTATTTTAAGGTACAGGCTTATGACGGCAGCGTCTATATCCTGCGCCACCTTGAAGCGTCCGGCGAGTGGGATATGACATTGTTTAGCCGGCGACCCTGAGCGCGTCCGAAATTTGAATGCGGCAAACTCTCCAAATTGCAATCGCATTCTTAGGCGAACTCACTGTATCCGTGGAGCATGGATAGGGGATTGCGACAAACCGCGCACCAAAGTGCCTACCTAACTAGTTGCGTGAATGTTGATATAGATCAAGACAACGGCTGCAGGAAGGTGTTTTATTAGGTTTGATTAAGGCGCGGTTACAGGCCGAAAAGGAGGCGTGATCATGGACGCACTTACAATGATAGTTCTGCTGGGGGTGCTGGCGACCGTATGGGCGCTTTTGAGAGGTATTACCTCAATGGCGCACGGAGGAGATTCGGATTTCCGACACAGTCATCAGCTGATGTTCCAAAGGGTCGGATTGCAAGCGCTGACGGTTTTGCTTGTGTTAATGGCGCTGCTAATGCAGATTAGATAAGCGCACAAGGTCAAAGGGTAAGACTTGGAGCGCATTTGGTTTTTAGCTGTAACAGTTGTAGGATTAAAATGATAAATTGTCCTTAGTCTTCGGGGAAGAGGGGACAGTTAATGAAGTTATTGTCCGCGCTAATTGTGATCCTATTGGGGGCCGTAGCAAGCGAGCCCTCGTTGGGTCGCGGCGGCCAAATGCAATCATTTGGGCGGCCTGTTTCGCCGATGTTTCCTGCCGGCCACTTCCATTCGCTTGCGCGGCCTGCTTCGCCGATGTTCCCTGGCGGCCAATTCCATTCGTTTGCGCGCCGTGCTTCGCCGATGTTTCCTGCCGGCCAATTCCATTCATTTGGGCGCCCAGGATTTGTGGGGGTGCATAATGGTTCGTTTCATCACCAATTTCACTCCCGAGTTGTTATCATTGGCGCTCCGTTTTACGCCCCTTATTATTATCCTTATCCTTACAGTTATCCCTATCCTTATTATTACCCTCCGGTCGCCATGCAGTACGCGCCGCCGGCTTATGTCGACCAGGGAGAATCAGGGATGACCGAGGCCTATTGGTATTACTGCGCGAGCGCAAATGCTTACTACCCTCACGTCAGAGAATGTCCCGAAGGTTGGCAGCGGGTGGCTCCGCAGCCGCCTCCACAATCCGGCTATTGATTTGTTTTCGTAATCCACTGGCGTTACGCTTTGCAGAAACGCAAAGCTGGCAAGAAAATTAATTTTCGGCGGCGCAGATCTGGCTCCCGGGACGGGCGTACGCTCGACATGCGCTTAGGCAACGCGAAGTGCCATTGACTGCCTTGATATAAAATGATTGGGCTCAATATGCGCAATTCAAATGGAGGCAATTGCGATGCGTTACCTTACTTTTATTTCAGCGTGCTTGGCCCTGTTATTAATCTGGCCTGAATTTCTGGTCGCCGGTTCGTTGATGCCTTTAATGACCACGGGAGCGGCAACTAATCCGGCAGATAAAGGCCATCCCGTGTCCTCGCCACTGACGGAACCCGGCAATGATGCTTTTGGTACGATACAGGAGGCAATCCGGGCTCTTGAGGCCGACCCCAATACCGATTGGTCGAAAGTGAATCTCGAGGCACTTAGGGAGCATCTGGTTGATATGAATAACATGACGCTTAACGTAACCGTAATGTCTCAGAAACCGATTGACAGCGGTGTTGAAATTTTGGTCATGCCTGATTCGGCGAGGGCAGCCGGTTCCCTGGACCGCGTATTGGCCGCCCATCCCGCGCAGCTCGAAATGGAGACGGGATGGAAAATGACGGTTAGAAAGAAAGATGGTAAGTATGACATTGTGGTCACAACCCAAAAACGATCAGAAGTCGCGAAGGTCCGCGGGTTAGGCTACATCGGTATCCTGGCGATTGGCGGGCACCATCAGCTTCATCATTGGGCCATGGCAACCGGAAAACAGCCCCACGGTCATTGACATGGCAGGAAATAAGACAGAAACCGATTCAGTGCTCAATGCCTCATTTTGTTGTAGTATGCGACAGCGCAGGATAAAAACGCGGTACGACGTCGTTAACCAATGTAAAACAGCCCAAGGGATAAAATATATGCGCGGTCGGCCCAAGATGCACCGCAGGCTCTGCTTCTTTTTGATAATTGCCGCCGCATTAGGCTCGTTCAGTCAAACAGCGAATGCCACAGACGCAGCGCGGGGCAAACTTATTTACGAAACGAATTGCAACGAATGCCATGGCAAAAGCGTGAGCGAGAGGCCCAATAAGAAGGCAAAATCGATCTCCGATATCCGTCACTGGGTCCTACGATGGGAAAGCTACAAGGGTTACCAATGGACCAATGAAGAAATCGAAGACGTGACCCAATACCTAAATAGCCGCTTCTATAAATATTAGAGCGTTCCAGGAGCCGGGAACGGACAATAGAAATCTTCGGAATCGCGCAAATTGCGCGCGGCTCATTTGCAAATCAGCGCAACTCGTCCAAATTGTGTCGCGGACCTTTGCTTATGCGCTTGCTGCGCTTTTCCTGAGTGCATTCAGCTCCCGCTGTGTAGCCGCTCCTGAGGAAATCCAGGTTTATATAGACGATATTACTGAACCCGGTCATTTCGGATCAGACATCCACAACAACTACGTGGTCTCGGGCGATACCGCACCTGCTTATTCAGGCAATATACCGCCCAACGGTGTATATCGCCTGACGCCGGAAATCTATTACGGGGTCAACAAAAATCTTGAACTGGGCTTGTACACGCTTTCTTCGTACGGACCCAATGACCGGGCAAGCTATGACGGGGAAAAGGTCCGGATCAAGTATATCGCCGACCACGATGAAGCGATGGGACCTTTCTGGGGAGCAAATTTCGAGTTTGGATGGATTTCCCACCAGTTTGCCGAGCAACCCTGGAATGCGGAACTCAAAGGAATCTACGGCTTCCGCAAAGGCTTATGGCTGTTTGCAATCAATCCGAATCTGGACTGGGGTTTTTCCGGGTCGACCAGCAGTCCCGTGGCACTTAGCATCGATACCAAGCTCTCTTATAAGGTGTGGGCTGACTACGCGCTGGGATTCGAGGCTTACAATGATCTAGGAACTCTCAACGACCTCGGTCACCTGTCGCAGCAAAGTGAGATGCTCTACGCGGTGGTGGACGCGGAATTAAAATATTTCGACCTGAATTTTGGCGTTGGCTGGGGACTCACTCCTGCATCCGATAACCTGGTATTGAAGATGATTGTCGGTATGCGTTATTAATTTCCGGAAATACCAAGCGCCGGGTCCAGATTCATAGGCTCCTTAGAAAATCGATAATAAATTGCTGTTGCTGGGCTGAAAGAAGGTTGTAATAGTGGATCACGCGATTGGCTTCGGAACCGGGGCTGGCGTGTTGTTCAATCGCTTCGATCAGGTTGCTGGTGCGCCCATCGTGAAGAAAGAAGATACGTTGACCCACACCCCATAATGGAGCGGTGCGAAATTCATCGTCACCGGCAAGGCCCTGGGTAACCCCGTCCGCGAGTTGCTCACCCATGTGGTGAATCAGCAAGTCCGAAAACAATTGTGCTGTACTCTGTTTGGTGATCGCGTCGCTCGAAGATTGGCTCACCGCGAGCTGCGGCGTATGGCACAAGGCGCAACCGATCTGATCAAATAGAGCGCGTCCCCTCTGAATATTGAATGGACACTTTCCGGCAAAGGAATCGCAGCTCGGTGCCGGTGGTGCCGAGAAGCGCATGAAGATTTCAAATTTCACGATGTCGCTTGCAACATCGGCAAATGTCGCGCCCTGCTGGTTTAATTGATCGAAGTTGGTGTGATCTTCCGGAATCCCGTTGAATATACACGAAGCAGGGAGAGGTGTTGGCTCCGTGTCGCGTTCGTTTTGAAATAACTCATTGGTCACGCCAATCTCGACGTTATAGGCCTCACCTGCAAAAATCAGGAGAGACTTGTTTTGCGCCTTCCAGCCAAAGCGGGTAATGGTCGAATCGTTGCCCGTTCTGTTTTCCCGGCCCCTGTTTTCGCGGCCGGCGATCGCCATTGGCAGCCTCGCAGTCTGCGTGCTCGCATGGCTATTGAGAATCGTTGAGTCAGCTATGGCTTCGATCAAGCCCGCACCAAAAACCGGCGTCGGAATGCGGAATGACAAGTTATTTTGCGCCTGCACGACGTCAAAGGGCGGTTGGCCGATATTGCAGCCGGGTGCATCTGCGCGGCCCGTGATCGTGAACAAAGCGTGCACACCGCCATCGCGCATGGGGGGCTTAACAATCTGGCCGTTGGCGTCCACCACGAGCGGGAATCTTGCTTCTCGGATCGGCCCATTCTTGGTGATAAAAGATGGAATAACATTTGTAGCGCCAGCATCAGAGGCAATTGTAAACTGAGGATTGATGATTGGACTGGTTCCGCCAATAGCTGGCTGAATGTGGCAGGCGGCGCAACTATTTGCGTTGAACCGCGGACCTAGGCCCGAGCCCGTCTCGGCTCCAAAGTTCGGGCTAACAAAAGTACCTTTTACGGAATCCGTTTCCGTGAAGGCTTTCAAACTGGCATTGAAAAGCGTTAGTTCCTGCGGGCTCAATCCAGGAAGGGGACCACCCGCGCGCGGCGGAGCGTTGAGATTCACCCCTGGGTCGATCGCAGTGTTTCCGACACCGAGGAGTTCAGGTGCCGCAGTTATTAGAAGGCCCAAAAGGAAAGCGCCCAGTCCCATGCGCCGACGTCCAATATTTGATGCCTTGCCGATGCGTAGCTTCGTAACCATGGAAACTCCCTTTTTTAAAGTTTCCCTCCGGATGCTTTCGATGCAGGGCTGTTCGCGAGTTCCCGATCACTTCAGCGTAGGCAGTCGCGCTTTTGTCGGCGTGCACGCCCCTTAATGAGGACCCGAAAGCAGCCCGCGTGCCGATATGCAAATTTGCAAATAAAACAAACGTCAATAAACAAAAGCTAAAGAAAAACATCTGTAACGCGCGTCGGGGCAAAACCACAAAAATCGGAACTTTAGTGTTACTTTTTTGATAAATTGCTGTTTTTGATGTCGCTACATAGCGACAAAAGCAAATAATTCTTATAGTCCATAATCAGAAGAGACTGGATTGAACGGCTAAGCTTTGGAATGCGCCGCCCTTAAAAGCGACTGGCTACCGCTAAGGTCTCAGAAAGTCAATTAAAGGCGAATCGCTTGCAGTCTAGAATCAAATCGTCACATTCATCAGGAGGAGGGGGCAATGTACTCCCGACGCAAGTTTCTCAGAACCGCAGCCGGAAGCCTGGTGATGGCTGGTGGCGCGGCGTTAACAGGTCGAGCTGCCTTTGGGACCGATTATCCAGGTGAACTCGGACCGAAAACTCTGCCTTCCGGCACCCTTGACAGTTCGGTGCTTGAAGCGCTCCCGGGAACATTACCCCTTATTAAACGTGCATACCGCGCGCCAAACTTTGAAACGCCCACCAGTTATTTCGATGAAGTCATTACTCCCAACAATGTATTTTTCGTCCGCTACCAACTTTCAAACATACCCGAGGTGAACGCTCGGGACTGGCGCCTCAGTATCGGCGGCGACTCCGCTGAAAAGCCTTTCCAGCTCACCTTCGATGAGCTCAAACGCAATTTTGATCCCGTCGAGATCGTCGCCGTGGACCAATGCTCAGGCAACCGGCGCGGACTTTCGGATCCGCATGTGGCGGGGGTCGAATGGGGCTATGGCGCGATGGGCAACGCCAAGTGGAAAGGCGCGCGTTTGCGGGACATCCTGAACAAGGCCGGCGTCAAGAAAGACGCGCTGGAAGTGGTCCTGGACGGCGCCGATTCCGGTGTAATCGCAAAAAGCCCGGATTTTGTGAAAAGCCTGCCGATGTGGAAAGCTCTCGACGAAAACACCTTGATTGCTTACGAAATGAACGGCGCACCGCTGCCCCACTGGAACGGCTTCCCGGCGCGGCTCGTCGCACCCGGCTGGACGGGGACCTATTGGATGAAACACATTATTTCCCTGAACATCGTATCGCAGCCCTTCAGCGGTTTCTGGATGAAAACGGCCTACCGCATTCCCAAAGGCAAATTCCCGGTCATTGATCGTTTCCTGTCGCAGGAAGCAGAGGCGACCGCGCCAATCACTGAAATGGTGGTTAACTCGCTCATCACCAATTTGCATACCGGACAGCGCTTCAGCGCCGGACAGCCTCTCGTCGTTCGGGGCATTGCCTGGGACGGCGGCTATGGCATTCGCTTGGTCGAAGTATCCGTAGACGAGGGCATGTCTTGGAGACCCGCAGAATTGGGCGCGGATTACGGCCGCTTTTCATTCCGTCAGTGGAGTTATGCGTTCACGCCCGAGCGGAAAGGCGGAGTGGTGGTGATGGCAAAGGCCAGCAATCGGGCGGGCGCCACGCAGACTTTCGAACTGATTTTCAGCCCTGCCGGCTACCACAACAACGTAATACAGCGCATCGGCATTGAGGTTACGTAAAAACGGGGCCGTCATGAAAACAATTCCGTTGTTATGGCTGCTGCTTCTATGCGCCCCCGCAATGGCGGATGAGAGCAAGATCGTCCTTTAAGATGCTCCCGGCAAGAGCGTGGTGTCGTCCAATTGCAGTACCCGCCACAGCCTCGACTATATACAGATGAAGTCAGCGTTCCTCGACCGTAACGGCTGGGAAGCGGAGGTCAACAAAATGATCAATGTTATGAGCGCGCCTATCAGGCAAGAAGACCTGCAGCAAATCGTGGACCATCTTGCTGCACAGTACGGAAAGTAAACCTTCCCTCGATCATCAGCAAAGAAGTAACGACCGGACCAAATATTCCATACCGGCATTTTCACTTCAAGGTGCCGCCGCATCAATTCTACTTTTTTATAAGTTTTTAACACCACCGGGGCAAGTTTCTACGGCATTTTAATTTGTCCGGCCTCAGAATCTAGTCCATGGTATCCGGCAATTGGAGGCTCATATGATGGACATCGTCTTTACCGCGGTCATGGTCGGTTTCTTCGCGCTTACCATCGGTTTGGCCTACGCGTTCGATCGGTTGTTGAGGAGGGGCTCATGAGCTGGACCTATCTGCTGAGCTTGATACTGGCCCTCGCCATCTTTGTTTATCTAGTCGTCGCGCTATTCTTCCCGGAGAAATTCTGATGACTGGCAATGGTTATTTGCAACTCGCGCTTTATCTAATCGTACTGCTCGCATTGGCTAAACCTCTCGGCGCTTATATGGCGGGCGTGTACGAGGGCAGCAATGCACTTTTGAATCGCATCGGCGCGCCATTCGAAAAGCTGATCTACCGTTTATGCGGCGTCAATCCGGCACAGGAGATGCACTGGACGCAGTACGCGGTGGCGATGCTGATATTCAATCTGCTCGGGGCACTCGCGGTCTATGCGCTGCAGCGGCTGCAGGCTTATTTGCCTCTCAACCCGCAATCGTTTGCAGCCGTCACCCCCGATTCATCCTTTAACACCGCAGTGAGTTTCGCTACCAACACCAACTGGCAGGGATACGGCGGCGAAAGCACCATGAGCTATCTCACCCAGATGGCGGCGCTCACGGTGCAAAACTTCCTGTCCGCGGCGAGCGGCATGGCAGTGCTGGTTGCACTGATTCGTGGCTTCGCGCGAAAGACCATGGACACCATCGGCAATTTCTGGGTTGATCTCACCCGCACGACTGTATATATCCTGCTGCCGCTGGCTCTCATCGTGGCGGTCCTGCTTGCCAGCCAGGGCGTAGTGCAAACCTTCTCGGCTTATCCCACTGTGCCGCTGGTGGAATCGGTTGAATACGACAATCCGAAACTCGACGCTTCAGGTCAGCCGGTCAAGGACGAGAAAGGAAACCCAGTCACGGAAAAAGCGGTGGCGAAGGAGCAGGTCATCGCCGTAGGTCCGGCTGCTTCGCAAATTGCGATGAAGCAGCTCGGCACCAATGGTGGCGGCTTCTTTAACGTCAACTCCGCGCATCCTTTCGAGAACCCGACGCCGTTGAGCAATTTTCTCGAGATGTTGTCGATTCTTTTGATTCCTGCGGCGCTTTGCTACACCTTCGGGCGCATGGTTGGCGACACTCGACAAGGTTGGGCGGTGCTCGCCGCGATGACCGTGATTTTCGTCGCCATGCTGGCACTCTGCGTCGGCTCGGAGCAATCCGGCAATCCGGCGTTGTCGAAATTGGGCGTCGACCAAACTGCGAGCAGCCTGCAGGCCGGAGGCAACATGGAAGGCAAGGAAACGCGTTTCGGCATTGTGAATTCCGCGCTGTGGGCGACCGCGACTACCGCGGCATCAAACGGCTCTGTGAACTCAATGCATGACTCGTTTACTCCGCTGGGTGGTTTGGTGCCGATGTGGTTGATGCAGCTGGGCGAAGTAATATATGGCGGGGTCGGTTCGGGTCTCTACGGCATGCTGATCTTTGCCATTGTCGCGGTATTCGTGGCCGGGCTCATGATCGGACGCACACCCGAGTATCTCGGCAAAAAAATCCAGGCTTTCGAAATGAAGATGTCGGCAATTGCGCTTCTGCTCGTGCCTCTCGTGATACTTGTGGGCACCGCAATCGCGGTGCTGGTGGAGCCAGGCAAGGCTGGCGTTGCTAATCCCGGCACTCATGGTTTCTCGGAAATTCTCTATGCCTTCTCTTCGGTGGCCAACAACAACGGCAGCGCGTTTGCCGGGCTTTCGGCCAATACGCTTTTTTATAACACTGCGCTTGGCATCGCGATCCTGCTGGGCCGCTACTGGCTGGCGGTGCCGGTGCTCGCCATAGCCGGTTCGCTCGCGGCCAAGAAAAAAGTCCCGGCGAGCGTCGGCACGCTTCCCACGCACACGCCACTATTCGTTGCGCTGCTAGTCGGGACCGTGGTTATCGTGGGGGCGCTCGCTTTCTTCCCGGTGCTCGCGCTTGGACCTATTGTCGAGCACCTCATCATGACAGGCGCCCACTAGCGCGAGCCCCGGAAAAACTTAAGGAAACGTACCGATGAATACGCAAGCAATGGCAATTCCTACGATGCGTCGGACCTTGGTGACTAAGGATATTTTCCGGCAGGCGCTGATTGACGCATGTATTAAATTGCTGCCGCAGCATCAGTGGAGAAACCCGGTGATGTTCGTCGTCTATATAGGCAGCATGCTGACGACGGCCCTGTTTTTCCAGGCCCTGGGCGGCAAAGGTGAAGCACCAGCCGGTTTCATTCTGGCGGTCACTTTGTGGTTGTGGTTTACCGTATTGTTCGCGAATTTCGCCGAGGCAATAGCCGAAGGCCGCAGCAAGGCGCAGGCCGCGGCACTGCGCGCCGTGAAGCGCGACGTCATGGCTAAAAAACTAGCTAAGCCGAAGCACGACGCTTCGGTTACCAAAGTTAGTTCAACGCAGCTGCGCAAAGGCGATATCTTTCTGGTCGAAGCTGGCGACATCATTCCCACCGATGGCGAAGTTATCGAAGGGGTCGCTTCAGTGAATGAAGCCGCGATTACCGGCGAATCGGCGCCGGTGATTCGCGAAGCAGGAGGCGACTTCTGCTCAGTGACTGGCGGAACGCAAATCCTCTCCGATTGGCTAGTGGTGCGCGTCAGCGCTAATCCAGGTGAAACCTTTCTCGATCACATGATTGCGATGGTCGAGGCCGCGCGTCGCCAGAAGACGCCGAATGAGATCGCGCTCATTATATTATTGGTGGGATTCACCTTGATTTTCCTGAAAACGACGGCGACGCTGTTGCCGTTCTCGCTTTATAGTGTGGAAGTCACCAAAGCCGGGACCCCGGTCACCATCACCGTGCTGGTCGCGCTTCTGGTGTGCCTCATCCCGACGACCATCGGTGCTCTGCTTTCGGCCATCGGTCTTGCCGGCATCGGACGCATGCTGCGCGCGAACATCATCGCCATGTCCGGCCGCGCGGTCGAAGCGGCGGGTGATGTGGACGTGCTGCTGCTTGATAAGACCGGCACCATTACTCTCGGCAACCGGCAGGCGTCTGCATTTATTCCGGCCTCCGGAATAACACGCGAACAATTGGCTGACGCGGCGCAACTTGCTTCGCTCGCGGATGAAACACCGGAAGGTCGCAGCGTGGTGGTGCACGCCAAGGAAAGGTACGGCATCCGCGAGCGGGACATCCGCAAGCTCGGCGCGGCGTTCGTGCCATTCTCGGCTCACACGCGCATGAGTGGCGTAGACCTGGAGGGCCGCAAGGTACGCAAAGGCGCTTCGGATGCGATTCGCGGCTGGGTCGAGGAGCAGGGCGGCAAGTTTCCAAAAGAACTGGACGAAACGGTGGAAAACGTCGCGCGCCGGGGCAGCACGCCGCTGGTGGTCGCCGAGAACGCGCGTGTCCTTGGCGTGATTGAACTTAAGGACATTGTCAAAGGCGGTATCAAGGAACGTTTCGCCGAACTGCGAAGAATGGGCATCAAGACCGTGATGATTACCGGCGACAACCGGCTCACAGCCGCGGCAATCGCCGCTGAAGCGGGCGTGGACGATTTTCTGGCTGAAGCGACGCCCGAGGCCAAGCTCAAGCTGATTCGCGAGCATCAGGCGCAAGGGCGTCTGGTGGCCATGACCGGGGATGGCACTAATGATGCGCCGGCGCTAGCGCAGGCTGACGTTGCCGTGGCGATGAACACGGGGACGCAGGCGGCGAAAGAAGCCGGCAATATGGTAGACCTCGATTCCAACCCAACCAAGTTGATTGAAATCGTAGAGACAGGAAAACAACTCCTGATAACGCGCGGCTCGCTGACGACGTTTTCGATCGCGAACGACGTTTCCAAATACTTCGCTATCATACCGGCGGCATTTGCGACGACTTATCCGCAACTCAACGTATTAAACATCATGTATCTCGCTACACCGGCAAGTGCGATTCTCTCAGCGGTGATTTTCAACGCATTGATCATCATCGTGCTGATTCCGCTGGCACTCAAAGGAGTGCGCTACCGCGCGGTTGGGGCTGGAAGGCTGCTGCGCGACAATTTGCTGATTTACGGCGTGGGCGGGGTGATTGCGCCTTTTATTGGCATCAAGCTGATTGACATGGTCCTTGTTGGACTGGGTCTTGCATAAGAGGTCAAATATGTGGAACGAAATTAGGTCGAGCGTGGTGATGTTGATTGTGATGACACTCATCACCGGTATCGCTTATCCTCTGTTAGTGACTGGCGTAGCACAGGCGGTATTCCCGCATCAGGCCAATGGCAGCTTGATAATGAAGGACGGCAAGCCGATCGGTTCCGAACTCATCGGTCAGCCTTTTAGCAGCCCGAAATATTTCTGGGGTCGGCCGTCGGCGACCTCGCCCAAGCCTTACGACGGCGCTTCTTCAAGCGGCTCCAACCTTGGGCCGACGAATCCGGCGCTGCTGCAAACAGTGGCGGATCGGATTAAAGCCTTGCGCGACGCCGATCCTGGCAATGCGGCGCCGGTGCCCGCAGATCTCGTTACCGCCTCGGGGAGCGGACTCGATCCGCACATCAGTCCGGCAGCAGCGTACCACCAAGCGGAGCGGGTAGCGCGTGCGCGTCATCTGGATCCCGGCCGCGTGCGCGAATTGATCGCCAAACACACCGAAAAACGCCAATTCTGGATTCTTGGTGAGCCGCGGGTGAATGTGTTGAAACTGAATCTCGAACTGGATACACTCGATAAGGGTTGATCCGACCCCCCTTTTTATCGATGCATGCCTGAATTACGTCCCGACGCAGACCGACTGCTCGCCGAGCTTCGCCGCGAGGAAGAGCGGCAAAAGCGTGGCAAGCTCAAAATTTTTTTTGGTGCCTCAGCCGGCGTTGGCAAGACCTACGCGATGTTGGCTGCGGCGCAAGCCGCGAAACGCGATGGCGTTGATGTCCTCGTGGGACTGGTGGAAACGCATGGCCGCAAAGAGACCGAGGCTCTGCTGCAAGGATTAGAAATACTGCCGCGGCGTGATATCGAATACCGCGGTCGCATGCTCCAGGAATTCGATCTGGATGCCGCTCTCGCGCGTCGACCCGCTTTAATTCTCGTCGATGAGCTCGCGCACTCGAATATGCCGGGTTCGCGTCACCCCCGTCGCTGGAATGACATCGAAGAATTGCTGGCCGCGGGCGTCAATGTTTACAGCACCCTTAACGTCCAGCACATCGAAAGTCTGAATGATGTTGTGGGCAGCATTACCAATATCCGGGTTTCCGAAACGGTGCCTGATACGGTTTTCGATGAGGCCGACGAGGTTGTGCTCGTTGACCTGCCAGCGGACGAACTGCTGCAGCGCCTGAAAGAAGGCAAGGTCTATCTGCCGCAGCAGGCCGAACGTGCACTCGAGAACTTTTTCCGCAAAGGCCATTTGATCGCACTGAGGGAGTTGGCGCTGCGCAGGACGGCGGATCGCATTGAGGAGGACGTGCGTGCTTACCGTGACCGAGAGGCTATCCAGCGGGTTTGGCCGACACGCGATACTTTGGTGGCCGGTATCGGCCCGGAGAGCGGCGCGGAACAAGTTGTGCGCGCCGCTGCGCGGATGGCCGATCGATTGGGCGCAAATTGGCACGGCGTTTACGTGGAGACGCCGTCGCTGCAACAGCTGCCGGAAGGGAAGCGGCAAAGGATCCTGAAGGTTCTGCAGCTGGCGCAGGAACTTGGTGCGCAGACGGCTACGGTCCCAGGCACCAGCGTAGCGGGCGCACTGGTAGATTATGCGCGCAAGCATAATGCCTCCAAGCTCCTCATCGGTCGCGGAGAGGCACGGCGGATTTGGACTTGGGGACCGTCCATCGAGCGGCAGGTTGCCAGGCTGACGACTGATATTGATCTGGTTCAAGTTGCGCGAGAAGGTTCAAAGGACATGCCCGGTACTCGCGACCGTCGCCGGGTCCGCGAAGAAGAGGAAAAAGATCGTCAGCCGCAACTTTTGCGCTACGTGTGGGCCGCCGCGGGCTGCGGTGTGGCAACCGCATTGGCTTACCTACTGTTTCCTTTCTTTGAACTCGCAAACATTGCCATGCTTTACGTGCTGGCGGTGGTGCTCATTGGATATTGGCTCGGGCGCGGCCCGGCCGCGTTTGCGGCATTTGTAGGTGTCGCGGCATTCGATTTCTTCTTTGTGCCGCCGCGATACTCATTCGCGGTCAGCAACGTTCAATATACCCTGACTTTTGCGGTCATGCTCATCGTAGGTTTGATTACCGGCCAGTTGACAGCGCGCTTCCGCTACCAGGCACAGGTCGCGGAGCATCGCGAGAGCCGCGCGCATTCGCTTTATGAAATGGCGCGCGAACTTTCCGCCGCGCTTACCATGGAGCAGGTGGTTGAAATCAGCGACCGCTTCGTGGAGCGAAGTTTTCTGGCCAAAGTTGCCATCGTGCTTGCTGATGCTGAGAACCGGTTGGTTGTCGCAGGCGAAAAGGATAAGCGACCCGCGCGGCTTGACCTTGCGGTCGCACAATGGGCTTACGATCACACGGGGGCGGCGGGATTCGGCACGGATACCTTGCCGGCGAGTCCGATTTTGTATTTGCCGTTGAAAGCGCCGATGCGCACCCGAGGCGTGCTCGCCATTGAGCCGTCTGTTCCGCGCTGGCTGCTGATTCCGGAGCAGCGGCGTCAGCTGGATACATTCTGCACGTTGATTGCTATTGCCATCGAGCGGGTGCACTACGTCGAAGTGGCGCGCGATGCCCTCATTAAAATGGAATCCGAGCGGCTGCGCAATTCGCTATTGTCGGCCTTGTCCCATGATTTGCGCACGCCGCTGACGGCGTTGATCGGTCTGGCCGACTCAATGACCGTTTCGCAGCCGCCGTTGGCGCGCAGCCAACTAGAGGTGGCAGAAGCCATTCGTGAAGAGTCAAGCCGGCTGAGTACGCTGGTAAATAATTTGCTGGATATGGCGCGGCTGCAGGCCGGTGAAGTTCATTTCCATTTGGAATGGCAGCACATTGAGGAAGTCATCGGCAGCGCGTTGCGCGCAACGAATCTGGGCGGCCGCAAAATTATCACTTCTGTTCCGCATGATTTGCCGCTGGTGCAGTTCGATGCGGTACTCATCGAACGCGTGTTGTGTAACCTCCTGGAAAACGCCGCCAAGTACACACCTGAAAATTCAACGGTGAAAATCGGCGCCAGTCTCGGAGATGGGGAACTCGAGGTATCTGTGGCGGATAACGGCCCGGGGATTCCGCCGGGCAAGGAGAAAGAAATCTTCGAGAAATTCATGCGCGGTTCGACCGAATCAGCAATACCGGGGGTCGGGCTGGGGCTCGCAATTTGCCGCAGCATCGTGGAAGCGCACGGCGGGAAAATCTGGGCCGAACAGGTGCCGGAAGGCGGCGCGCGTTTTGTTTTCACTTTGCCCGTCGGTACTCCGCCGGCACTGGGTGCCGAAGTCAGGACGGCAACGTGAAAGGAGCCGCCATTCTGGTGGTGGAAGACGAACCTCAGATCCGGCGGTTCGTGCGCGCTGCTCTGGAATCGGAAGGCTATCAGGTTTACGAAGCCGAGAACGCCAAGCGGGGCCTTATTGAAGCCGGGACCAGAAAACCCGATCTAATGATTCTTGACCTTGGCCTGCCCGACATGAATGGCGTAGACGTCATTCGCGATCTTCGTGCCTGGACCGAGCTGCCGATCATTGTGCTGTCGGCGCGCGCACAGGAGAACGAAAAAATCAGCGCTCTCGATTCCGGCGCTGATGATTATTTGACAAAACCATTTGGAGTCGGGGAATTGAAGGCGCGCATTCGCGCAGCGTTGCGTCGGCGCGCGGCCGGTGCGGCAGGGAACGAATCTCATGAATTCCGTTTCGGCGATATCAAGGTGGATTTCTTGAACCGGTGCGTTTTCCGCCGGGAACAGGAAGTCCATCTGACGTCGATTGAATACCGTCTGCTGACGGTGTTGATTAGCAATGTCGGCAAGGTGCTGACGCATCGCCACCTGCTCAAGGAAGTTTGGGGTCCGTCGCAAGTGGAGAGCAGCCATTACCTGCGAACGTACATGGCACATCTGAGGCAGAAGCTTGAATCAGATCCCGCACAGCCGAAACATTTGATCACCGAAACCGGTGTTGGCTATCGGTTCGTTGATTGACTTTAAACTGTAAATTGCCGCCTGACCGCGCCCCATGGTTCGCGACTCAAAAAGCAGCAGAAACAGAGTCGAGCGCTTGGAGCGCCTTAGTTTTGGTTGCGGGTGGCTGGCCAGAGGTTCGTTCGGCAATGGCAGCATGTTTCGGCAGTGGAATTCGGTTCGTCATGAGGTAAAATTTACCGCCCAGCATAATGACTCATATCGCCGGAATTCCAACCCGGCTCGCGAAACAGAGATATTGATATAGATCAAGAGATCCAGCCGACAGAAAGTGTACAAGTAAAGGGGGTCAATATCGGTTATTTGGTTTGGTAAATCAACAGGAGGCGTTTCATGGCAACAGCAACAGAATCTGCAAGAAAGAAATTGGTTGACGACTTCAAGGCATTGACCGCGGATACCGAGGAGCTGCTGCGCGCGACCGCAAATCAGACTGGTGAGCGCGCAAGCGCAGCGCGCGCGCGCGTGGAAGAACGGCTGCGCAAGGCGAAAGAGGCGGTAGATGATTTGCGTGAAGATGTAATGGAGAGTAGCCGCGCGGCAGCCGAGGCGGCGGAGCGCACGGTGCGCGAGCATCCTTGGGAGTCGGTTGCGGTCGCCGCTGGAATCGGCTTCCTGCTTGGTATGTTGAGCGGGCGTCGCTGATCGACATGGCCGGGCCTGATTCCGGTACTCGCAGTGTTGGACTGCTGCAGTCGCTGCGCCGCGTGCTGTCGACACTGATCGAGGTTGTGCAAACGCGTGCCGAGCTGATGGTGACCGAGCTCGAAGAGCAAAGGCTGTATGCCAGACAACTCGCCACGTTGTTATTCCTGATGTTGTTCTTCTTCGGCTTGGCCGTCATTTTTGGTACTCTGGCCGTAGTGATGGTGTACTGGGATAGCAACCCGGTTGCGGTGCTCGGTGGATTCGCAGCGTTGTACATGATGCTTGCGATTATTATCGGTCTCGTGTGGCGTGCTCGCGCAAAAGCGCGACCGCGTTTACTGTCCGCAACGCTGGCGGAGCTTGTGCGTGACCGCGAGGAGTTGACGAAATGAACAGCACGCTGGCTGCTGTTGCACGCAGGCGTCAGGCATTGATCTCGCGCGTGGCTGCGCAGCGGGTCGAACTCGCGCTTTTGGCTGAGCCTTGGCGCCGGCCGCTCCTGGTGGCCGATAAAGCGTATCGCTTGGCGCTGGTGCTGCGCCGGCACCGCGCGATCTCGGCCCTGTTGCTGGCGATGCTGGTACCCGCGCAGCGGCACCGCGTGCTAAAGTGGGGCGGGACGCTGCTCACCATATGGGAGTTGTACCAGGCGTTTCGCGAACCGTGGCCGCGGCGCGTCGAGAATTCTGAACCCTAAGCCGGGCTTTATCGATCGGCTCGTCTTTCGCAAACTCGCCCATGATCCAACTAAGCCTAGCAAAGGTTTCGCAAGCGGAGTCGGACCGCTGCGAGCGTGGGCAGAGCCTCGATTCCACCGACGGCACGACCTATCCTTTGCGGTTGCGTAGTTAATGATGATACACTGAGCGTTCGCGGCTACATCGGGCCGTTTTATCGCGCTCAAACCTGGGACACGCGCGCAGTGAGCGTCCCACCGAACCACCAGCATTGGTGCGTGCCGCGGTTGATTGATCTGGGTGACATTGCGCAAGGTCGGATGCGCGCAAATTTCACTCTCTGGATGAACTTCGATTAAACAACACCCGCCTTGGAGGAGTATCGATATGAATTTCGGTTCAGGCACATTGAAAGGCCTCGTGTGCATCGCGCTCGCCGGTACGCTCGCGCAGGCCGCCGCCATCGGCGCCTATGCAGCAGCGCCCACTAATGAAACGATCAGCGCCGAAGATGCGAAGGCGGCGCAGTTTCTACTGCAACGAGCGGTTGCGCTCTATAAAGAAATCAAGGATCTGGCACTAGAGCACTTCGGCCCCCA
>DASPRE010000018.1:0-8829 GCA_035624615.1 Burkholderiales bacterium | reverse complement strand
CTGCCGCCAGCTTTCCCTGACTTGCGCAATTCCGGTGAGCCGCGGCCCCGAGGGATGCACGCACACCACTTCTTCATCCTCTGCCCAGACGGCCATCATGGCGTCGAGATCGGCACTTTCGAAAGCCTCGTAAAAAGCGGCTTCGGCATCCTGCGGGGTCGGGAATATCGAAGTTTTCATGGTTTTTGGACGCCAATCTTGGCTAAAACCTTGTCGGGCGTCAATTGCATCATGCAGTTAAAGTGGCCGAGCGGGCATATACGCTGAAAACAAGGGCTGCACGGCAGATCGAGTTTCAACACTTGCGCATAGTTTGACAGCGGTGGTGTAAAAGCAGGGCTGCTCGAACCAAAAAGCGCCAGCATCGGTTTATCGAGGGCCGCGGCAATATGCATGAGTCCTGAATCGTTGCTTACCACCAACGTGGCGCATGACAGCAGCTCGATTGCCTGGGCAAGGCTGGTCTTGCCGCAAAGATTGACGGCAATGCCCCCGCTTAATTGACGGATTTCTTCACCGACGTGTTGATCATTGGGTGAGCCGATTAGCCAGATCTGGTAATTTTCCAGACGCTGCGCAAGTTCCGCGAAATATTTTGCCGGCCAGCGTTTCGCCGGCCCGTATTCCGCGCCCGGGCAAAACACCGCAACGGATTTTTGCACGTTGAGCCCCATATTTTTCAGGGTATGTTCGCGTTCACCGGCGGAAACCCGCAGGCTGGGATGGGAGAGCGGTGTTTGCGGCCTCACGCCGCGTTGTTCTGCTAGCAGGGCAAACCGCTCGACTATCAAAGCGAATTGTTTTTTATCCAGCGGCCTTGCGTCGTTCAGCAGACCGAAGCGCATTTCACCGGTAAAACCGGTGCGCAAGGATATGCCCGCGAAAAACGGGATCAGCGCTGATTTCCATGAATTGGGGAGAACAATTGCTTGCTCATAACCCTTGTTCGCCAGCGACCGTCCAAGCTTCCAGCGCTGCGCAAGATTGAGCTCGCCATGCCGGAACGGGCTTAATATGATTTGATCGACTTCGACCATGCGCTCATACAGGGCAGCAACCCAGGGTGGAGCGAGCACATCCAAGGCCAGTCCCTGGAATCGCTGGTGCAATCCCCTGAACATGGGTTGTGCAAGAACAGCATCGCCCACCCAGGAAGGAGCAACCACGAGGATCTTGTGGTGAGGCACAACTAACGCCCGGATCTTACGGGCTCAGCCTTGAGGATGTAGCGAGTACCGCAGTAAGGGCAAAGTGCTTCGCCGGTTTCCTCTATTGGCAAAAACACGCGAGGATGCGAGTTCCACAACAGCTGTGACGGCGTCGGGCAGTGCAGCGGCAAATCCTTTGGCGTGACCTCGATGAGGCGCGCTTTGTTGACTGTTTGCTGTGGCACGCAATTTTCCTCAAACGGGAGTGAGCCAGCCGACATGTTTTTTTGACTTGCCGGCTACGCAATCAAAAAACATCGATTGCAGCTTTGTCGTAACAGGGCCCCGCGTGCCGGAGCCGATTTTGCGGTTATCCAGCTCGCGGATCGGCGTCACCTCGGCCGCTGTGCCGGTGAAAAACGCTTCGTCTGCAGTGTAGACATCGTCGCGCGTGATGCGCTTGGCCGAAACTTCGTAACCGGCTTCGCTCGCCAGGGTAATCACGGCGTCGCGGGTAATGCCGATAAGCGCCGACGTGAGTTCCGGCTCGAACAGCCTGCCGTTTTTTACAATGAACAGGTTTTCCCCTGCGCCTTCAGCGACAAATCCGTCAACGTCCAACAACAGCGCTTCATCGTAACCTTGCTCGGTTGCTTCAACGTTGGCGAGGATGGAGTTGGCGTAAGTGCCGGAGTACTTCGCGCGGCACATGGTGACGTTGACATGATGGCGCATAAACGACGAGGTCTTGACGCGGATGCCTTTTGCCAGCCCTTCGGCGCCCAAATACGCGCCCCACGGCCAGGCCGCGATCGCGACGTGCACCTTCGCGCCTTTAGGAGAAACGCCCATTTTCTCCGAACCATAGAACGCGATCGGCCGGATGTAGCATTCGCTAAGCCTATTTGCGCGCACCACATCTTTTTGCGCTTCCATGATGGTCTCCCTGTCGTATGGAATCTTCATCATGTAAATGTGCGCCGAGCCGAACAGCCGCTCAGTATGCTCTTTTAGCCGGAAAATTGCGGTGCCCTTAGCCGTTTTATAGGCGCGTAGGCCCTCGAAAACCGCCAGACCGTAGTGCAGAGAGTGCGTAAGCACGTGGGTGGTGGCTTTGCGCCACGGCACCAGCTTGCCGTCGTACCAAATATGGCCATCTCGATCCGCCATGGACATGGCGTTCTCTCCGCGAATTAGAGCCGCTATTTTATCTTATTTTATTACAGAGCGATGACATTCATTCAGGTCGGAACTGCGCGAACTTACCTTGACCGGTGTCCGGTCAATGGATTAACCTTAACAACTCCGGTAACTATCGTACTCCCAACGGCAACTCATCATGCCCGATCTGGCACAGGTTACAACATATTCCGGCGGCTTTTTGGAGCGGCTGAGCCGGTTATTTGGCAGCCCGTCCGATTCCGAAGACGAGAAGTGGCGCAGGAAATGGCTGCTGATTTTTTGCTTGCTAATGAATCTGGCCGCATGGATTTGGCCCACAATTTATTGGGCCATGGGCCTACGCTTCCCGTTCCCGATTCCGATAGCCTATTTAATTTTTTCGCTGCTAACGCTGCTTATTTATTGGAAAACCCAAAATTTTGCTTTGTTCCGTTCGTTTCAATTTGGGCTGTTCATGTTTGTGCCATTCGTAATTCAATGGCTCATGGGCAATTTCATCAACTCCAGCGGCATCGTGCTCCTGGCTTTGCTAGCGCCGATGGGTGTCATGGTTTTCCAGGGAGTCAAGGAGTCGATTCCGTGGTTTGTGGCCTACCTGATTCTTACTGGCGTGTCAGGACTTTTTGACTTTTTTCTTGCCGAAGGGATGGTGACCGGGATCCCGATGAAAACCATATCGGTGTTTTTTGTCCTAAATTTTTTCATGCTCTCAATAATTGTTTATTTGATGATTCTTTTCTTTGTGCAAAAGAAAGAAACCTTTCAGGTGGAACTTAACGAAAAAAATCTGCTGATCGATTCGGAGCGTAAAAAATCCGAAGAATTGTTGCTTAAAATTCTTCCCGAGCATATAGCCTTACGCCTAAAGGGGGGCGAAAAAACCATCGCTGATGGATACGAGGATGTTACCGTGATGTTTGCCGACCTCGTGGATTTCACCTGGCTTGCTGAACGCTTGTCGCCCAGGCATGTGGTGAGACTGCTTGACGACATTTTTTTGGAATTCGATAGGCTGACGGATAAATTTGGACTGGAGAAAATCAAGACCATCGGTGATGCCTATATGGTGGCGGGTGGTCTGAGCGAGGAACGGGTTGATTATGCTGAGGCGGTCGCCAATATGGCGCTGAATATGCGTGAAGTGGTAAGGGAGCGTCCGGCACTGAATGACCAAAAATTGCAGATCCACATCGGCATCGCCACCGGTCCGGCAGTCGCTGGCGTGATCAAAACCGAGAAGCGCCTCTTATACGACCTGTGGGGGCCAACGGTCAATCTGGCAAGCCGCATAACCTCAGGAGCGGTCGCGGGCACGATCCAGGTTGATGAGACCACTTACCGGCGGCTGAACAGCCGTTTCTCGTTTGAGCAGCCGCACGCCATAGAATTCAAAGGCAAGGGCAGAGTCACGATTTATCAGCTTTCCGGAAGATAATTACCGGGGGCTGAACACCCAATCCCAAAGTTTGAGCACTGCCTCTCGCTGCTCTTTGACCACGGATCCTTCCACTCTCGGATATTTTTCGTTATTCAATCGCAGGGCGTGCTGCAGACGTCTAAAATTCCGGTAGCCGTTTCGCGCTTGTTCGGCGAGGTCGGCGGGGAGCAGCTTGAGCTCTGCTGCCAGTTTCAACAAAGCCAGATTGCCGATATTGCCCGTCAAAACCGGGTGGGCATGCGCGTGCCCCAACACCAAATATTGCACGACGAATTCCACGTCGATAATGCCCCCACGGTCGTGCTTGAGATCAAACAGGCCGCTGGGATTTGGATGCGCCTCCAGAATCTTGCTGCGCATATTCAGAATTTCATTGCGCAGTTTTGGCAGATCCCGCTTCGCACACAATACCTCTTTGCGAATCGCCTCAAAGCGGTTTCCGACCTGTTCATTTCCCGCAACGAAGCGCCCGCGGCTCAAGGCCTGATGTTCCCACACCCAGGCATGCAGTCGTTGATATTCACTGAACGCGGCGATTTCACTCACCAGGAGTCCGCCGGCACCATCGGGACGAAGCCGCAGGTCGGTCTCATAAAGAATTCCCGCAGCGGTATAGCTGGTGAGCCACGTGTTAATGCGTTGCGCCAACCTCGCGTACACGGCTTGGGCTTCGGGATGATCGTCATCGTACAGGAAGATCAGATCCAGATCGGAAGCATAGCCGAGTTCTTTGCCACCCAGCTTGCCGTAACCGATGATTGCAAAACGCAATTCATCACGGTGCCTCTGCCGCAATCCCTCCCAGCATAAGCGCAACACTGATCTGAGAATCAGGTCTGCAAGATAGCTTAAATGATCGCTCAACGTTTCCAGCGCCAATAATCCTGCCAAGTCTTGCGCCACGAGGCGGAATACCTGGGCGTGTTGGAACTGGCGCAGGATATCCATTTGCTGTTCCATGTCCGCGTCCCGCAGTTGTGTGTTCAGCGCGTCTTGCAAGTGCGGCCAATCGGGGGGAGCGTAAAGCGTGCGCGGGTCCAGAAGCTCATCGAGTACCAGTGGATGCTGCGCCAAATATTGCGCAGCCCAGGAACTTGCGCCGCAGAGTTTGGCCAGTGTTTGCAGCGCTTGCGGGTACTCCAGCAACAGCGCCAGATAGGATTCGCGGCGGCCAATGCTTTCTATAAGCAGCAAGAGGCGTTCCAGCGCCGTATCGCCGAGAGGGGCTGCTGCCTCTATTACGGCCGGCATCAGGGCATCCAGGCGCGATTGGGTGGAGGCGGGCATCTGCCGGTAGCGGCTGCTGCACCTGATATTTTTCAGCCGTAGAACGATCTGCCGTGAATCGCGATAGCCGAGGCCGGCAAGCTCCTTGGCTGCCTCATCATCCGTAAGACTTCCTTGCCATAATGCAAGCAATGGATGAGATTTGATTTGCGGCGCGGCGAGTATTTGTTCAAAGTGCAGGCTGACTCTGGCACGGTGTGAATTCAACTGTCGCAGGAATGTTTCAAAACCGTCAAAACCCATCGCGTTGGCAACCAGCTCCCGATCCTGCATATTCGTAGGCAAAGACTGGGTTTGATCATCATCGAGATATTGCAGCCGGTGCTCCAGTTTGCGAAGGAACACATATGCGTCACGCAAATCGGCAGCGGCCTGTTCGCTCAGCAAATTGAGAGCGGCGAGCTTTTCCAGCACGTCGAGTGTCGGGCGTATGCGCAATCCGCTATCGCGGCCGCCACGGATCAACTGGAAAACCTGGGCGATAAATTCGATTTCGCGTATTCCACCAGGCCCGAGCTTGATGTTCTCGCTCATTTCCCGCCGCTGGACTTCTTGACGCACTTGCGCATGCAAGCCACGCATCGAATCTAGAGTCGCAAAGTCGAGGTACTTGCGGTATACGAAAGGAAGCACGAGCTGCATTAGTTCCTCGCTGTGGCCGCCGCACACTACGCGCGCCTTAATCCACGCATAGCGCTCCCATTCCCGTCCTTGGGTAATGAAATAGTTTTCGAGCATGGCAAAGCTCACAGCCAGCGGCCCGCCTTCACCGTAAGGACGCAGTCGCGTGTCCACGCGGAATACATAGCCGTTCTCGGTCCCAGCGCTGATCGCCGCAATCAGCTTGCGGCACAGCCTGTCAAAATATTCATAATTGCTGATCGAACGCGGGCCACTGGTTTCACCGTCTTCCGGATACGCGAAAACCAGGTCAATATCGGACGAAACATTGAGTTCTACGCCCCCAAGTTTGCCCATGCCGATGACCAGCAATTCCTGCGGCGTGCCGCTGTCCTTACCTGTGGGAACACCGTAATCCTGCTGCATTCGCGCATTAAGGTGGGTGAGGGCAAAGTTGAGCGTTTGTTCGGCGAGACCCGAAGTGGCGCGGGTAACTTCGCTGAGGTCGGCCACGCCGCACAGGTCGCGCGCGATGAGATGCAGCATGACGCTGGCGCGCAAATCGCGTAGCACGCGGTAAAGTTCGAAATCATCACGCACCGGACAAAGTGAGGCGCGCATTTGCTCGACAGTAAATGGTGCATGCAGGTTCTTGAGCAACTGGTTTTTCATTTCAGGATTACGTAGCAACACCTGCCTTGCATAACGGCTGAATTCCAGAGCACGCTCCAGCATGCGTTCAACTTCCCTTAACGACGCGAAGTTGGACTTTCCCGGTGTATCCATGATGAGAATCGGGTTAGAATATGAATTTCTGCCGAGTGATTTGCGGACAAGACTTGGCGCGGTTGCAAACAGATCACCGTATTTTTGCAACCGAGTTGGTATTTTATTGTCTAGAACGTATCTCAACAATACCCGAGTGATGCATTGCTGGCCAGAAAGCGATGACTGCAGGGCGCGATCAGGCCGCATAGCCCTATTATGCAGCGAAGAACAATGCCCCAGACGCACTTTCTTGCTTGCAAGCCAGTGGAGCAGGGCCTGTTGCGACTTGATGCCGAAGCTCGTTGCGGGAGCGACCAGCAACGTGCCCGAGAAGAGCCGGCTCTTGATGACCTCTGCGCCGTTTGTGGCGCCACACCGCGCGAAACCAAGCCCGCTGCGCACTTTGCGGCGATTAAAGGTTGCTCGGCGTTTATCTCGCGTGATCAGGTCGCGTGGATCGCGGCTGGGAGTGTCACCAATATTTTTGCAATGGTGCGCGTGGATATTGTCGGGACTTGTGCCACACGCACGCGCCAAATTCCAGGATGACGAATACCCGGCTTATATTCAAGATCGGCCGATTCAGTAGCTGGCTGACACGGTTTTTGATTGCCTGCTTTCTGTTGGCAGGCGTTGTAGTGATAGCCACGGTGCTGGCGCTGCGCTATTGGTTTTTACCGAATATCGAAGATTACCGCGACCGCATTGCCGTGGCGGTAAGTAGCGCTGCGGGACAGCGCGTCACCCTCGGCAAGATTACTGCGGACTGGCACGGGGCGCGCCCGCACCTTTCGCTTGACAACGTTCAGGTATTTGACCAAGCCGGGCAACCGGCGCTGGTGCTGAATCGCGTTTCGGCCACTTTATCATGGCTTACGCTGACAACTCGCGAAGTGCGCCTGCATTTGCTGGAACTTGAACAGCCAAATTTAAGCATCCGGCGCGATTCCAAGGGCGTGATATATGTCGCCGGAATGGCTCTCAGCCCGGAAAATACCGGACCGGGTTTTGCCGATTGGTTGTTGAAACAGAGGCATCTTGTGGTTAGCGATGCCACGATTCTTTGGCAAGATGAGAAGCTTGTAGCCCCGCCCTTGGAATTAAAAAGCGTCACGCTGCGAGTGGATAACAGTCGCGATCACCATCATTTCAGCCTGCAAGCCACTCCTCCGCCAGTTCTTGCGGCGCCACTTGAAGTCAAGGGCGATTTTACCGGTAACGGTTTGAGTCCCGATGATTTGGCTAAATGGCAGGGGACGATGTCCGGACAATTCGATTATGTGGATATCGCAGCGTGGCGCAACTGGTTGCCGTATCCAATCGAAATGCAGAACGGCACGGGCGCACTGCGCATATCGCTAACTTTAAAAGACGCGAATATCCAGGAGGCGACCGCCGATCTGTACTTGAGCAAAGTGCGAACGCGGCTTCGTTCTGACCTTCCGGAGTTGAACCTGATCGAGTTGCGCGGCAGACTGGGATGGAAAATCTTGCACCGCGGTTTCGAATTATCCGGGGCAAAATTAAGCTTGACTACCCAGGGGGGAATTTCCCTGAAACCAGCGGATTTCACTGTGCGCCTCTATCCCGAAAACGAACAGCAGCCGTTTCGCGGCGAGATCGAAGCCAATGCATTTGATCTTCTCCCCCTGGCTGTACTTGCCGATCGCTTGCCACTGTCGCAGGGAGTGCGCCAACAGCTCGTGATTTTTTCACCCCGAGGCAGCATCTACGATATGGCGCTGAAATGGACTGGCAACCTGCCGATGCCAAGCAAGTATAGCGTCAGCGGCCGCTTTGTTAACCTTGCTTTGAATCCCGTTGATCAATGGCCTGGCTTTAGCGGTATGAACGGAGCCATTGAAGGAAATGAACAGGGCGGAAAGGTCACACTGGGTGCAAAAAACGCCAGGGTTTTGATTCCCAAAATGTTCGAGGAACCACTTAAATTTGACAGTTTGAACGTCCAGCTCGGCTGGTCGGTGCGCGATGGCCACGCAGAGTTCAACCTGGCCCAGGCGGTTTTTTCCAACTCGGATTTAAGCGGAAACGCCCAAGGCAGTTACATTCAGGCGAGCCAAGGGAAGGGAGTTGCGGACCTAAACGGCACGTTGGACCGCATACAAGGATCAAGCCTCGCCCGCTATTTACCCCGCATGGCCAGCAAGGACTTGCGTGCCTGGTTTACTGATGCCTCGATTACCGGCGCGTTCAGCGACGTGCGCATGCGCTTTAAAGGCAATCTCGCCGATTATCCGTTTGCTGACGAAACCAAAGGGCTGCTCCAGGTTACGGCGAAAGCGAACGGAGTGGGGTTGGAATATTCTAGAGACTGGCCGAGATTGGAAAACATCAACGCCGACATGTTGTTTAACGGAAGGCGAC
>DASPRE010000015.1:0-50900 GCA_035624615.1 Burkholderiales bacterium | reverse complement strand
GGCCATGAGGACTTGACGTCATCCCCACCTTCCTCCGGTTTGTCACCGGCAGTCTCATTAAAGTGCCCAACTAAATGATGGCAATTAATGACAAGGGTTGCGCTCGTTGCGGGACTTAACCCAACATCTCACGACACGAGCTGACGACAGCCATGCAGCACCTGTGTTACCGCTCCCTTTCGGGCACCCCCGACTCTCATCGGGGTTCGGTACATGTCAAGGGTAGGTAAGGTTTTTCGCGTTGCATCGAATTAATCCACATAATCCACCGCTTGTGCGGGTCCCCGTCAATTCCTTTGAGTTTTAATCTTGCGACCGTACTCCCCAGGCGGTCAACTTCACGCGTTAGCTGCGTTACCAAGAGATTGCTCTCCCGACAACTAGTTGACATGGTTTAGGGCGTGGACTACCAGGGTATCTAATCCTGTTTGCTCCCCACGCTTTCGTGCATGAGCGTCAGTGTTAACCCAGGGGGCTGCCTTCGCCATCGGTGTTCCTCCACATCTCTACGCATTTCACTGCTACACGTGGAATTCCACCCCCCTCTGCCAAACTCTAGCGACCTAGTTTCAAATGCAATTCCCAAGTTAAGCTCGGGGATTTCACATCTGACTTGAGCCACTGCCTACGCACGCTTTACGCCCAGTAATTCCGATTAACGCTCGCACCCTACGTATTACCGCGGCTGCTGGCACGTAGTTAGCCGGTGCTTCTTCTTCCAGTACCGTCATTTGTGGATGGTGTTAGCATCCACCGTTTCGTTCCGGACGAAAGAGCTTTACAACCCGAAGGCCTTCTTCACTCACGCGACATGGCTGGATCAGGGTTCCCCCCATTGTCCAAAATTCCCCACTGCTGCCTCCCGTAGGAGTCTGGGCCGTGTCTCAGTCCCAGTGTGGCTGGCCGTCCTCTCAGACCAGCTACTGATCGTCGCCTTGGTAAGCCTTTACCTCACCAACTAGCTAATCAGACATCAGCCGCTCCAATAACACGAGGTGCAGCACTAAAAACTCTTGACTCGCCTTTGGCAGTTTTCGCCAAAAGCTTTTAGTGCTGCAGCCCCCGCTTTCATCCGCAGATCGTATGCGGTATTAGCCTAACTTTCGCTAGGTTATCCCCCATTACTGGACACGTTCCGATGTATTACTCACCCGTCCGCCACTCTACTTGCGGGTTGCCCCGCTTTCACGTTCGACTTGCATGTGTAAGGCATGCCGCCAGCGTTCAATCTGAGCCAGGATCAAACTCTTCAATTTGATCTTAAACTCTCGCTTGACGAATTACATCTTGCGAGCACTTAACTTTTAAAGTTCCATGCAGTAAAAAACCTGCATGGCACTCAAAACCAAGCGCCCACACTTATCGGCTGTAATTTGTTAAAGAACATTGGTTGCGGGGGCAGGATTTGAACCTACGACCTTCGGGTTATGAGCCCGACGAGCTGCCAGACTGCTCCACCCCGCGCCTGTTAGACCTGAAACTATAGCAAACCAGTGCTAAATCCGTCAAGAAAATCAGAGCGAAATCTTATAACGAAATCACTGTGCGGCTGTTATGAGTAAAAAAATACGCTAGTAAACAACTCGATCAGAAAAAATGTTTATGTTTGCGTCTGGCGCGCCTGAAAAATTCAATCGAGTTTGTGCTCCAGCGCGCTTAAAGATTGAGCTCTTTTCCTAGGCTGCCGATATCCTCGAGCGGCGGGAGTTCCTCGAGCGAACAAAGATTAAGATCGTTGAGAAAATTTTTGGTCGTGGCATATAACGCCGGGCGCCCGGGGGTTTCGCGGTGCCCGATTACATTTATCCATCCACGGTCCTCGAGCACCTTGATTACGTGAGTGGACACCGAAACCCCGCGGATCTGTTCAATGTCGCCACGCGTAACTGGCTGACGGTAAGCAATAATGGCGAGAGTTTCCATTGCCGCCCGAGAATAACGCGGCGGTTTCTCCGGGTTTAACCGATCCAAGTATTTCTGATACTCAGGCTTGGTGCGAAACCGCCAGCCGCTTGCGACATTGACGAGTTCTATTCCCTTGCCGCACCACTCTTGGCGCAATTCATCCAGCAGCTTACGCAACGTTTCTGAATCCAGTTCATCGTCGAATAATTTTTTTAGCTCAGAGATGGGAAGCGGCTCTTGGCAGCCAAGCAATGCCGTTTCAAGTATCAGTTTAATTTCTTTCAGTTCATACATCGAGGCGCGACTCAATAATCTTTACATAAATTGCAGCATACGCCTCCTGCTGTGTGACGCTCACCAGATTTTCTCGAACCAATTCAAGCAAAGCAAGGAATGTCACTAGCAGTTCCGAAATTCCTCTATCAGTATCGAATAGGTCGCGGAATTCTACGAATTTTAGGTCCTGTAATCGGCTTAATATGCGCGTCATGTGCTCACGCACGGATAACTGCTCGCGTGTGACGCGGTGATGTCGGTTCATTTGCTCCTGTCTCAATAGCCCCAGCCACGTATTCTTTAAATCCTCTGGGTTCACTTGCGGAAGCCGTTTTACGGCTGCCTGTTCAATCCATACTTCAACCAAGGCGAAATCACGCATCGCGTGAGGCAATGCATCCAACCGCTGCGCGGCAAGCTTGATCTGTTCATATTCCAGAAGACGCCTGACTAATTCAGCGCGAGGGTCCGCCTGTTCCTCCAGCGCTTGAGGCGGACTTGGCAGAAGCATGCGCGACTTGATTTCGATTAACAATGCCGCCATGAGCAAATACTCCGCTGCGAGCTCCAACTGATTTGCGCGCATCATATCCACGTACGTCATGTATTGGTGCGTGAGGTCGGCCATCGGAATATCGAGAACGTTCAGGTTGTTCTTTCGAATGAGGTAAAGCAGAAAATCGAGCGGTCCCTCGAACGTATCAAGAAATACTTCCAGCGCATCCGGCGGGATATACAGGTCCTGCGGAACCTCAAGTACTGGCTCGCCATACACTCGCGCAATCGCTGTTTCCGGCTGGTTCATGGTTTGTCTCGTCTCACGGGACTAAGCGTAATTCAATCCCATCGCCTGCTTTACATCGCGCAGCGTTTCTTGCGCAAGCTTCTGCGCTTTTTCGCACCCGTCGGCAACAATATTGCGTATCAGCGTCGGATCATCGAGATACAATTGCGCGCGTTCGTGCATGGGCTTCTGCTCAAGGAGTACAGCATCTATTACCGGCTGTTTGCATTCCAAGCAGCCGATGCCTGCGCTTCTGCAACCTTTCTGCACCCATTCTTGCCTTTGCTTATCAGAATAGATCAAGTGGAATTGCCATACTGGACATTTTTCTGGATCACCCGGATCGCTGCGTTTGACGCGCGCCGGGTCGGTCGGCATGGTACGGATTTTATTTGTGACGCTTGCCGCATCCTCGCGCAACTCAATGGTGTTGTTGTAGGACTTGGACATTTTTTGTCCGTCCAACCCGGGCATTCTTGAGGCCTCGGTAAGCAGCGCTTGCGGCTCGGCCAAAATCATCCTGCCCACACCTTCCAGAAAACCGAACAGGCGATCGCGATCGCCGAGGGTAAGATTCTGCCGCTTCTCGATTAATTCGCGCGCCGCAACCAGGGCATCGCTATCGCCCTGCTCCTGGTAACGTGTACGCAGTTGCTGGTACAGCTTGGCGTTTTTCGCACCGAGCTTCTTTACCGCGGCTCTTGCCTTAATCTCGAAATCTTTTTCCCGCCCGTATAGGTGATTAAATCGCCGCGCAAGCTCGCGTGTAAATTCGACATGCGGCACCTGGTCTTCACCTACCGGCACCCGGCTTGCGCGGTAGATAAGTATGTCCGCGCTTTGTAGCAACGGATAACCTAGAAAACCAAAGGTGCTTAAATCCTTTTCGCTGAGTTTTTCCTGCTGATCTTTGTAGCTGGGCACGCGCTCAAGCCAGCCGAGAGGCGTTATCATGGAAAGCAAAACATGCAATTCCGCATGTTCCGGTATCCGCGACTGAATAAACAACGTCGCCTGCGATGGATCGACGCCAGCGGCCAGCCAATCCACCAACATGTCCCAGACGCTTTGCTCGATAATTTCCGGAGTGTCGTAATGGGTGGTAAGCGCATGCAAATCGGCGACAAAGAACAAGCAGGGATATTCGTTTTGCAACTGCACCCAGTTCTTCAATACGCCGTGGTAATGTCCAAGATGTAGTCTGCCCGTAGGGCGCATGCCCGACAGAACCCGCTCGGCAAACATAAATTTTTAATTCGCCTCTCTTAAAGGTTGAGAACCGAACTGATCAGGCCCATTACCGTGCTCACCAGAGGCCAAAGGATAATTCCGAGCACGCCGCTAAAAAGAAGAAGCAGCAAGATTAACATTCCGTACGGTTCAATTCTGGAAAAACGATAAGAAAGACCGTGTGGCAGCAGACTCACCGCGATTCTGCCTCCGTCCAGCGGTGGGACCGGTAGCAGGTTGAGTACCAAGAGCACTACGTTGATCTGAATACCGGCTTTTCCCATCAGGCCCATTGGCAGCGAATAAGCGCTTCCCGGAATACTTGCGGCGAACTTGAGCACCAACGCCCAAAAGAGCGCCATCAGCAGATTTGCGCCGGGTCCTGCTGCTGCGACCCACAACATATCGCGTTTGGGATGATGTAGGCCGGAGAAATTGACCGGGACCGGCTTAGCCCAGCCAAATAAAATTCCGCCACCGCCAAATAATTTGCTCAGAAGCAGCAACGCCAGCGGCACAATGATGGTTCCGGTCAGGTCTACATGCCGCAGGGGATTAAGGCTGATGCGTCCCTGGGCATAAGCCGTCAAATCGCCAAAATGTTTGGCGACGTAGCCATGCGCCGCTTCATGCAAGGTAATGGCAAATATCACCGGTATTGCATAAATCGCGATGGTCTGGATTAAATCCGAGCCCATTTTCTTAGTGCACGCCAAATACCGCCGGATCGCCTTTGCCCTTGCGCAGCAGCAATGGGATTTCCTCTGTCAGATCCACTACCGTAGTCATCTCGACCCCGCACGGACCACCATCTAGGACCAAATTCACACTGTGTTCGAGGCGACTCCGAATTTCTGTGGCATCATTTAAAGGCATATCGTCACCGGGCAGCAGTAACGTAGAGCTTAAAAGCGGCTCATTCATTTCGTCGAGCAACTCCCGCACTACAGGATGATTAGGAATGCGCAGGCCGATGGTTTTGCGCTTAGGGTGTTGCAAACGCCTCGGCACCTCGCGACTTGCGCGTAAAATAAAAGTATAGCTCCCAGGCGTTGCCGCCTTGAGCAGACGGTATTGACGATTGTCCACGTTGGCATAGTGGGAGATTTCTGAAAGATCGCGGCAAACCAGCGTGAAATGATGTTTTTCATCCACCCGGCGAATATCTCGTATTCGCTGCATGGCTTCCTTGTCTCCAATGTGGCAACCCAGCGCATAACAAGAGTCTGTAGGATAAACAATTACCCCGCCACCACGAATTATTGCTGCGGCTTGCCGTATGAGCCGCGCCTGCGGGTTGTCGGTATGTATCGAAAAAAACTGCGCCATGCAAAATATTACCCGTGTCGGCTCGCAGACGTGCCCGCCAAGGAGTCCGGCCACAGTTCCCAGACCGGCTGACAACCATTGGGCAATTCCGGCAATTGGCCGACGTCGCGGTGGCTTTCGCCCGGCCCGTGAAAATCTGAGCCGACCGAAGCATGTAGCTCGAATTGCCTCGAGTAGCGCGCGAAAATCCGATACTGCTCAGGCGTATGACCCCCGGTCACCACTTCGAGCGCCGCGCCGCCCAATTCCTTGAACTCGCTCAGCAGCCGCCGCATTTGCTCGGCACTGATCGCGTATCGGCCCGGATGGGCCAATACCGCAACACCGCCGCTATTCCTGATCCAGGTCACCGCTTCCGCAAGTGTTACCCAGTGGTGTTCTACATAACCTGGTTTGCCTCTTTTAAGAAATTTCTCAAATACGCTTTTTACATCTTTGGCAATCCCCAATTCGACGAGGAACCGCGCAAAGTGAGCGCGTCCGATCAGATTGGGATTACCAGCGTGCCGCGAGGCTCCCGCCAGGCTTCCGCGTATTCCTGATTTTTCCAGCTCCGCAGCAATCCCTTGCGCGCGCACCGCGCGGCTCGACCGAATAATTTCCAATCCCCGCAACAATGGCGGATATTCGGGATCAATGCGCAAACCGACAATGTGCACGGTGAGGCTGCACCAGCTGACCGAGATCTCGACGCCGTTGATGACACCTATCCCGTGTTGAATGGCAGCGCGTTTCGCACGTGACAGACCACCAACATCATCATGATCGGTGAGAGCCAGCGCCTCAACGCCTCTTGATGCCGCCCTCTGCACTAATTCTTCAGGTGATAATAGCCCGTCTGAAACGGTAGAATGACTGTGAAGGTCAATATTGAGCATTTGAAGGATCAAATCATAACAAAATAGCCGCCGTGTGAAAAACATACCGGTGAAGTTGTCACTTGGTCGATTGTCAGTTTTCGACTATTTCAGCGACTAATCGTCAACGGTCCTCGAAGCACGGTATTCTATGAAAAACTCTCACATTTTCCTGGCGGTTATTCTTTCCATCAGCATCATTCCCCCTGCGTTCCCTGGCGAATGCTCGGCAAAAAGCGGCGATCGCCGTGTCGCCTTGCTGGAACTCTATACTTCCGAAGGCTGCAACAGTTGCCCGCCGGTTGATGAATGGGTAAGTAAACTCCCTTCCAAAGGCCTAACCAGCGACCGCATTGTCCCGCTTGCATTTCACGTGGACTACTGGAACTACCTGGGGTGGCAAGATGTATTCGCACAAAAACTTTTTACTGAGCGCCAGCGCCAGACCGCGCATTTGAACCGCTCTACTTTCATTTACACTCCCCAGCTGGTACTGAACGGACGCGATTATCACAGCGGTCTTTTAAGGGACAACACCAGCGAGCGAATCAAGGAAATCAACCAGCAGAAACCGTTGGCCGATATAAACTTGGTGCTAATCCGGCCCGCTTCGGGTCAACTGCATGTCTCCGGAAAAATTACCGTGCCCATTGCGCCTGAACGCCAAGATGCCCAGGCGTATCTCGCACTTTATGAGAACAATATTAGCAACGACATAAAGGGCGGCGAAAACAGCGGGCGTATTCTACATCACGATTTTGTGGTACGCGAGCTGGTTGGGCCCATTCCCATCGATTCGCAAGGCAATGCCCTGATCGAGCAGACATTCAACCTCAAGCCAGGATGGAAACTACACGACTCGGGAGTTACCGCATTTGTGCAAAACAAGCGCAGTGGCGACGTGTTGCAGTCCCTAGCACTTGCACTGTGCAAATAAGTTAAAATTCCTTTTCTGCTCGCTGCTTTGCCGTACTGCTTTTTTTCACTTAGCACGTAACGGCCCCGGCAGCCGCCGCGCTAGCAAAGGCCGGTAGTCCCGGGGGAGCAGCACCGCAGTACCCACCAAAATGTTTCCGGCGCGATGGCTAGAATTTCCCTGTCAATCCTATCTTCGCGAAATTGGCTTTAAATGACCGGTGCATCCTAAAAACACCGATAATTGAAAACCGATGCCCTGCCGGTTAAACTTACTGTCAAAAACCTACACCCGTCACCTCGGTTTACGTGCATCGATTCATCAAAACGTTGCCTGGTGGACATGCATTGAACCTAGCCTGGAGCCGCCATCCAGCTTTTAAAATCCATAAAGGAGAGAACAAAATGATGCGCGAATTTCAATTGTTCTGCATTGCTGCAGTTTTTTTGGTTTCCGGTCCAGCATTTTCAGAAACGATCACACTGGGGGCTTCCGTCCAGATTACCGGTCCTCTAGCAAACACGGGGCGCTATTACCGCGATGGTTATGAGTTTGCAATTGAAAAAATTAACAAAAAGGGCGGCATCAGGGCAGGGAACGTCAATTACAAGCTGGCCTTGAAGCTTCTGGACAACCAGTCGGACGTCAACTTAAGCGTAAGACAGTACGTCCAGTTGCTCACTGAAGACAAAGTGAATTTTTTGCTTGGGCCCTACGCAAGCAACTTTGCCCTGGCAACTTCCTCTGTTTCGGAAAAATATCAAGTTCCGATGATCCAGGGCGGCGGCGCCTCAGACCAAATTTTCAGCCGTGGCTATAAATACATCTTTGGAACCTTGCCCGTAGCCAGCGAGTATTTTTCCAGCAACATCGCTGCCATGGATACGCTCAAGCCCAAGCCTGAGAAAGTAGCCCTGCTGTTTGCTGACGACGCCTTTGATGTCTCGGTAGCCGACGGAACACGCAATATTCTTACCAAGTCCGGATTCAAGCTGGTTCTCGACAAGCGGTACGCGTCCAACAGTTCGGATTTCAATTCGCTGCTTTCGCTGATCAAAGACTCCCAGCCGGATGCGATTTTGGTGGCGGGACACGAAACCGAGGTACTTAATTTTATCCGCCAGGCAAAAAGTCTGAACGTCAGTCCAAAATTTTATTCCTTCACCGTTGGCGTGCCTACCGAAGACTTCCGCAAAGCGCTCGGCAAAGACGGCGACTACGCTTTCGGTATGACCTCATGGCTGCCGTCTGCTGCTCTAAAAGACGAGTACTTCGGAAACGGGGAAGCATTTGCAAAGGAATATGCTGATCGTTTTGGATACGATCCTGACTACCATGCCGCCTCTGCCGTTGCCGATGTCGAGGCATTCGCCAAGGCCATAGAAGCTGCGGGCACGTTGGATCCCGGTAAAGTTAGGGATGCAATCGCGCACGTTAGTTTTGACAGCCTCTATGGACGCATTCAATTCAGCGCCGCAGGCCAGATCAGCCTGCCGCAAATCATGATTCAAGTACAAAACGGCAAACTTGTGCCGATCTACGGGCAAAAGGGATTAATCAATAGCCCCTTATATCCGATGCCGTCGTGGGACCACAGATAAAATGGTTCTGCTGTGGCAGGTTCTGGCGAACGGCATTCTGCTGGGCGGACTTTATGCGCTGATGGCGCTGGGCCTCGCGTTAGTGTGGGGTGTGCTTAACATCGTTAATCTTGCGCACGGCGCCTTCATCATGCTTGGGGCCTATGTGTGCTATTACCTGTTTGCGTTAGTGCACGTTGACCCCTTCCTGGCTCTCCCTGCGGTGATGGTCGTATTGTTTGTGCTCGGCTACACCCTGCAGCGGCATGTGCTCAATCTAATTATCCGCGCGCCCATGTTCAACACGCTGCTCGTTACCTTCGGATTTGAAGTCGTGTTGACCAATCTCGCGCAAATGATCTTTTCTGCGGACTTCCGGACCGTCAACCCGGGTTATGCCGGGGCAAATTTCAATTTGCTCGGAGCCACCATCCCCCTGGCGAGAATCCTGGCGTTTACCACCGGTTTATCGCTTACCGCGGGTCTTTGGTTTTTTTTATTGAAAGCGCGGCTCGGTCGTGCAATACGGGCTACCGCACAGAATTTGATTGCGGCCCGCCTTTACGGAGTCGAAACACGCACTATCTATGCCATAACTTTTGGGCTCGGTGCCGCGCTTGCCGGCGCCGCCGGCGATCTTTACGGATTAGTTTCGCAAATTAACCCTTATATCGGCGGCAGCTTAACTGCCAAATCGTTTGCGATTTGCATTATCGGTGGGCTGCAGAATCCCTTGGGCGTGGTGGTCGGCGGAATATTCCTAGGCATAGTGGAATCGCTTACTGCCTTGTATCTTGGGCCAACCTATACCGATGTCGCGAGCTTCGGAATTCTGGTGTTGGTCCTGGTATTGCGCCCCACCGGCCTGCTGGGCAGAACTGCATGAAATTGCTGATTCGCTGGTCGGTCCTTGCAGCAGCATTGGCGCTGCTTATCGTGCTGCCGTGGGTAGCACCTGCGACATTGGTTCAGTTCGGCATCAGCACTCTGATGCTTGCCACCCTGGCGCAGAGCTGGAGCATTATCGGAGGTTACACCGGATATGCTTCATTCGGCGGTTCGGTATTTTATGGCTTGGGAAGCTACGGCACCGCAATCGCGATGATCGAATATCACCTGCCGTTTGGCGTTGGGCTGATCTTGGGGGCACTGGTCGCAGTGATATTCGCAGTTCTAGTAGGCTTGCCAGTGCTGCGTTTGCGAGGACATTATTTTGCCATCGCCACGCTGGCGCTCGCGCAGGTCGTGCCGGCGATCGTGTCCAACCTCGAAATCGCCGGACGCAATATAGGTTTAATCCTGCCTTTGCTCAAAAACGACGCTTTGTTCTACGAAGCGGCTTTAGGGTTGCTGGTAGCGACTACAATTTCTATTTGGTACATATCCCGAAGCCGCTTTGGCTTCGGCCTAATGGCAATTCGGGAAAATGAAGACGCGGCTGCGGCCATGGGCATCAACACCACGCTTTATAAAACGCTGGCCTTTGCCATCGCCGGTTTCTTCAGCGCCATAAGCGGAGGCATACACGCTTACTGGATCACCTTCATCGAACCGGGCGGGGAGTTTGATATTGGCCTAAACGTCAAAATGATCATCATGGCGGTTTTTGGCGGCCCGGGTTCGGTACTGGGCCCCATCGCCGGAGCGTTTCTTCTCTCAGGCATTTCGGAAATCCTGTCTTTCAAGATATCCAATGTGGCAAGCCTGTTTTTCGGCTTTGTCATTGTGATCGCCGTGGTGTTGATGCCGCATGGACTTGCCGACCTTTGGCACCGCTACAAAAAACTCGGCCTGCGTTATTTTAGCGAAAACATCCGGGAAAACCGCGTCTAGCTGACATGGACTTGATTCTCGAAGCCCGCAATCTCGGCAAGCGCTTTCAAGGACTCGTCGCCTTAAAACACGTAAGCTTCGGCCTCGTGCGCGGAGAAATTTTGGGACTGGTCGGGCCAAACGGGGCCGGCAAGACCACTTTGATAAATTTGGTTAGCGGAACGCTCACCCCGACCAACGGCGATATTATCTTCGAAGGCAAGGTGTTGCAGCAGCCGACGTTTCGCCGCGCCAGGCTCGGCATTGCCAGGACATTCCAAATCACCAAACCGTTTTCCGGCCTCACCGTGCTGGAAAATGTTGCTGTAGCGGCACTGTTCGGAAGCGAGGGGGGAAAGCGAAATTTGCGGCAAGCCAAACAAGCCGCGCAGCAATGGCTGGAATTCGTCGGGCTTGATCAGCGCTTGTCCATGCGTGCCGATTCGCTGGGCGGCCCAGACCGCAAGCGGTTGGAGCTCGCAAAGGCGCTGGCAATGAAACCCAAGCTCTTGCTACTCGATGAGGTAATGGCCGGACTGAATCAAGTGGAAATTGACGCTGTGATCACCGTGATAAAAAAAATGCGCGACCAGGGCATCAGTATTTTAATTGTAGAACACGTAATGAAAGCGATTCGCGCCCTGTGTGACCGGTTGCTTGTATTACATCACGGCCAGACCATCGCGCTGGGCGATCCGTCGCAAGTCTTGAACGATCCCGCGGTGGTGGAAGCTTACCTCGGTCGAAAACACGCGTGAACCAATCGCTCCTCCAAGTCAAAAATCTTTGCGCCGGCTACCGGGAAATTCCTGTGCTGCGAAACGTTACGTTTGAAATTCATACCGGGGAAATTGTGGCCTTGGTCGGAAGCAATGGTGCCGGCAAGACGACTCTGCTGAGAGTGCTTTCCGGGGTCATTCCCAGTACTGGGCAGATTCTGTTCAACGGCAAGGAGCTTGGGGCGCTCACCGCCGACCAAGTGTTCAGCCTCGGCCTGGTGCAGATTCCGGAAGGAAGGCAGCTTTTCGACCATATGACGGTCACGGACAACTTGCTGATGGGAGCCTATGTGCGTGGCGAGAAAACCAGAATTCAAGCCGCCTTTGATCAGGTCTATTCATTGTTTCCCATTTTGCACGAGCGGCGTAGCCAGCTTGCCGGAAGCCTGTCCGGCGGCGAGCAGCAAATGTGCGCCATAGCGCGCGGCCTCATGGCTTCTCCAAAACTGTTGATGGTGGACGAAATGAGCCTCGGCCTGGCGCCCATTGTGATGCAACGATTGTTGAGGGTCTTGGAAGAAGTTCGCGGTAGGGGGGTAACCATATTGCTGGTTGAGCAGGACGTGTTCGCCGCGTTTGAAGTGGCGGATCGCGCGTACGTACTTGAAAACGGAAGCGTAGTGCGGCAAGGACTTTCGGCTGAGCTGGCCAAAGACTCTAAGGTCCAGCAAGCTTACCTCGGCCTGTAGTTTCGCGCCTCACGTTTTTGAATTGCGCCTCGATCAGTTCCACCGCCGTTCTTCGAAAGGACGCAAAAAGGATTCGAACAGGGTGCACATCTATCTCCCCTTTTGGTTTGAACCCTCGATGTCGCGCAAAGTCCATTTTACCGATACACCGCTTTGTGCCGCACGCGCCTGGTAGCCGCAATCAATTCCGATCCCGGGGACATAGACCAGATGGTCGCCACTGAAAAGCAAGGGTAAGTGCGAACGTTCCCAGGGCGCAATTTTAGTCTCCTGCAGCAGATCTTTCAGATTGCGCCTTGGCCGCTTGCTATTCGGGCGAAGTTTTTCACCGCCGCACCGCACGCGGATCGTGACGGGTTCCCGCACCAGCTTTGCATAATCGATGGCTGTGCCTTTGGTGCGTCGGAAGGTCATCACGCCACCCAGTTCGCTGATTTCCAGTTTAGATTGGCCTTGCCATTTCACGCAAAACTTCGCATCAACGACGGGTCGGGCGCGACAAACATAAACTTCGCCTTTGAATCGCCGCACCTCCAGATCACCCAGAGCAACCCGTACTTTGGCATCTTCCCGGGAGTAAGCGATCTGTTGCAATATCTCATCCAGCCTTTTTTCACTCGGCATGAGCAGCCCTTTTTGTGCAAAGTAATAGCGCAGCAAGTTGCGGGCCCGCGCGGGAGCCAATTCGCGCAATATATCCGTTTTCATCCTGCCGCCTTGTACTGCGATGCGGGAATCCAGTTCCGCCAATTCATCAAGCAAGGCGGCGGCTTCCACAAAATGCCGCCTCGCCCGGCCCAATGTTTCGCGATACGCTGGAAAGCGCTTGCCGATCAGCGGAAACACTTTATGTCGCAGGAAATTACGGTCAAACCCAATATTTTCGTTGCTTTCATCCTCGAACCATCCCAGCTTCCGTGTTTTTGCGTAATGCTCGATTTCCGAGCGCGGCACATCCAGTAAAGGACGGATTATCCGCGGCGATGCTTTGTTATTCTGGAATCTCAATTCGGGCATCGCGGTCAAGCCCTTGACACCGCTGCCGCGCAACAGTTGGAGCAACATGGTTTCCACTTGATCATCCAGGTGATGCGCCAGCGCGACATAATCCGCATGTTGTCGTGAGTATTCCCGATACCGCGCATCGCGCGCAGCCGCTTCAATACCTGTTGCGCGGACTCCGCTGACTTTCACTTTTCGAATTTCTATTGGAATTCGGCGCGCTTTGCACCAGCGCCGGCAAGATCTCGCCCAATCCCCGGCGTTCGGGCTTAGCTGGTGGTTCACGTGGACTGCGGAAAACCCGAAATGGAGCTTCTTGGAAAGCGCTTGCAGAATATCCAGCAGCGCCATCGAGTCCACCCCGCCGCTCAATCCGAGAGCAATATGCGAATTGGGCTTCAGTATCTTGGCGAGAACCCCTGCCACGTGCGATCGCAGATCACGGCGGTGTAATTTCTTTGAACTTGCCATAGCCCATCAGTCGATCGAAACGCGCTTTCAACAATTCGTCGAGCGATCTATCCTGCAATTGCTTGAGCGAATCCTGCAATGCTTTTTTCATGTTCCGCATCATTTCTTCATGGTCGCGGTGCGCCCCACCGAGTGGCTCGTTGACGATTTTGTCGATCAGCCCTAGGGTCTTAAGACGAGTCGCAGTAATGCCCAGTGTTTCCGCCGCATCCGCCGCTTTGTCCGCGCTCTTCCAGAGGATTGACGCACAACCCTCCGGTGAAATCACTGAATACGTCGCATACTGCAACATTAGCAGCAAATCGCCCACCGCGATGGCAAGCGCACCGCCGGAGCCTCCTTCACCTATAATGCTGCACACGATAGGCACCCTGAGTTCCGACATCGCGAAAAGATTTCTGCCGATCGCTTCAGATTGCCCCCTTTCTTCCGCGCCCACACCAGGGTATGCGCCGGGGGTATCAACAAACGTGAGCACTGGGATGGTGTATTTCTCAGCGGTCTTCATGAGCCGCAGCGCTTTGCGATAACCTTCCGGCCGCGGCATACCGAAATTACGGCGGATTTTTTCCTTGGTATCGCGGCCTTTTTGGTGGCCGATTATCATCACCGTCTGGCCATTAAACCGAGCCAGGCCGCCGACAATCGCCGCATCGTCGGCAAAGTTGCGGTCACCGTGCAGTTCCTCAAAATCAGTAAACAGGTTTTGAATATAATCGAGCGTATAAGGGCGCTGCGGATGCCGCGCCACCTGGGAAATCTGCCATGCGGTGAGCTTGGAATAAATGTCTCTAGTTAGGGACTGGCTTTTTTTCTGCAGACGGCTAATTTCTTCGGATATATCCAGTGCCGAATCATCCTGAGCATACCGCAATTCCTCGATTTTCGATTCGAGTTCCGCAATTGGCTGCTCAAATTCTAGAAAGGTCGTTTTCATAAATCTTTGAAGGTAAGCGCCGCGTCTACCGGCGATAACACAGGATTCTCATTGCCGCTTTCGCCTCGTCAATTTTCACTTGGGCCGCCGACCTGCCCGCGTGGGTCACCGGCCGCCATCGCCTGGCCCGTGCGTTTATCAATATATACCGCCTGAACATTTCCCCAACGCCTCCCGCTTCTCGTAACCACGTATCCTCTGGCCTGCATCTTGGCAATCCATTCTTCGGAAAAACCTTCGGGCTCGATCTCCACTCGGTCGGGCAAATACTGGTGATGATAACGCGGCTCGCGCAACATTGCTCGAAGATCAACCTGTGGCCGGTCCGCGTAATCGAGAATCGCAAGCAGAACCGTGCTGATTATCCGCGAGCCACCCGGGGTGCCCAGTATCAGTACGCCTCGTTCATCTTCGACAAAAGTCGGCGACATACTTGACAAAGGCCGTTTGCCGGGAGCGATTTCGTTACCCGAGTAACTCCGCAAGCGGTAGGCATTGGGCATCCCCGGCCCAGTGGAAAAATCGTCCATCTCGTCGTTTAGAAGCACTCCGGTCCTGCCTGCCACGAAACCACTGCCAAAGGGCGTATTGATGCTCAGCGTCGCGGCGACGCGATTACCCTCGCGGTCAACAATCGAATAATGTGTGGTATTACTTCCTTCGTCTATCACCGCAGATTCATCTTCTAGTTCCAAGCTAGGCGTCGCGCGGTAAGGATCAATTGTCGCTGCACGGGATGCCGCATATTTGCCGCTCAGTAACCGGGCTGCCGGCACGTTAACAAAATCAGGGTCGCCAAGATAGCGTGCACGGTCCTGATAAGCGCGCCGCATCGCTTCTGCAACCAAATGTGCTTTGCCTTCTTGTTTTGCCGCAGCATAAGGAAGCCGCTCAAGAATATTAAGACTTTGTGCCAGGGCAAGTCCTCCAGCTGAAGGTAATGGGGCAGCGGTAATTTGCAGCGACCGATAGGCAAATGTCACCGGTTCGCGTTCAAGGATTCGGTAATTTTTTAGATCGGAAAGTGCCCAGATTCCGCCGCCGGCCTGCACTGCATCGACCATTTCGTGCGCCACCTTTCCCTGATAAAAACTTATGCTTCCTTTGGAAGCGATGGCCCGCAGTGTTGCGGCCAGCGCTTGTTGCCTGAGCAGAAAGCCTTGATGCGGCACACTCCCATAGTCAAGGAACAGCCGCCGCGCGTTGCCGGTAAGCTGGCTATGAAAGCGCTGGCATATTGCGACATAGCGTGCATCCGCCTGCACGCCGGAATGTGCATAACCGATCGCTGGGGCGAGGCTTACTGCGAGCGGCAGCCGGCCGTAATGTTTCGCAAGATGTTCAAGCGCCGCCGGCACTCCGGGTATCGCGGCAGCTTTCGGGCCACGCAATGACGCTTTTGGAATAACCCGGCCCTGCTCATCGAGATACAGCCCCGCGCTAGCTTGAAGAGGAGCGGTTTCCCGCGCGTCAACCAGCACTTGCTTGCCGTCGGAAGCGCGATGCAATAGCCAGAAACCACCGCCGCCAAGTCCCGAAGCGTACGGTTCGACAACTGCAAGCGCTGCTGCGACCGCGATTGCGGCGTCAAAAGCATTTCCGCCTTTCCTGAGAATTTCGTAACCAGCTTTGGTAGCGAGCGGATGCGCCGAGGCAATTGCGGCATTCTGGAGTCTTTCCTGGGATTGTGCCGGGGAGGCGGCCAGTGGCCAACATAGCAGCCCGAGAGCAATAAACCGGATAAGTGGCGGGCTTAAGGCCCCGCTTTTAATGCACTGTGCCAATCCCAAAAAACCGTTTTATTTTTTCGAGAATTTCATTGCGTTGCTGGGCAAGTTCCGCGGCACTTTTTTCGGAAGTCATGTCCTTGTGCACTCGCTCCAAGGCGAAACGGCGCGAAGCGAGAATTTGCGATATTTCATCTGCAATATCGGGGCGCGAGTGCAGAACATCTTCGAAGGCGCTTTTGTCGAGTCGATAGCACTCAACATCGGTTCGTGCTATGACGCTCGCGCGCCGTGGATCTCCAGTCATCAGCCCCATTTCTCCAAAAAAACTGCCTGCCGGCAGCATGGCCAGCGGCACGCATTCCCCATCCGGCGTTTCCAGAACCACCTCCGCTTCTCCCGAAGTCATAATGTACAACCAATGCGCGATTGCGCCTTGCTTGGTCATCACAGCACCGCGGGCGAATGGCGCATATTTCAGGCGTTCGGCGATGATGCGCAACTCGCCTGGATGAAAACCTTGAAACAGATCGACGCGCTGCAGTGCCGCCAAGCGACGGTTCAGCTCGCGGGATTTCACCACCTCCGCATGTTGCTCATCATGCTCTATAACACGCACACTTTGTTCGGTGAGCGCAAAGCGGATACCTGCGCGCTGCATCGCGGCGTAGATATGCGTGCGCACCGCCGAATCAGTCGCGTCATCGTGCATCAGATCGATAAGCCAGTAACGCAGAGCATAGCGACCGGAACCGCTTTCGAAAGCCATCAGCACGCAGTTCGCGGGAGGTTGTTTTGCCACGTGTGGAATGGTTGCCTGGTTGATCGCGTTTTCCACCGCGCTGATTACCCGCGCCGGGGTCTCGTTGTAATCCACGCAAAATGAAATCCAACGCCGCCATTGCAGCGGCCGCCCGGCCCGTCGTCCGAGCACGGTAAATTTGTTTTTCATCAACTGGCTGTTGGGAATGACTACTGTCTCTCCGTTGCGCGTCTCAATCGACGTGGAGCGCCAGCGGATTTCCGCCACCCTGCCGACTAGATCGTCCACCTTGATCCAGTCACCCACCTCGATTGAATTATCGAGTTGCAGCGCCAGACCACCCATCACATTGCCCAAGGTATCCTGCATGGAAAATGCGATCACGCCGGTAATTACCGCAGAAGTGGTTATTATGCCTCCGAGATCGAGACCCGCGTAGCGCAGCTGAACCAGTCCCCATGCCACGTAGCCAATAATGATGATGATGTCTTCGACGATGCGCGCTGTGTGCAGCCGCACCAAGGGCAGAACGATGCGAAACACAAACAAGCCTGTGAGCTTGATCACCGCGATACCGGTTGCGATGAGCATCGCTTCATACAGCACCGCAGTAATCACGCCGGGGACAACGATCTTGAGAATTCCAGCGAGCAGCATGCCGGCCAGGCTAACCACAAAGAAACGCAGCGTGCCGACTACATCACGCCGATCTTCCGGCCGGAATCGCAACAGCAATACCGTCATCACCAACATCGGAACCAGCAGATAAAGAGCTTCCTGATGCAAGCGTGTGGAAAGAATTTCCTCGCTAACCGTCGCCCAATCCATATTCATGGTTGACTCTTTGATGAACCCAAGTGAGTGTCTAATTTACCATGATTCGCTTACCGCGGTCCCGGCCGGCACGATCCACGTTACGCGCGAAATGCGCATTTCTCGTACAAGTTCTTAAATACCCCTTTCGGATCGTAGCGCTTCTTTAGGTCCCAATAGGCATTTCCATTGTAGATGCGCCAGAATTCCTCGGGCGCAAGGAACGTGGATGAGTACAGCATCTTGATACCGCCCAACGAGAAGCATTTCTCATCCAGAATACGGGTATACCAGTAAGCCGGTCTGCCCGGGACTTTCTTAACGTAGCAATAGCAGCCGAGATTTAGATACAGGAGGTTGGCTTCAATCGGGTAAAGCGTGGGTGTCCTGGGTGTGCAGATAGGCGTGGCCAGCCAAGGTTTACCGCCCAGATCGACTTCGCTAAGAGCAAATTCGACCAACTCGCGCGCTTGCGTCCAAGGCACCTCCCAATCTTGGATAAGCGGTTCAGTGTCATCGTCCACGCTCCATGGAATCCACCGCAGAGCAGCTTGCTGCCATTCGAAGTATCGCTTGTAGAAACCGGAATTGCGGAGGGACAGTGGGGCGCAGCGTCGAAACAACCGATAGGGCCCCGTCTCTGGTATATTCCAGAACCATTCCGGATCATAGCGGAAAATGTAATCGCGGGTAGCAAGGTACACCTCGGGCTGCTGCTGCACCAACTTGTAGAAAACATGGTCACGGATAATATCCGCTGTCCGCGGTACTTGCGCTGCAAAGCGGGTATTCACGAGGTAGAAGGGCCCGCCCGGGTAAAACAATCCCTCGGTGAAGTCAACGCTCGGGTCTTTGGTCGCCGCATGCATGGCATCCAGAAACAAATTCAAATCGCTAAAGCGTAAGGTGTTCAGATGGACCCAAGGCAGCGCCGGCATTAAACGAATTGTGGCGCGTAAAATGTAGCCCAGGGTACCATACGAGTTGGGCAATGCATTGAATAGATCCGCATGCTCGTTATCGGATCGAGCCAGCACAATTCGCCCGTCGGGCAGAACGACTTCGGCCTCAATGAGGCTATCGTGTACGAAACCGTACCGGAAGCAGTTGGATTCGATGCCAATCCCTACTGTGGCTCCGCCGATCGTGATGTGCTTGAGTTCGGGCGATACCAGCGGGAGCAGCCCTTCGGCAAGCGTTCCGTCGACGATTCTCTCGAAGGTAGCAAGGCCTTCAACGTCGAGGGTGCGTTGGGCCGCGTTCACCGCGACAACCTGATTGAACCCGGCGAGGGAGACTCCACTCTGGCGTTGCGTTACGCGCGTGTCGTAGCGAAAAAGATTGGAGCTCGTATTCTTTTGCAGCTGTAACCGACCGCGTGCCAACTTTAGCTCTGCGGCGAGCCGCTGTTTTTTTGCAGCAAATTCGGGAAAATGTATATCGGCGCTCATTCGAGGTAGAACCAGTTTACCTACTTTAGCGGTAACCGTTCGTGCACTCCTTGGCATCTACAAAATAAACATACTGGAAGCGCGCTCCATCGGTCAGAGGGTCCTCCTGATTTTGCCGGTCATCATCTGCAACGAGCTCATTCGCCAGATTGCGGGCCATTTCTTGGATAACGACCACCCAATTCAGCTTCATGATCGGCTCTTTGTCGAGACCTCAACAGCGTTTAATTTAGCACGGGGCACTTCGCAAAGCACGTGCGAATACTCATCATGGAAATATCTGTTTGCAGTACAGCATCCTCGAAAGAAAAAGGAAAATAGCAGCGGCGTAGGGTAATAGAGTCAAAGGCCAATGCTCTAAGCCGCCTGCGGCAGCTGCATAAAGAGCGCAGCCACATTTATCCTGTCATATTGCCGCAACCCCGATAATTTCAATTGTTTTACAGCAATCAGGCCACGAGCGCCGGCCGCTTCAAACGGGTCACCGAAAAACTGGGTTTATCGCGACTATCGTAACCACCGGTTGACCTCGGCAAGATCCTCTTCGCTGAGCTGTCCGGCTGCTGATTTGAGCCGCAATTGGCTAAGGATAAAATTGTAACGCGCCTGCGCCAAATCGCGTTTGGCGCTGTAGAGCTGTTGCTGGGAGTTGAGCACATCGACTTCGGTGCGCACGCCTACTTCCCGCCCCAGCTTGGTGGAAGCGAGCGAGGTCTCGCTTGAGACCAGCGCTTGCTCCAGCGCTTTCACTTGAGCCACGCCGCTGGTCACACCCAAAAACGCCTGCCTTGTGGAATAGGTTACGCTGCGGCGGGCGTTTTCCAGATCCTGTTTTGCCTTGTCCTGATTGGCAATCGCCTCCCTCACCAACGATTCCTGTCCACCGCCTTGGTAAATCGGCATATTGAGCTGGATACCGATCTGTTTAGTGGTGGTGTCGTTGGGAATGGTTACCGCGCCATTTGGCAAGGCGGTGGCGCCACTTGCGTTCTGACTTAAGGAACCCACCAGATTAATGGTCGGATAATGCCCGCTGCGGTTGCGCTCGATCTCACGTTTGGCAATTTCCAGTGCGGCTTCCTGTGCCCTGATTTGCGGATTATTGGATTGCGCCGCTTCCACCCAGCGTCCCATATCGTTGGGTTGCGGCAGGCTCAAAGGCAGATTGGTGGAGAGCAACTTGAGTGGCCCCGGCATGTCGCCAATAATTACCGCCAACGCCTGTTTCTTCACCTCCAGATCGTTCAGCGCCGCGATTTCCTGCGAGACAGCAAGGTCATAGCGCGCCTGCGCGTCATTGATATCGGTCACGGTCGCCGTTCCCACTTCGAAGTTGCGCTTTGCTGAAGCGAGCTGCTCGGCGATTGCGGCCTTTTGTGCTGTTATGTACTCCAAATTATCCTGAGCGGCCAGCACATCGAAATACGCCTGCGACACCCGCACGGTCAGGTCCTGGGTCGCTACGCTCAATTGTGCGTCGCTTTGCGCCAGCTGCGATTTTGATTCAAGAAACTGGTCGAAGCTCTGCTTGTTGAACAACGGCTGTACAAGCGAAATCGTAACCCCGTTACTGTTGAACTGACTCTGCCGACCCGGCTGGCTTGGGTCGCGCACCTGAGTACCGACTTCGTTATATGTCGTATTGCCGGTAAGATTGACGTTCGGCAGTAACAGTGCGCGCCCCTGCGGCATCTTCTCCTGGCCCGCCTGCCACACGGCGCGTGCAGACGCATATACTGCGTCTCGCGACAGCGCCTGCCGGTAGATTTCCAGCAAATCTTCAGCGTACCCCGGCAGCGACAAACCTAAACCCAATAGCAAGAGTAATAAGCGATTCATAGCGGCATCCTATTCTATTCCTTAGAAACATACTCCATTATTCGATCACCGTTTCTTTACCACACTGTGGATTCCATCGAATAATTTTTAGATAAATCTCCGGGTAGCAATCCACCTCAAGCATTCCTGTCACCTACCTCCAACGAATACTTCCAGATTCAACGGCAACGCAACATTCACAATCATGATGCACACCCCATAATCGCATCTATTTCGCCGAATTCACCACAGTCGATCGTGCACTACCGTGCACTCTCTCGAATTCGCGCAAGGCATCAGGCCTTTTAGATAAAACTTTGCTGGTTCCGCGAAATTTCCGGACGCAGTCACCAGCCGCTTGGGTGGTCCGCTTAGACTACCTGCGCCTACCGAATCCCATCTACCCTGAAGGATTTGCTGGGTCAGATCCCGCGAACTTCCACGATGTTCATCTATCAGGTGCTCCCCAAGCTGCAGATAAGGCGATAATTGCGAATGACCGCCTTGAACGACTCTTGATTGCTGACGAAAAAGAAATAAAGCGTACCTTTGCTTACTCCGGTCCGCCGTTCAGCGTCCTCGAACCGCATGGCATCGAAGTCGCGCACTTTGAGCAAATCGAACGCGGCTTTAAGTCGTTCGCTGGACCTGAATTCTTCGCGCCGCTCCCGGTCTGCTATTGGTAGTTGTTGTGCAGACGGTAAGCACCGGATTAAGGCAGGGTAGATAACTAGTGAGAAATGTACATCCCGCAAAATTCTGCTGTCAAGCGCACTGTAAAACGCTCGAAATCGTGCCTCCGTGCGCTTGGAGTCCGGCAAATCTGCGCCTGTTGCCGCGAATGGAAAGTTGCGTCTCTCAGATTCCGCGGTTAATAATTGCCAACGCGCCGGGCTTCGAGAAGCTCATGAGATCCATCGCAGAGGTTGATTCTTGGCGTGGAAAATATCCTGGCTGCGGGTGCCGCCGGTCCCGGCGACAGATTTTCCCCCGAAAAAGTCTCTGGTGCCGCGCAAAAAAAAGCCCGCTCGAGGAGGAAAACGGGCTAACAAATTAAAAGCAGTTTATTTCACTGAAAGCTATAAGTACCTTCCCGAATCCTGGCGCGGCTCACGCGGTACAGTCCGTCTAATGCCGTCTAACTGCGCGCCGGTTTCGCAATGGAGTCATTCGATGGCGCAGCCCTGGACACGCGGCAGCTGTATTTGTTCGCCCGGGACGGCAATACAGCAGGGATCGGTCTCGCCTCGCCAATCACGCTACCGAGTTTTATGCCGAGAAGACCGGCGATTTTTCCCCAGCCCATCCCTTGTAGTTTTAGTGGCAAAATGCCGTGAAGCCTGATGGCATTGCCGGAAAGCGGGACGGTGATTGTGCCGCCGATCAATGCCGCCTGCAATTGCTGAATCGTGGGCTGACCCACTCCGTGCGCCGCCAAATGCTGCCTTGCCAAAGAAAGAGCGATAGAAACATTGCTATAGCCCATGTGACCCGTCGGTGGCGTGAAACTGATTTCGGAGGAGCTTCCATTTATGCATTCAGTAAGCGTTATACCGGTCCCATCGCGCAGACCAATCACCAAGCTTCGAGCATTCTGGTCGGACCCGGCAAATAATCTAAACTCTGCGCTTAATCTGGCGAAGGCGACGGATTCAGCTTTACTTCTATTATTACTCATGGCTGCTTGAGCAGCCGCACGCTGGTCTTTGTGCTGCTGCGCCTCGCAAGTCGAGGATTCCTGCCGCGCACGAGGCTGAGGAGTTCTTGCTGCGAGGCCAGCTTCAAAGCCAAGGGAGATATCAGGCAAAAGTCTAAACATTATCGTCAGTCAGTTAATATTCTTAGGACACAGCATTATTTTGAACCCGAAGAAAGCGGAGCAATAGCCGTGCCAAAAAGTTTTTATAGCAATAGAACAAACGGATATAGACCTGAGTTAAAGCAAATTCGTGTTGGAAGCGGGCTATTTTAGTCGCGGCTCAACGACAATTAAAAGACTAAAACAAGTTACTGATTTGATTAATTATAGTTTTTTATGTCGCCAATTAGCGACAACCTGGAAACCAAAGCGTGAGCTCCTGCTTGCGCTTGAGATTAATCTTAGTAATTCGCAAGTTGCAATTTTCGTAAAGCAATACCAGAGCGAAGGGGCTAAGACCATCAGTCGTGATTCCCGAAATACTAGGGATATACAATTAAATTTGAAATCGAATTGCACATTGCGGCGGCGGATCACGTTTTCTGCATTGAAACAAAGGGCGTCGGATTTTCAGGAAAGAATGACTTATAAGCAAAGATCAAAAATTACTTTGAAAACTTGCGCGGGCGTCGCATATGATAAAAACCTTTAATAAATTTGTTGCAACATAAGAAAACTGTAATGACTAAGGAATGCGGCGGGCATTTTCTTCGTGATGACGTTTTTTACGATTGGTGTGATGTCCAACTTCAAAAAACATTGGGAAGAAGGCATCGGCAAGCTGGCGGCAGTATATTTACTCTGTCTATTTGGCTTCGTCATTTGGGTAGGACTGTTAATATCCTTCATATTTTTCGCCGGAGTTAAACCACTACTGGCAACGGGCTAATAGCGATGTGCGAAAATCATGGAGCAGCAACCGAATATCGGCGATGAATTCAGAAAGATGCCGTATGAACCTCTTTTACCAATCGAAAAAAAACTTATTGCATGGGGCTTAGGGCTTGGTGTCGTGCCTTTGGTGATTCTGGTCTTTGTCTCCTATAGCTTCTTCCCGGCGGGGGGATAGAGCACGCCTGACACAGTAGCCTGCTGCAAACTCGCTACATTGAATTCGAATATCACTAGCAAAATTTCGTTGCAGATCGGCGCGGGGCTTATCCTCGCAGCGGCAAGCTTTTTCGCCCACGCACATGAAATCTGGGTCACCAACCAGCGCACCGACCAGGTTGAAGTGATTGATGGCAAAACACTCAAGGTCATCGGCAAGATTCCGACCGGCAAAAAACCTCACAACATTACGTTCAGCCCTGATGAAACTAGGGCTTATGTCGCTAACCTGAAATCCAACGATTTCACCGTAATCGACGCAACCTCACACAAGCCGATTAAAACAGTGCCCGCCGGTAAAATGGTGCATCATGTCGCCGTTTCCCCGAATGACAATCTGCTACTAGTGACTAATCGCGGGGACAATACAATTACGGCATATGACGCACGCAATTTTGCACCTATTAAGACGATACAAGTTGGCAAGCGGCCAGCGATGGCCTTGTTCACTCCCGACGGGAATAAAGCATATGTCAGCAACAGTGGCGACGAGACTCTCTCCGTTTTCGATGTTGGTAGTCTGCAAATTACCGGAACGATACGAAATGCCGGCAAAGACGCCGCAAGCATGGTCATAAGTCCAGATGGCAAAAAACTCATTCTCACCGCAAGTGAAGACAATGGCTATACAATTGTAGACACCGGCACGGAACAGGTCGTTGGCAAGTACCGATCGGGAGCAGACCCACGCAGCCTGGCACTTGAGCCCAAGGGAGATCACGTGCTGATTGCAAACCGTGCGTCGAACAGTATATCGATCGTTTATTTGGCAAGCGGGCAGGTAGTGGCCACCGTCTCAGGAGTCGGAGACAAACCGAGCTCTATCGACGTTTCCCCCGATGGAAGGCTGGCGTACCTTGCATTGATTGGAAAGCGCGCGGCTGAGGATCCCCCGCAACGGCTTTCAGGCAGAGACGCAGGTGTATCCGTCATAGATATCGCCGCCCAGAAAAAACTCGCGACAATCAAATTGGGCGGGGATCCTTATGGAATCGCCGTAAAGAAATGAATAGGATTTTTCTACGGCTTTGCTTCAGGCGGTTCGCTTCCGCCCGTCCCTAAGCTTTCCATGAGCTTCCCGCAGAATGGCCTCTGTGGTCGACCAGTCTATGCAGGGATCGGTAACAGAGACGCCGTATTTGAGGTGAGCTCGGTCGGCCGGAATCGGCTGGTTGCCCGCTTCAAGATTGCTCTCAATCATGAACCCGATAATCGACCGATTACCAGCTAAAATCTGCTGCACGCAATCGCGCAGTACTACGGGCTGCAAAGCGTAGTTCCTATTGGAATTAGCGTGGCTGCAGTCCACCATAATAATCTGCGGCAAATGATTTGCTTGCAGCTCGTTTTCACAATGCTTAATACTCTGTGAATCGTAGTTGGGCGTGTTGCCCCCGCGCAGAACCACGTGCGCATAGCGGTTACCTCGTGTGCGAACCACTGCGCAGCGCCCGCTTTTGTCAATTCCGAGAAAACTGTGGGGACGCGAAACCGAGAGTAGCGCGTTGATAGCGACCTTGAGGCTGCCATCGGTACCATTCTTTAAACCAACCGGGGAAGAAAGGCCGCTTGCCATTTCGCGGTGAGTCTGGGATTCGGTTGTGCGAGCGCCAATGGCAGTCCAGGTGATCAAATCCGACAAATACTGGGGAACGATAGGATCGAGTGCCTCGGTACCTGCGGGCAGACCCATTTCCCCCAGATCAAGCAATAATCTGCGGGCTTTCTGCAGTCCTTCCTCGATCCGAAATGAATCGTCCATCTCCGGGTCGTTGATGAATCCCTTCCAGCCGATTGTCGTGCGCGGTTTCTCAAAATACACCCGCATCACGACAAATTGCGTGTCGGAAATCTCATCGGCAAGTTTTTTCAGGCGACGCGCATAGTCGTGAGCGGCTTCAAGGTCATGAATAGAGCACGGACCAACCACTATCAATAAGCGGTGGTCTTTTCGCTCCAGAATGTTTTGCACCGCGTGACGGCCTTTGACTACTGTCTCACGTGCGGAATCCGTGAGCGGCATCCGCCTCCTGATTTCATCGGGCGTAAGCAGCAGCTCTTGCGAAAGGACATTTAAATTATCGACCTGCCGTTCGCTCACGATTCACCTCAAGCGTATTGCTGCAACAAAACAATACATTCATGTCCGGTCCAGTGCCTGCTCCAGTGTTTCCCATGCGAGCGTTGCACAATTCACGCGCGATGGATACTCACGCACTGCTGCCAGGACGGAAAGTTCATCCGTTGGAGAAGGGCTGTTTAATTGGGGTTGCGCGAGCAATCGGGAGAATTGCTGAAGTGCGGATCTCGCCTCAATTACATTCTTGCCTTTCACGCTTTCGGTCATGATCGAAGCCGAGGCCATCGATACTCCGCAACAGGAACACTGAAAACCGATATCTTCGATGACTTCTCCTTGTAACCTAAGATAAATAGCTATGACGTCTCCGCACAACGGATTGGAACCTTCTGCCTCGCGATTAGCTCCTCGCAGCTTGCGGAAATCGCGGGCATTCCTGATGTGATCCATGATCACATCGTCATAGAGATTCTTGAATTCAGTCATTGTCAAGGTCTTGCGGATGGCATGCGATACTCGTTCCAAAAAAACAAAAAGGGTTACCCATTGTAACCCTCCATAAATGTTTAAAGCCCAGCTACCTGACCTAAAAAAGCCACTTAACCGGATGCGGTCGCCTGGATTTTCAAATTATACTCAAAAAGGAACCTCTGATTAAGTCCCACGTGGATTCGACGGTTTGCAATCGGGGTGCAGGGCGAGGCGTGAGGAGTGCCGTTTGGTAGATGCCAAACCAGCGACGAACAACAAAGCCATGCGACCGGATAGCCCCATCCCTCCGGGTTGCGGCAAAATGCGGCGTCTGCGTCGTTGCGCTCCGCGGCTTTGTAGTGCAAGCTACGACCTTCGTCGCGCGCCTCGCATCCATCCGCATTTTGTCCGCAACGCAATCCGCGGAGGACTTGATCAGAGGCTCCTTAACCGTTAAGCGTTCCCGCTTCTTTTGGGGAAGCCCTTTTGGGCAAGGTAACGATTACCTGCAACCCTGAGGTTTCCAGGTTTTTGCAAGTAATGTCTCCTCCGTGATCGCGTGCGATGCTGCGCGCAATACTAAGACCCAAGCCGGTGCCACCCGTGTCCCGATTTCGGGAATTTTCAATCCGGTAAAAAGGAGCAAAAACATTTTCTTGCTCGTGGGGGGGAATGCCGGGACCTTCGTCTTCGATCTTAAGTACGAGACGCGCGTCTTCATCTTGCACGACGATGGTCGCATTTTTACCGTACTTAACCGCGTTTTCGATCAGGTTACTGAGGCAGCGTTTTAGTGCACGGGGTTTGCCCACATATGAAGAGTTAGCATGACCCTGAATGCGGACCGGATGCCCGGTCTCTTCGTAATCGGCCTGCAGGCTTTCCAGAAGGGCCACAACATCGATGGGTTGAAATTTTTCTCCATTTTCTACCCCGCGCATGCAATCCAGGGTCGTGCGCACCATCGATTCCATCTCGTCTAGGTCTTTTTCGAACCTGGTTTTGAGATCGGGATCATCGAGCATCTCGGTGCGCAAACGCAAACGCGTGATAGGAGTTTTCAGATCATGAGACATTGCTGCAAGGACTCGGGCCCGGTCGTTGAGATAATTTGCCAAGCGGGACTGCATCTTGTTGAAAGCATGCGCGGCACGGCTGACTTCGGACGGACCGGATTCATACAGAGGCGGCCTATTTATATTTTCGCCCAGATTTTCCGCGGCAGTGGCAAGCGACGACAAGGGCTGCGTGACCCAGCGAACGGCGATAAGTGAAAGTACCACGACTGCGGCGAGTCGCACGAATAGGTCAAGAGCCAGGCGAAAAGGCCACCTCCCCGCCTCCCATGGAAACTGATCCCGAAAATTCACCAGCGTTCCGTCTGCGAGGCCGATCTGGGCAGCAAGCATTAGCGGCTGAAATCTGGTCTCCCGCGGCAAGACTGCGGATTCGGGGCTGGGCTGGCCCGAGCCTACGGCTCCTGATTCCGGGCTGCGAGGAGCTGCGTCCGACCCGTATCGCGCTTGTACCGCGATCGTTCTTTGGTTGCCGAGGGCAGATCGCAACCCGGCCGCGAAGTCGTGCACCGTATTGCTCAATTGGGGATCCGAATCGCCCAGCGGTGCGGCGCTACTTCCCAACGACACCGCGAAGGTATTGCTGCCGAGCGATTGTATGACACTGCCCCGCTGTTGTGCATTGAGCGCCTCCAGGACACGGACTGCATCGCTTATTCTTTGAGCCGACCGTGTAACGCGTATCTGAAGAACATGCTGCTCCCGTTCACTAAACACGATCGCGGCGCTAAGTATCTGCGCCGCAATAAGCCCCGCCACTAAAACCAATACCATGCGGCCGAAAAGACTTCTAGGAAGCAGCCATTTCATTTTTCCATCTCCACATCGGCTGCCAGCACATAGCCCTCATTGCGCACTGTTTTGATGATAGCTTGTTCTCGGGCATCATCGCCCAGGCGTCGACGCAAACGGCTCACCTGAACATCAATGCTGCGTTCAAAAGGCTCGGTCTCGCGGCCTTGCATCAAGTCCATCAACTGGTCTCGCGACAATACTGTGTTGGCATGCTTGAGAAATATCCGCAGCAAGCGATACTCTGAACCGCTCAACGGCGTCACCACGCCCACCGGCGACACCAGGTGGCGAGACACCGTATCCAGCCGCCAATCCGCAAAGCGCAGCGCGCGCACTTCGTCGGGCTTGAGATTTTCCGGTAATGACCGCGCCCGGCGAAGAACCACTTTGATGCGGGCAAGGAGTTCCCGGGGACTGAATGGCTTTGCCAGGTAATCATCGGCACCGATTTCCAATCCGACAATTCGATCGGTTTCGTCGCCGCGGGCGGTAAGCATGATGACAGGCGTTTCGTATTTCTTCCTCAATGTCCGGCATAGAAGCAGTCCGTCATCTCCCGGCAACATGAGGTCGAGAACGATCAAATCGACACGCCCGTGTTCCAGAGCCTCCCACATGCCAACACCGTCCTTTACCGCCGTTACACGGTAGCCGGTTTTCGAGAGATATTCGCTCAAGAGACGCCGGATTTCGGCATCGTCGTCCACCACTAGAATATGATCTGCGGCTTCCATGAAAATTTATACCTTGCCTGCACCTGACTCGAAGCGAATTTGTGTAACACAATGTTACAGCTTGCTCCGTCGTCAGGAAACGTTACAAAAATTCGCCTCGCGGATAAGCTCTCAATGCATGGTGGTGATTTAATGGCAATAGTCACGTCGCATTTTTTAACGCAGTCACTGACAGTCGCCAAACCGTTAACAGAAGTCTACGCCGAAGGAGAACTATCATGAAGACTTCAAGAGTTATACCCGCTGTTGCCGCTGCCGCCGTGTTTCTTGGCGCCGGAATCCTCTTTAGCGCTGCAGCGCTCCGAACCGACAGGACGAGCAGCGCAACGCATGTCATATTCAACCAGCAGCTGCACAAACAGCTTAATCTCTTGCCCGATCAGGAGCGCCAGTGGCAGGCGTTGAAAGACGAAGAGGAATTACTGCGCAAGAAGATCAATGACTCTCGCGCGCAGCTGCGCGGCGTTGCCGATGCGGAATTTGCAAAAACGCGCCCTGACTTGGCGGCACTAAGTGGCGCGGCGGATGCGGTGCGCGAGCAGAATTACGCGGTGCGCAGGGATTTCCACAAACATGCGCTCGCGTTTTACTCGAGTTTATCGCCCGAACAGCAGTTGGCTGTGATAAACACGATGAAGGAGAAGCGTCGACAAAACGACCGTGTCCTCGAAAAAAAGGATAGCAGCACAAAAACGTGGAAGGTTAATGTCTAAAGGCAACTCGTCTTCCGATTCTTCCAACCCGGCGAAAAGATCGTCGCCTCGCTGGTGGTGGTTGGGCTTGCTTATATTGTGCTTGCTGGGCGGAGGCTCATATTTTCTGCTGACTACGTTGGGGGATGCCCAGCCGCGTCTGCGCAAGCACGGGTCCGAATCGCCGGACAAGGGCGTACCCGTTGTAATTGCAAGTGCGCAGCAAAGCGATGTTGATGTTTATCTTTCCGGCTTGGGCACGGTAACGCCTTTGAATACCGTCACGGTAAAAAGCCGCGTTGACGGGCAGCTGATCAAAGTAACGTTTAAGGAAGGTCAATTCGTCCACGCAGGCGATTTGCTCGCGGAAATCGATCCACGTCCGTTCGAAGTGCAGTTGACGCAGGCCGAGGGGCAAATGGCGCATGACCAGGCCTTGCTTAAAAATGCGCAGCTCGACCTCGAGCGCTACGAGACGCTCTTTGCGCAGGATTCGATTGCAAAGCAGCAAGTGGATACTCAAGCAGCTCTAGTGCGCCAATACCAAGGTTCCTTAAAAACCGACCAGGGGCAGATCGACAATGCGAAGCTGCAGCTGATCTATACCCGCATTACTGCTCCTATCAGCGGACGTGTCGGATTGCGCCAGGTGGACCCGGGCAACATCATTCACGCAACCGACCAGAACGGCTTGGTGGTGATTACCCAGCTGCAACCAATCAGCGTCGTATTTACGATTACCGAAGACAACCTGCCCAATGTGATGAAAAAGCTGCGAGCGGGGGAACAATTACCGGTAAATGCATTTGACCGTGAAGGCAAAACCAAACTGGCCAGCGGCATTTTACTGACAGTGGACAACCAGATTGATCCTACCACCGGAACCGTAAAGCTTAAAGCACAGTTCTCGAACGACGATTACCTCCTATTCCCCAACCAGTTTGTTAACGTGCGCATGCTGGTGAGCGTCAAGAAAAACGCGACGGTAATCAATTCGGCAGCCGTTCAGCGCGGCAACCAGGGTACATATATATATATCATGAAACCGGACCAAACGGTAACGGTGCGCCAGATCAAGATTGGTCCGGCACAAGGCGATGTTATTGCCGTTGATGCCGGACTTGCGCCCGGCGAATCCGTGGTCATCGACGGAATAGACAAACTGCGCGAAGGTGCAAAAGTTGAGCCCATTGCGCGCCGTGCGGGCGAGCGTAAAGGCGGATAATGAATCCCTCCCGCCAATTCATCCTGCGGCCGGTCGCAACGTCGCTGTTGATGCTGGCCACTCTGTTATCCGGCATCATCGCGTACCGGCTGCTACCACTGTCCGCTCTTCCCGAAGTGGACTACCCGACCATCCAGGTTGTGACACTTTACCCCGGTGCGAGTCCGGACGTGACGACCTCCTCGATCACCGCTCCGCTCGAACGCCAATTCGGCCAGATGCCGGGCCTCAATCAGATGTCGTCGACAAGCTCGGGTGGCGCCTCGGTAATCACCCTGCAATTCAGTCTCAACCTCAGCCTTGATATCGCCGAGCAGGAAGTGCAGGCGGCAATAAACGCAGCCGGAAACCTGCTTCCCACGGACCTGCCCACGCCCCCAATATACAACAAGGTCAACCCGGCCGACGCTCCTATCCTGACGCTCGCGATTACGTCGGAATCGCTGCCGCTCCCCAAGGTTCAGGACCTCATCGATACGCGGCTGGCGCAGAAAATTTCCCAGCTGCAAGGAGTGGGGCTGGTCAGCATCAGTGGCGGCCGGCGCCCCGCTGTGCGGGTACAGGCCAACCCGAAAGCGCTGGCGGCCTACGGCATGAGCCTCGACGATCTGCGCACTGCGATCGGCAACGCCAATGTAAATCAGGCCAAAGGCAGCTTCGATGGCGCGGCGCAAGCTTCCACTATCAACGCCAACGATCAACTGAAGTCGGCCGAAGAATACAGACAGCTCATCATCGCCTACCGAAATGGCGCCCCGATCCGTTTGGCTGATGTAGCCAACACTGTGGACGATGCGGAAAACATAAGGCTTGCAGCCTGGGCCAACGACAAGTCGGCGTTGATTGTTAATATTCAGCGCCAGCCAGGCACTAACGTGATTGAAGTGGTGGACCGCGTGAAGAAGCTTCTTCCCCAGCTCCAAGCCACATTACCGGGCGCAGTGCAGGTGAACCTGCTCACCGACCGCACAACCACTATCCGCGCCTCGGTCAAAGACGTGCAGTTCGAACTCATGCTGGCTGTTTCGCTGGTCGTGATGGTGATTTTTCTATTTCTGCGCAGTGTTTCCGCAACCGTCATACCGAGCGTGGCGGTGCCGCTTTCGCTGGTTGGCACTTTCGGCGTGATGTATTTGGCCGGATTCAGTATTAATAATCTGACGCTGATGGCGCTGACGATTGCCACGGGCTTTGTTGTTGATGACGCCATTGTGATGATCGAAAACATCTCGCGCTACATCGAGGCGGGCGAACCTCCAATGCAGGCTGCACTCAAGGGCGCCGAGCAAATAGGCTTTACGATTATTTCGCTTACTTTTTCGCTGATCGCGGTGCTGATTCCCCTGCTTTTCATGGGTGACGTGGTCGGCCGACTGTTCCGCGAATTTGCCATTACGCTCGCCGTCGCCATTCTAATATCCGCGGTGGTTTCGCTGACGCTGACTCCAATGATGTGCGCCAGGCTGTTGCGGCATACTCCCTCGGGCGAACAAAACCGGTTCCAACGGGCGAGCGGGCTTTTTTTTGGAAACGTGATAGCGCGCTACGGCAGAATGCTTGATTGGGTGCTCGACCGCCAATCCGCGACGCTTCTGGTCGCAATCGCGACGCTGGTGCTCACGGTACTGCTTTACATTTTCATACCCAAAGGCTTCTTCCCAGTACAGGACACTGGGGTCATTCAGGGCATTTCCGAAGCGCCGCAATCGATTTCATTTTCATCTATGGCGCAACGCCAGCAGGCGTTGGCGCGCGTGATTCTTGAAGACCCGGCGGTCGAAAGCCTGTCATCGTTTATCGGCGTGGACGGGACCAATGTCACACTGAACAGCGGCCGAATGCTGATCAACTTGAAGCCGCTTAACGAGCGCGGGGTTCACGTAACCGAAGTCATTCGCCGCCTGAAAACCAAACTGCAAAAGGTGGACGGCGTTTCGCTTTACATGCAACCGGTGCAAGACCTCACTATCGAAGACCGTGTGAGCCGTACCCAGTACCAGTTCACCGTCGAAGATGCCGATCCCAAGGAACTCAGCGTCTGGGTCCCCAGACTGGTCGAGCAGCTGCGCACGCTGCCGCAGCTAGCAGATGTCGCGAGTGATCTCCAGGACCAGGGGCTGTCGGCCTTTGTCGAAATCGACCGCGACACCGCGAGCCGCCTCGGCGTCACGCCGGCGATGATCGACAGCGCGCTCTATGACGCTTTCGGCCAGCGCCTGGTCTCGACCATCTTCACCCAATCCAATCAGTACCGAGTAGTGCTGGAAGTGCAGCCTGAATTTCGGAAAGGCCCCGCGTCACTCGACGACATTTACATCGGGACGGCTCCGGTCGTCCAAGGAACAACGGCAGCTCAGCAGACAACCGGTACCTCGCAAACGCCGCAGCAGGTCAAGCTCAGTTCCATGGCGCGCGTAATAGAGCAGTCCGCGCCGCTAGTCGTCAACCACCTCGCGCAGTTCCCGGCCGCAACTATTTCGTTCAATCTTGCGCCGAACGCCTCACTTGGCGATGCAGTAGAGGCCATCAACGCCACGAAGCGGGACATCGGGCTACCGCTCAGCGTGCAAACCAGTTTTCAGGGAGCGGCGCTTGCTTTTCAGGCTTCGTTAGGCAGCTCGCTGCTCTTGATCCTCGCCGCTATCGTCACCGTATACATCGTGCTCGGCGTGTTGTATGAGAGTTACATCCACCCAATCACAATTCTCTCCACCCTGCCCTCGGCCGGCGTGGGCGCATTGCTCGCGCTCATGGTTTCGCGCACTGACCTCGGCATTATCGCCATCATCGGCATTATTTTATTGATCGGCATTGTTAAGAAGAACGCGATCATGATGATTGACTTCGCGCTGGATGCAGAGCGCAAGCAGGGAAAACCTCCGCGCGAGGCAATTTATCAAGCCAGCTTGCTGCGTTTCCGGCCAATTATGATGACGACGCTATCCGCTTTGCTTGCGGCGCTGCCGCTAATGATCGGCACCGGAGTAGGCTCGGAACTGCGCCATCCGCTCGGCATCAGCATTGTCGGCGGCTTGATCGTAAGTCAGATGCTGACACTGTTTACCACTCCGGTCATATATCTCGCGTTCGATCGCCTCGCAAAACGTCTGCAAACCCGGCGCTCGCGCGTGACGGATGAAGGGCAAACGGGATCCGTGCAGCCATGAACCTCTCCCTCCCCTTCATACAACGGCCTGTCGCAACTACCCTCCTAACCCTAGGCGTGGCGCTCTCCGGTCTGGTGGCATTCAACTTGTTGCCAGTATCGCCGTTGCCGCAGGTGGAGTTTCCAACCATATCGGTGCAGGCTTCGCTTCCGGGCGCGAGCCCCGAAACTATGGCTGCGACCGTCGCCACGCCATTGGAGCGCGCGTTCGGCCGCATTGCAGGCGTGACTGAAATGACCTCTACGAGTTCGCTCGGCTCGACACGCGTAGTATTGCAGTTCGAACTTAGCCGCGACATCGACGGTGCTGCGCGCGATGTGCAGGCGGCAATCAATGCCGCCCGCAGCTTGCTGCCGACAGGCTTGCCGAGCAATCCCACCTACCGCAAAGCCAATCCCGCGGATGCGCCGATAATGATTTTGGCGCTGACTTCGGACACCATGACGAAAGGCCAGATGTACGATGCAGCCTCGACTATTCTCGCTCAGAAACTGTCACAGGTGCAGGGAATAGGTCAGGTGATCGTGGGTGGCAGCGCGCTGCCCGCGGTGCGAGTCGAATTGAATCCGAACGCGCTCTACAAATACGGCATCGGCACTGAGGATGTCCGCAATGCAATTGTTGCAACCAACGCGAACCGGCCCAAGGGCTCAGTTGAAGACGTGGACAAGCATTGGCAGATTTACGCCAACGACCAGGCCACGAAGGCCGCCGAGTACTTGCCGCTCATCGTAACCTACCGCAACGGCGCCGCAGTGCGTTTGTCGGATGTGGGTGATGTGGTAGATTCAGTGCAGGATTTGCGCAATGCAGGATCAGCAAATGGCAAGCCGGCCGTCTTGGTAATCATGTACAAACAGCCTGGGGCCAATATCATTGAGACTGTCGACCGAGTCAATTCGCTACTGCCTCCGCTGCGCGCCTCGATCCCGAGTGCAATTGATGTATCTGTCGCGCTGGACCGCTCGCCGACAATCCGCGCGTCACTGCATGACGTCGAGCGCACGCTCCTGATCTCGAGCGGACTGGTTATCCTCGTGGTGTTCCTGTTCCTGCGCAACGGTCGCGCGGCATTGATCCCTAGCGTGGCTGTCCCGGTCTCGCTGATCGGAACTTTCGGAGCGATGTATCTGTGCGGTTATAGCCTGGACATTCTATCTTTGATGGCACTCACCATCGCCACCGGTTTCGTGGTGGATGATGCAATTGTAGTGCTGGAAAATGTCTCACGCCACATTGAAAAAGGCGTGCCACCCATGAAGGCGGCGGTGCAAGGCGCGCGCGAAGTAGGCTTCACGGTACTTTCAATGAGTTTGTCGCTGATCGCGGTATTCATTCCAATCCTGCTCATGGGCGGAATTATCGGGCGGTTGATGCGCGAATTCGCAGTGACGCTGTCGGTAGCAGTCGTGATATCGCTGCTGATTTCCCTCACAACCACGCCAATGATGTGCGCGCGGCTGCTGAAGGAAGAAGCGAAACGCAAGCATGGCCGTTTTTACCAAGCAAGCGAGCGGGTATTTGATGCGCTCCTGCGATGGTACGAACGGACGCTGGGATGGGCGCTCAAGCATGGGCCGCTTATGCTATTGCTGCTAGCCGCCACCGTGTGTCTTAATGTTTACCTGTACATAATTGTGCCCAAGGGTTTTTTCCCTCAACAAGATACTGGGCGGCTGATCGGTAATATCGAGGCAGATCAGAGCATCTCATTTCAGGCGATGCGTCAGAAGCTCGCCGATTTCATCGAGATCATCCGCAAAGATCCCGCGGTGGAAAGCGTGGTCGGCTTTACCGGAGGTTTTCGCGTCAACTCAGGCTTCATGTTCGTAGCACTCAAGCCGTTAAAGGAGCGCAAGCTGTCTGCAGATGGAGTTATCGCACGGCTGCGCGGCAAACTCGCTCATGAACCCGGCGCCAGCCTGTTCCTGCAAGCCGCGCAGGATATACGCATGGGCGGACGGCCGAGCAATTCGCAGTACCAGTACACCTTGCAGGCCGACGAGCTTGAAGATCTGCGCATCTGGGAAGCGCGCATCAGGCAGGCACTCGGCGAATTGCCCGAGCTCACTGATGTGAGCACCGATGAGGAGAACAAAGGCCTGCAGACTTCGCTGGTCATCGACCGGGACACTGCGACGCGCTTAGGCGTATCAACCAGCTTGATTGACTCCACTCTCAACGATGCATTCGGCCAGCGCCAGGTTTCGACCATCTACAATCCGCTCAACCAGTACCGCGTGGTCATGGAAGTAGCCCCGGAATACTGGCAAAGCCCGGTAACGCTGAATAATGTTTACGTGAGCACAAGCAGCGGGGCCCAGGTGCCGCTTTCAGCTTTCGCGCATTACGAAACCAACAACACTCCGCTTGGCGTCAATCACCAGGGACAATTCGTCGCGTCCACCATATCGTTCAATTTGCCGGCAGGCGTCTCGCTCTCGGACGCGACCCGCGCGATCGGCGATGCGATGAACCGCATCGAAGTGCCAACGTCAATCCACGGTACCTTCCAGGGCACTGCGCGCGCTTTCCAAGCCTCCCTCGAAAATCAGCCGTGGCTGATTCTTGCGGCATTGCTCACGGTTTACATCGTGCTCGGAATTCTATATGAGAGCTACGTGCATCCGATCACGATTCTTTCCACCCTGCCCTCGGCAGGCGTCGGAGCGATCCTCGCGCTGCTTGCATTTCACACTGAGTTCAGCGTCATCGCTCTGATCGGGGTAATTCTGTTGATCGGTATTGTGAAGAAAAACGCCATCATGATGATCGACTTCGCCCTCGATGCGGAACGTACGCTGGGTCTTCGTCCCGAGCAGGCAATCTATCAAGCCTGTGTGCTTCGCTTTCGCCCGATCATGATGACCACCTTGGCGGCACTGCTTGGCGCGCTGCCGTTGGCTGTCGGATTCGGCGAAGGAGCCGAACTGCGCCGCCCGCTTGGTATTGCGATCGTAGGCGGATTGATCGTGAGTCAAACGCTCACGCTTTACACGACTCCGGTCGTGTACCTCTATCTGGACCGCTTTAGTCTCTGGTGCAAACAACTATTTGCAGGCAGCTCAATCCGGCGGGCTGCGGACGGGATTAAATGAAAATGCTGTGGAGGCTCCATGAAACCGCATGACATGAAACTTGTTGCGCTGGCGGCGCCTTTAATGGTGTTGACAGCCTGCACCGTGGGTCCCGACTACGTGCGTCCAACGGTCGAGGCGCCAGCGGCCTTCAAGGAAACGGCCGGCTGGAAACCCGCGCAGCCGCGTGACGAGGAGCTCAAAGGAAAGTGGTGGGAAGCTTACAATGATCCATTGCTTAACAGTCTCGAGGAGCAAGTCAATATCTCGAACCAGAATCTAGCCCAGGCGGAGGCGCAGTATCGTCAGGCACAAGCGCTGGTTCAATCCGCGCGAGCAAGCTATTTTCCCACCGTTTCAACCAGCGCATCCGAATCACGGTCCCAAGCTTCCAGCAGTTTCAGCAGCAAGCAGTTGCAATCCACCAATCCAGTTACACGCGGCATACTGAATAATTATCTATTAACGCTGGACGCAACATGGGAACCGGATTTGTGGGGCAAGGTCCGGCGCACGGTGGAGTCGAATGTAGCGAGTGCGCAGGCCAGCTTCGCCGACCTTGAAGCGGCACGGCTCTCGGCACAAACCGACCTGGCGCAGGATTATATCCAGCTGCGCGCGCTGGATTCCGAGAAGCAGCTGCTCGACGATACGGTGGCCGCTTACGAAAAATCTGTGCAGCTTACGCAAAACCAATACGCAGCCGGAGTTGTCGCTAAAACAGATGTAGTTCAGGCAGAAACCCAACTTAAAAGCACGCAGGCTCAATCAATTGATGTCGGGGTGCAGCGTGCACAGTTCGAACATGCAATTGCGCTGCTCATCGGAAAACCGGCCTCCGTTTTTTCCATTCCCCCCGCCCCGCTTACCGCTAGCTTGCCTGCCGTGCCGATCGGCGTTCCTTCCGACCTGCTCGAGCGCCGCCCCGATGTGGCCGCAGCAGAGAGAATGGTTGCTTCGGCGAACGCGCAAATAGGAGTGGCAATAGCAGCTTATTTTCCGACCTTGACACTTTCCGCTTCGGGGGGGTTCCAGAGTCCCAGCTGGTCCAACTGGCTCACTGTCCCTAGCCGCTTTTGGGCTGTCGGTCCGCAGCTGGCTGAAACTTTATTCGACGGCGGCTTAAGGCGCGCACAAACGGCTCAAGCGAGAGCGGCCTATGATGCCAACGTAGCGGCCTATCGCCAGACCGTGCTGAATGGATTCAAGGAAGTGGAAGACAACTTAGCGGCACTGCGTATTTTGGAACAGGAAGCCCAAGTGCAGGACCAAGCCGTGCAGGACGCGCGTCTATCCGTTGTGCTGACCACCAATCAGTATAAGGCCGGAACTGTCAATTACCTCAACGTTATCGTGGTGCAGGCCGCCGCACTGAACAATGAAACGACAGCCGTCAGTATTCTCAGCCGCAGGCTCCTCGCGAGCGTACTACTGATCAAGGCAATCGGTGGAGGCTGGAATTCATCAGATTTGCCGACGACGGCTTATCTGACTGATCCGAAGTAAACAGTTTACTTGACGGTATAACCGCGGCCTTCCAGGCAAGCGCCCAGTGCGCGTTGGTAATCTGCGAGCTTCGCACTTGTCTGGTCACCGGAGCTGCTACCGGTCTGGAGAATCGGGTCGTAACCGGTTTGGCCGACTGCCCAGCTATGACAGTCGTTACGATCCTTTGCTTGGTCTGCCTGGCTTTGGCCTTTGCTGGGATAGATGAATAATTGTCCGGAAGGTTCGGGAGCGGGATTTACGCTTTGCGGTTGCTTACTTGCGGAACCGCTTGTCGGACCCAGCTCGACAACATTGCTCGGCTGCTGTACGGCGGCACTGGTGGGCTGCTGTTCGACGACCACTTTGCTCGGCGGTTCTTGAACAACAACGTAGCCCTGCTGCGCTGGCATGTAATAAACGTTATTGGCGTAATAGTAAGGGGTATTGCCTACCCATAATGTTGTGTAAAACGGCGGCAAAATCGGCACTACGATGCCGAGCGGAGGCGCCACCACGACAAAATTCACTCCGACATGGCGATACCATATTCCGCCGGCAAAGTAATACCGCGCACCGTGATAGGCCACTTCACGATATGCACGGGGCAGCACGGCGAACGCGTAACCGTGCGGTGGGTAGTAATGGTTGTGGTGGTACCGCGAATCCAGATATTCGTGCTGCCTGAATTCAGGTTCACGAAATTCGTGTCCGCGATACCCGCGTTCATCCGCATGGGCAATTCCATAAAACGCCAGACCGAACGAAAGAACAAACAGGGTCCTCAGCACAGTTCTGCAAATTTTGCTGTGAGTAAGTAACATGATTGCTCCAGTCATCATATTAATGGTTTAGCAACCGCTTCAGCGCGGCGTAACAGCAACATTCACCCGCAACTCGTTGCCGGGATTGTAGGGCAGCTTAGTTTTGAAAAGCTGCCCATTGTACTCGTAAGTCACCAGATAACCGCTGGTAACAGTTTCAAAGTTGTCAACTTGCTGGCAACGCTGCACCGGCGTTGTGGTGGTATACGTGCTGGCCGCGGCATCCTGGTTGGCAAGTCGGTCACCTGTAATTGCTCCAACTACTGCTCCGCCCGCGGCGGCGGCAACTTTCCCCGTGCCTTGACCTACCGTACTGCCAATCAGGCCTCCGGCCACTCCGCCTATCAGGGCTCCTGCTGGATTATAAGGTTGAGGCACATACTGTGTAGTCTGCTGCGGCGCTGTCCAGCACTGCTGGGTGGGGTGATTCACCGTTTCAGTGATTGGAGTTGCACTCACAACTCTCGCAACGGCCTCGTATGCATTGGCATTCAGTTGCACCAACGCCAACATGGCACCAGCAATCAAGATCTTCTTCATGACGGACCTCCTTTGCTAAATGGACTCACGTTCGTTTAGACCGCACTATTTGCGCTTTAACGCAAAAATTACCGGTTCAGTTGACTGAAATTTTGTAACGTAATGTAACGCCGCAAATTAATGATGTGGATTGTTACAAAAAATTTTTTCAAGCAGAGCAAAAGTTTCTTCAATAAGCAGGTCTTTTAAGAAAAACGGCTTCCCGTGAAGCGGAATTAAAAAATGGCTTGAGGATAAATGCCACAAAATGAATCGGAGCGCAGGCTCGAGTTCGTCCAGGCGGCTTGTTGGCTTCTCTATGGGCTGGGGCTGGGCCCGGCTACGGGTGCGGGTACAGATTGCACAATTGTCCGGACATTCCGATATTATCCAGACTCCGGTATCGTAAAATATAAATTCGGCATCATGCTGGGTCGGAGCGAACGGGTTTCGCCATGAACAGATTGCTGCTCTGTATCGGTGTTGTGTTGATGGTCTCTACAGCGCTCGCCGCTGGCGAAAGTAATCCCATTGTCAGGACCTTTCCGGGAGCTTCCAAAATTGCAGTTGTAGGCGAAGGCGCACTTGAGCCGAGAAGCGTGGGCAGCTACAGCATTCGTATTTACGACGCAAGCGATCCCCGCTTTCCATACGACCACTTTATCACGGGCACTGTGAGGCCGAGAGATGGAGTGGTCGAAGATGTGAGGTTCTCGGATTTGGATGGCGATGGTTTGCCCGATATCATTGTTATCATCCGCTCCGTCGGCACCGGAGGTTATATTTCAGCGGACGCCTTTAAGCTTCGAGGCACAGTGCTAACGCCGTTGGAGTCGCTCTCAGGCTTGGCGAACGACGCCGACCCGATTCTCGCTCTTGAAGCCAAGCTCAGAGCCCGCGCCGGCAAGCGCTTGCCCTAGCTTTGCTATTGTGACAGGCACAAATTCCGGCTCCAGATTGTATAGAACAAAAGGACGATGATGCAGTCGCCGAATTTTCCCAGCACTTCACTGCTATTTTTAAGACGGAGGGTCGATCATGCGTAATTTCTGTCTTGCAGGCTTATGCTCCGGATTTGTCGGAGGGCTTCTGGGCGCGTACGCTCTGGGTCAGATCGAGCGAATTGCCGCCCCGGTGCCAGTAGCAGCGGCTGCGATGGCGACGACGCAGCACGATGTCATTTCAGCGGCACGAATCCAACTGATTGACGCCGCCGGCCGAGCGCGCGCGGAACTTGCAATGTCGCCGGATGGCGGGCCGGGGATCTTCTTCTACGACACCAAGGGAAGAAACCGGCTGGTGCTGGGCCTGTACTCGCCTGCAGAAAGTGAATATCCGTTTGTGGTGCTGAACGACACGCAAAATCGCGCCGCGGGCATTTTCCGCTTGTTTGGTGGGCATGAGACACCCGTGGTCGTTCTGAAAAACGGCGGGCGGGATCGCTCGATCTACGGCCTTAACGCAAATTCGACCGAGCCGTTTCTTGTCAATTATTCCGGTGACGGTAAAACAACCAACGTTTTCGGCAATTTTTAAATGCTCCGAACGATGCGTCAATTCAAAGCACTGACCGAAGTATGATGCCCACCATAGCTAGCCAGCAGCCCTAATCGAATGGCCAAACGCGTCATTATCGCGCTGGTTCTGGTGGGCGCGGTCGTCAGCGCTGCGCTTCTTTGGCCGCACACACGCGCCCCTCACCGCGCCAAATACGTGCTGATCAACGAGACCGGCCGGCATGACTTTGACCTCGCATTCAGGATGAGCCTCAGGCTCGCCGAGAAAAAATCGGGGATTGAAAACGCGCTGGTCTTGTTACCCGCGCTGCCGCCGTCAAAGTCGATCGAGCAAACAGCGTCCGAGCTGTTTGCGAAGCTCAAGATCGGCGCGCGGCGCAACGGCCGTGGGATCCTCTATCTGTACAGCGCGAAAGACAATCTGCTTAAGATCGAGGTTTCCTATGCGTTGGAAGGCGATATTCCCGACATATACTGTCGCCAACTCGAGGAGGCCGCGAAGACATATATGTTGTCCGAGGTGCCGCAGGATTTTATCTCAGAGCTGATCATCACCACCAACTTGCGCGGCATGGGATCGAAAAGCGAGGCAGAACCGATTGCGCGGCCCAAGTGGCTTAACGACGAATTTCTGTCGGGCGGCGCCGGCGCACTCGTGCAGGGCTATGAAAGGACACTCGACGAATATGAGCGCGCGATCCGGCATCTCCCGGACAGGCAAAGAAGCGAGTTCATGCCGTCTGCAAACGCCGAAACCACGGCAGAGCGCTACCTGCTGTCACTCGCGCAGGGGATCGGCGACCCACAGCTGCCATTGCTGACGGAAGGCAGCCGGATTTTCCGCGCAGTGGTGCCGCGCGATGAAGCGCAGCAGAAGAGAATCTTCGAGTTTCTCCAAGCTGCCGCCCCGCACCGTTTGATGTACGCAAACGACCTCGCGCTGGTTGTCCCGCAACCGGGCAAATCGAATTTGCCGGTGGTGCTGCGCCGGAGTGCAGATGGTTTGTGGTATGTGGATGAGCCTAAAGCTTGGACCTATTTCCATCGCTTCGAGGACAATGTGAATTTCTACGTGAAGTATGCCGACAACCCGTTCCTCCCGGCGCTGCGCGCTTTGCACATGCCAAACATGGAACGCGCGATTTATGGCGACCATGCCGGTACGCCGCCGCGACCCATTTATCCCTTTGCGCTCGCGGATGCGGTGAAAGCGCTCGAAGAACGGACGCATGCCGCGGCGAACGATGCCGAGGCCTATGCAGCGCTGGGCGACCTTTATTTATTTGAAATGAACTGGACTACGAAAGCGGTCGCGTCGTATGAAAAAGCGCAGGCTCTTGCCCCGAATAACCTCGAATACCGGTGGCGATTGATGGATCTATATCTCAACGCCTCACGCGCCGATAAAATGCTTGCGGAACTGAAATTTCTGGCGGACCATCTGCCGAACGACAGACAGACCCGCGCGTGGTACGAGTATTACGCGAAGGAATATGAGTTCAGCGATTGAGAAACGATGTCATATTATTGTTTGATAATTCGAGCAGCGCAGTCGCTTACGAGCGTTGAGGCAACCCTGACGCGGCGCTCATCCCGGGCTTGTGGCCCGATCGTCGGCTTTGGGTGATGGCCAAAGCGTCCGGCGAGTAACAGCTTTTGACTTAAATCAAGACATCCATTCGAGGTCGGTGTATTTTTACTTTATTGCGATTTTGCGTTAATTTTTAACATGGGCAAAAAACAACAGAGACTGCACCGTGCGATCCGCAGGCGTCGGAGACATCCACATACTTTTGTGGTACGCCAGCAGCCAGGGCGAAAACCGCAAGGATTGCAATTGCCAGTCGCCCCAACGCCGGAAAGTACTGCCGAAAAGCAAAAAGGATAGCGGCAGCTCCGGTTCGCTTTCCGCCAAGTCGCAGACAGGCAGATAATGGACTTTGGCGAGGGGGCCTATCGGTTATATAGCCTTAAGAACTCGAGCCGATTTCAGTCACCCTATTACCCCGTTTACGGCGAGTTGATCCGAATCACCTTTACGCCCGGACCCCTCAATAACATTTTCATGTATCATCCCATTGCTCTGTTCAACGCTTTAATTCGGGTAATTTCGATCGCATTGCTACTTTGGAGGATCACATGAAATACGGAGCGAGAAACAATGTTGTCGGAAAGATCAAGGAAATCAAACAGGGTTCCATCATGAGTCAGGTCAAGGTTAGCGTCGACGGCCCGATCGACATTACTTCGGTCATGACGCTCGATACGCTGGCGGAGCTTGGCGTAAAAAAAGGGGACTCGGTGCGCGTGCTCATCAAAGCCGTAAACGTAATTTTGGTTCGCGAATAGACTAGGGTCACGGGACAAGCAATATTTATTTAGCCGCGGATTCAGGCACCCGAGCCGTGGCTCATCTCATGGACCATGGCGGACGCCATGGAGGGCCACCACGATCGTCAACCCGACAGCGCGCCGCGGCAACAAGGAAGCGGATCGTGACCGATTGCAACTGCGACGATGCAGCCAAACACGATCTGCGCTGCAATCCACGCCTTCACGCGCACGCGCTTGGCCCGGCCGGGACGCAGTGCAATCAATCCCAATAGGATATAAATGACCAACCCGGCCAGTTTGGCGGTGAGCCAGCCCTGTGTGCCCGGGTATTGATGGACAATAGTGGTCATCCAAATTCCCGTCACCAGCAGCACGGTGTCGTTAACGTGCGGCACGGTGCGCACCCAGCGCTGATGCAGCAGCGGCGAATCTGAAAGCATCCAGATGCCACGCACGAAAAACAATGTATACGAAACTGCTACAGTGCCGATGTGAATCACCTTTAGTGAAGAAAATTCCATAAATCCGAATCCGCCGTCGCTTCCGGAGACAAACTCCCAAAGACAAATGGCTTGCATTACTGCAAGCCTTTGTTCATTTAGCGTGCCATACCGGATAATACCGGCAGTGCGAAATCGTTTCGATCGAAAGAGCGGTCGCGCCCTGCTCACCTATGCGCGCGTAATGGTTCGTCGCCGCGCTCAGTTTCCAGCACCATCGGTGCGCATCGCCTTGCCCGCAGCTGTTTTTGGAATCGGCCAGCCCGACTCCAGTTCCATTTTTTCTCTGTTTACGCAGGACTATGCGTCATCTGTGCACGCCAGCGTTCGACCTCGGCGAGTCCGGGCGGCTGCGCAGTTACGATGGCGCGTTTTCCAAGCGTGACATCGCCCGTGTCGCCATCCAGCGATAGCCAGTCGCCGTCACGAATATAAGCATCCCCGATCCTAGCCTCGCGCCGCTGTTCATCGATCGCAAGTGTGCGGCAACCGACTAGACAAACCTTCCCGAGCTCACGCGCAATCACCGCTGCGTGAGCAGTACGCCCGCCAACCGCAGTTAGAACTCCGGCTGAAACGGCGACCCCTCCCACATCTTCCGTCGATGTGTCGGGTCGCACCAGAATCACCGGGTCGCCGGTTGAAGCCAACTCCTTCGCTCGTCGCGAGTCGAACACGACGCGCCCGCTCGCAACACCGGCTGAGGCGGGAATCGCGGCCGCGATAGTCGGCGCGGGCTCGGTAAACCGCGCAATGCCCAGCATACCGACATCGATGTCAGCGAGACGCGCGAGCGCCGTCGCAACATCGATAACGCCCTCTTGCACCATATCGACAGCGATACGCAAGGCAGCACGCGGCGTGCATTTGGCCGCGCGCGACTGGAGAAAGTAAAGTCGTCCGTTTTCGACCGTGAATTCGACATCCTGTATGTAACGGAACTCGCGTTCGATACGCCGCACACCGTCTGCAAGCTGGCGTGCAATCTGCGGCAGGCGCGCTTCGAGCTGCGTCGCGTTGGCTGGCGTTCGCCGGCCCGATACCACATCTTCGCCTTGGGCATCGAACAGGAAATCAATATAGAGTTCATTTGCCCCCGTGGCCGGATTGCGACTAAAAGCGACGCCCGACCCGGAGCACTCTCCCGAATTGCCAAACACCATCGCCTGCACTGTTACCGCTGTCCCGCTCATTTCGCCGAACCGATTGAGTTTCCGATATTCGCGCGCGCGAGCGCTTTCCCATGAGCGGTAGACGGCTGTGGCCGAGGCCCGCAGCTGTTCGTATGGATCGTCAGGCAGCGCGCGTCCAGCAATGTGGAGTGTAAGTTCGTGGAACTCGCCGCTCAGACGCTCCAACGCCTCCGGATCAAGTTCAGTTTCAGTGAGGACCCCTTCGCGCTTCATCATATCGTTCAGGCGCTGATCAAATTTGGCCGCCGGAACGCCATCGACCACATCCGCGTAGTTTTGAATCAAGCGGCGATAGCTGTCGAAGGCTACTCGCGGATTGCCGCTCATACGGATGAGCCCGTGCACGGTCTCGTCGTTAAGCCCGATATCAAGGATAGTTTCTAGCATGCCCGGCATGGATACTGCGGCACCCGAGCGTACGGATACCAGCAGAGGTGAGCGGCTGTCGCCAAATCGTCGACCGGTCATCTCTTCAAGCCAAGCGATGCCTTTGGCGAGACCGCGCTGAAGCTTTTCAAGGGCCGCACTTTTCCTCGCGTTAACTGCATTGCATAAGGTTGTCGGCATGACAAAGGCGGGGGGAACATCGAGGCCGAGCTGAACCATGCGCCAGAGCTGTGCGGCCTTCGAGCCGGCGATCTCCGGCGTGATGTCAGGCGAGCTGGCGGCACCACTAATCAGTAGCGGCTCATCATTCCCGCTCATGTGGACAATTCCTCAAGAATCCGGTCGCGCAATGAGAGTGCTGCGTGGGCCAGATGATCAGTAGCTGTCTCAAGCGCGCGCGCCACTTCCAGGCCCAGCACCAGGGAGCGAGCGTCAGCACATGGCGCGCGCATGAACGTGCTGAAGGCGTCGCGCTCGGCCTTATCGGCGCGACGCTCCCCTATCACGACGCCATCAATTGCCTGCAGCGAATCCGTGGCGTCGGCGCGATGCGCCAGCGGCAACCGCGATGCTGCTTCCGTCGCGCGCACGAGATTGCTGATGCTTTCGATGACAATACCGGCTAAGTCCGCGAGGGCATCAAGATTTGCAATGGCCTCTCCCTGCGGAACAAGACTGAATAAGAAAGCACATTCATCAAGCGCGTCGGTGGCGTTCTCGACCTCATCGACCATATGCCGGAGAGTCTCGGCGCGCTGCATGCGCGCGCACATTTCGCGTGCCTGCACCGTCAACTGGTCGGCTTTTTCCTCCATTCGCTTAGCATTGAGCGCAAGCCTTGCTCCGTCGGAGTCCGGCGCGATGCGATCCTGTGCGAAAGCTTCGGCCAGTGCAACAGCCAACATCCGGGCAATGCCAAGATGGCGCACCAGCACCGCGAGCACTCCAAATTCTGCCGTGTCAAACATCTGCGCAAGGTCGGCCTGGATCTCATCGCGTATAAGGCGTACCGAGCGGCCTGCCTGCAAGCCTTCGCTCGTCTGACGCAGGACACGCTTCAGAAAACTCGCGCTCTCTGAAGCCCCAAGCGCTTCGTCGAGCCGCGCCCCATAAGGAATTCGACCCGCCGCAGTGCGCCGGATTGCCTCGAAAACGAGATTAACACCCCCCAATTCGAGAAACGCACGATGGCCATAATCATGCATCGCCGTCCATTTCAGTATGTCGATCGAGATGTCCTTGGCGACAAAAGTCTGCAAACCTTTGCGAGCCTTATTCCAGTCAATCAGGAACACGATGCGCGATCCGAGAAACTCAAGAAACCGATTGAGGGTCACCTCGTCGGCAGCGGCGAAGTGCCCAGTGACGAGATAGAAGACGTCGCCTTCCCCGAGAGCCTGCGCGCTGCGCTCGGCGAGCGCGCTCCAGTCCACGCCCTGCTCGTCAAACAACGACATAAAGAACTTTGTGCGCTGCCGGTGCACGTCTGTATAGGTGGTGTTCACCATTTTGTCTTCAACGTGAATGACCAATACATGGGCATCGGTGGCCCCGATGTCGTTCTGAATTGTGAGGCGTGCCCCAGCGCGTGCCGCAGTTGTGCCGAGACCCGGATGGCCGAAAGCGAGCGCGGCCGTACGATTGAGTCCCTTCATGAACGCTTTGATGCGCGCGCGGTCTTGATGTTCGACATGATGAACGCGGGCGCCATCGATGGTCTCGACGGCAGTGTCGGATGCCAGACGATTAATCTCCTTATGGGCATCCATTACGAGCAGATGCACGCTGTCTTGCCCGTCCCGACGTGCCGAAGTCATGGCGTGAATGTCGTGCAGCGCGAGCATGTCTTCGCTGCCAGCGGGAATTGTTGCTACGAGCGCAGCCAATCGCTTTTCCAACGGTCCGTTTTCCTCTACATCCGCAGCTTTGAGCGGCGCCAGCATGGTCGCCAGGTCGGAGGCGATTCCTGCCATCAGCAATTTAGCGCCCGGCACTAGGATTTGGTCGTCCGACAACGCGCGAGCGCCGGCAATCGCCGCATCGTACTGTGAGTCCATGAGGCCCGCAGCCCGTCGTTCATTATCCAACGAACGCGGCGGTTGATCCGGATGCTGAATACGGGCGACCGCCTCCTGCAGCATTGTCAGCCGCAGTTTGAGACGGTCGTTGGCCGCTAACGCATCGGCCAGCAGCACGGGCAACAGTAATGCCTGCTCGCCGAGCTGTCGGACTATAGCGATCTTCTCCGTCATGGCGCGCTCGTCTTCGAAGTACCAACAATAATTACCTTAACAGAAGTCAAACCTCGAAGGCCTTGCGCTAGATCAAACATCCGACTTAGCTACGACACTTTGTCGCTGTAATGAAATTGTCATAATTCGAGATCCGCGATCTAAGCCCCAAATGGCGCCTGAGACAATTTCAAAGGGTCTCACTTCAATCCTTGCTCCTCACCACTTTCAACCCAGGCGGTATACCAGAAGCTAAGTAACATCTGACTCCCGGCAGCGAGTCTTGTCATTGTAAATTTCAGCGATTGCGGCGTGCCGTTATCACGAAACCCTCCAGCCTTCTCCAGCTGATAGACCTTTTCGACGAGAGCATTAGACGCTTTGAGATATTGTAAATAATCCTTAAATGGGTCTTTTAATCTCACGGGAGCGCCGACAAGACTGGCGAAATCTTTTGCGGCGATATTGTGTGAGACAAATTCGGTTTCAAATTCGGCGTGGATGCCGGGTCCGGTTGTGTAATGATGTGGGTTATTCCCGATCCAACCATCATAATAAATTGTTGTGTGTAACGGCTGAGCGCCGTCCGCCACATAATGCCCGAGCCAGCCGGCGTAGAAAACAATGTTCTGTTCCAAAACTTTCGTTGGCCGGTTTGCTTCTTTGTAGCTTCTGTATTCCCGGAAGGCAACTTTAAGGCGTTCATAGACTTCAATCGTTGCGTACGGCAACAAACCCACGTGTTCCGGCAACCAGCGGTCTTTGTCTTGCGTTTCAGCACAGCGCTTTTCGTCCAAGAGCCGGTAAAACTCATAGCGGCCATTTGGAAGTTCTGCAAATTCGCTCAACTTCTCGAGGTCAATATAATGATCCGGGGCTTGCGCATTCTTCAGGGCGTGCTCGGTCTCGTCTTTCCACCGGTCCGGCTCTGGACCGAGATAGGCTAAACGGTCCACTGCATCACGGAAAAATTTGGGCATAGTGGCAGGAATCTTCTGTGCGGCAACTTGATTAATGTATATATGCCCGTCGTTACCCCATGCCAAGCACAACGAAGGCAAAAGTGCCAGCAAAAGAATCAAGACGGTGCCTGCGTAAGTTCTGTCAGCCAAGCTTTGACGGTATTTAAATTTAAATTTAAAAATTGTCTGGTTCATCATAAAGATTCCGAGCCGAACGTCTGTTGAGAAATGTCGCAGAGTAACAAAGCTTGAACGATTGCGGGATTATAGACCTTCTTATTTATCGTAACTCGACGGAAGGCAGCTATGGAATACTGGACCGCGTATCCGGCTTAAAGCTTGTAACTGATGCGAAAAAAGTTACGAATCAGCTACGGTCGCAGAAACGAAAAAGGCCTGCGTTGTTGCAAGCCTCTGAATGTTGTGGCGCGCCCGGCAGGATTTGAACCCGCGACCCCTTGGTTCGTAGCCAAGTACTCTATCCAACTGAGCTACGGGCGCATGAAACGAAATTATAGCAATCCCTGCTAGGTTGAGAAACAAAATGGATTTGCGTCCAATTCCGTTTCCAGCAATCCGGTTTTCTCTTTTTTCGCGCTGCGCGCTGATTCACCGGTACTGCGCGCGACACGCAAGTCGCTGAATACGGGTAGCGCGGGTGGCGTCACTTTCTATGTTGCGTGCAACATTGCGTGCCTGGTTTTCATTGTTGTGTTAGCGATGTGTCTCCCAGTATGATATCCACGAGCCAAAAGTGGGGTTGGCGATTGATAAAGAAAGCGCCCTTGTGAGCGATGAACCCGTTCAGATCAGTCGACCCGGCGTCACTGAAGAACGTGACCACGAAAAACGCAAACGCGGCCTGAAAGAGAAAGCTTACTAAGAAGCAAAGAAGTTTTTCGTAATATTTGTCTATCTTTTTATATTATTCGGCTTACTCTCGGTCTACGAATGGATAATTTTAGCGAAACATCAAATAAGTTATAAACCTTATGGCTTCGCGCTCATCAACGCCTTGGTTCTGGCCAAGGTCATGCTTGTCGCCGATGATTTGAATTTGGGAAGCAGGTTCTTCAAGAATAGGGCCCTCGTTTATCCGATTTTATTTAAGTCCATGGTATTCGCTATTGTATTAATTCGCTTTCATATTGTGGAACGTGCGATTATCGCAGTTTGGGGCGGGGGAACAATTGTCCAGAGTATCCCTGGCTTCGGCGGCGGCGGTTTCAAACGAATAGTATCCGTGGGAACGATTATGTTTGTCGTGATGATACCGTTCTTCGTATACAGAGAGATTAGTCGCGTGATCGGTAAAAGTGAGTTGCGCTCACTCATTTTCACCGGCAAGACAAAGATTGAGTCAATACAATTCAAAGGACAACGGGCGGAAGATGCCTAGCCGGTGAGGAAGAATCCCGCGTGCGTCAAGGCTTTTTATCCACGACCGGATAGACGCCGGTCAGGCGCGCGATCAAAATCGCCACGTACATCACGCCTGTCACCGTCTCCAGGATTGTCAGGAAGCGGGACTGCATCAGCACGGGAGTAATGTCGCCGAAACCAGCAGTCGTCAGAGCGGTGAAACTGAAATAAATCAGTTCCGCCACGTTGAGGGCCTTCGGCGTCCCGTTGAAAGCAAAGGCGCCGGGGTAAAAATATTCTAGCACCCCGTATAAGAACGCC
>DASPRE010000013.1:0-13010 GCA_035624615.1 Burkholderiales bacterium | reverse complement strand
GGGAGCGGCAGCAATAGCGCCCCGTTGGAAAATGTTTCTTGCGGCAGCTTGCGCCCCTTCCCGCTCCACGCTGCGCGAGTCCGAGTCCGGGGGCTGCCGCGACACGGCCAGCGAAGCTTGGGGTGCGGGAGCGGCAGCAATAGCGCCCCGTTGGAAAATGTTTCTTGCGGCAGCTTGCGCCCCTTCCCGCTCCACGCTGCGCGAGTCCGAGTCCGGGGCGCATTCTGCTATACTTGCCTCGATGGCCACCACGAAAAATCTCGCCGAATCAACCGAATCCAAAGTGCAGCATGCGCTCGATCTGGCGCGGCAAGTGCTGGAAATCGAGGCGCGCGGCATCACTGCTTTAATCGACCGGCTGGATCACAACTTTGCGCGTGCCGTTGAGCTGATGCTCACCTGTCGTGGACGGGTGGTCGTCAGCGGAATTGGCAAATCAGGCCACGTCGCGCGCAAAATCGCGTCTACGCTGGCAAGCACCGGGACACCCGCTTTTTTTGTGCATCCCGCGGAAGCGAGTCACGGCGACCTCGGGATGATCACCCATGATGACGTGGTAATCGCTCTTTCTAATTCCGGGGGAAGCGGCGAGCTTGTTACCATTGTGCCGCTGATTAAGCGCCAGGGGGCAAAACTTATTTCCGTCACAGGCAACTCCAGATCCACCCTGGCCGTCGAAGCAGATGTACACCTCGATGCCGCAGTGGCCGAGGAAGCCTGTCCGCTTGGACTCGCGCCTACCGCAAGCACCACCGCCGCATTGGCTTTGGGCGACGCGCTAGCAGTAGCGCTGATGGATGCACGGGGATTCGGCGTCGAACATTTTGCCCGTTCGCATCCGGGTGGAACGCTTGGCAGAAAGCTATTTACCCACGTCGGTGATGTAATGCGTACCGGAACGGCGCTGCCTGTCGTTCCCGAAAATGCTTCGCTATCGGAGGCGATTCTGGAAATTTCAAAAAAAGGAATGGGCATGACCGCTGTAGTCAATGAGCTACAAGAGGTGGTCGGCATCTTTACCGACGGCGATTTGCGCCGTGCTTTGGGCCGAATCACGGATTTGCGGGCGGCCAAGGTGGCGTCATTAATGACACCCAAACCGCGCACCATCAGCGCAGACAGCCTGGCGGTGGAAGCGGTACGAATGATGGAGGAACACAAGATAAACCAGCTGTTAGTGGTAGACGCGGAACAGCACTTGAACGGCGCGCTCAATATGCACGACCTGTTCCGCGCCAAAGTCATTTGACCGGTCGTCGACAATCAGCGGTTCCTCAACATGCAGGACGCGTTTGAAAAAGCCAAGCGTATTCGTCTCGCGATTTTTGACGTTGACGGCGTGCTTACCGATGGCAGCCTTTATATCTCGGATAGCGGCGAAGAGTACAAGTCTTTCAATACGCTTGATGGCCACGGCATGCGCATGCTCAAGCAAAGCGGCGTGGAGCTGGTCATAATCTCCGGCAGGACTTCGCGCTGCGTGGAAATGCGCGCAAAAAATCTTGGCATCGGCCTGCTCTATCAAGGCGTAGAAGACAAGCTTGAGGTGTATTCCTCGCTGCTCACAAAATTTGGACTTAACGCCGAAGCAACGGCTTACGTTGGCGACGATGTGATGGACCTGCCGGTGATGCGTCGCTGCGGCCTCGCGATATGTGTGCCCGAATCCACTGCACTGGTAAAGCAGCATGCGCACTACATCACGCAACAGCCGGGCGGTCGCGGGGCGGTACGCGAAATCTGCGAACTGATCATGCAGGCACAAGGAACCTTCCAGGCGCAGATGCTGCGATATTTGAAATGAGCAGCCGACTGCTTGCATGGGTACCACTGGTGATGTTGCTGCTGCTCGCCGCGTTGACCTGGTGGCTTGACAGCAAAGTACAGTCCCCCGCCCCGAAACGTGACGGCAGCAGTCGCCACGACCCGGACTACATCGTGGAAAACTTTACCGCCACCCGCATGAGCAAGGATGGAACGCCGCGTTACATCCTCACTGCCAAAAAAATGATGCATTATCCCGATGACGACAGCACGCACTTGGAAAGCCCAGTATTTCGTCATGTCGAAGGAGGCAAACCCGAAATCGAGATCACCGCGAACCAAGCGCTGCTTACGAGCGGGGGCGAAGATGCCTATTTCACCGGGGACGTGACGGTAGTTCGAGAAGCGTGGAAGGATGATCCTGAGCTCAAAGCGTTTACCAGTTTTCTGCATGTCATACCCGATCAGGACCTGGCGAAAACCGACAAGCCGGTGACGCTGACCGAGCCGCATAGCATCGTCACCGCAGTTGGCTTAGAATTGAACAGCGCTACGCGGGTGCTAAAATTGTTATCCAATGTCAAAGGACATTATGACAACCCTAGGTAAAGCCGGCGATCTCGTAGCAGGGGTGCTCAGCGCGTTGCTGGTATGTCTCCCTGCGCTGGCTGAACGCGCCGACCGCGAAAAACCGGTCAATGTGGAGGCGGATAGAGTTAATGTGGACGACATCAATAAGGTAAGCGTGTTTGAAGGCAACGTGGTTGTGACACAAGGCACCATTGTTGTCCACGCAAATAGAATGATCTTGCGCCAAGACGCAGACGGTTTCAATTCGGGCACTGCGTACGGTAATCCAGCGACTTTCCGCCAAAAAATGGAGGGTAGTGACGAGTACATCGAAGGTGAGGCAGAACGCATCGAATACGACGGCAAGACAGAGAATCTGGAGCTGTTTGACCGTGCCCACATCAAACGTGGCCAAGATGAACTGCGCGGCAGTTATATTTCCTACAATGCCGTCACCGAATTTTACCGGGCATTAAGCGGCAAGGAGCCTGCTGGCACCGGTCGGGTACGTGCGGTAATTCAGCCCAAGGAAAAAGAACCCAAAACGACCGCCCCTGTTTCGCCGGAAGCGCTTAAACCCTCTTCTAATCTTTCTAATCCACCCAACCAATAAACAGTGAAGGACTCGATGCGAGCCGGCATTCCGTTGAATATTCACCACTCGGTATGAGTGAACTTAGGGCAAAGGGACTTAAAAAACGCTATAAGTCACGCACCGTGGTTCGCGATGTCTCGCTGGAAGTCAGCAACGGTGAAGTAATCGGCTTACTGGGTCCCAATGGCGCCGGGAAGACTACCTGTTTTTACATGATGGTGGGTCTGGTTCCGGTCGATGGCGGCAGTATCACGCTCGATGAACTCAATTTAAGTCACATGCCGATACACCGGCGTGCCCGTTTGGGTTTGAGCTATCTGCCGCAAGAAGCCTCGATCTTCCGCAGAATGACAGTTGCTCAAAATATTCAGGCGGTGCTGGAATTGCAGAATTTCCGGCCTGACGAAATCGAAAACCGGCTTGATGATTTGCTGCACGACCTGCATATCAGCCATCTTCGCAACAACGCGGCGCTTTCCCTTTCGGGCGGCGAGCGACGGCGCGTCGAAATTGCCCGGGCATTAGCCTCGCAGCCGCGTTTTATCCTGCTCGACGAGCCTTTCGCGGGAATTGACCCCATCGCGGTGCTGGACATCCAGATAATCATCCGCTTCCTGAAGGAAAAAGGCATCGGCGTGCTGATCACAGATCACAACGTTCGAGAAACTCTGGGTATCTGCGACCGTGCGTATATCATCAACGACGGTTCGGTACTCGCCTACGGCAAACCCGAGGAAATCGTTTATAATGAGAGCGTGAGGAAAGTGTACTTGGGCGAACATTTCAAACTGTGATCAAACCGTCGCGCTGTATGGCGCCGCCCCTAAAAAACGAGTTCCCGCAATAGACACCCGGAATCTCCAAGAGAATGAAGCATACCTTACAGCTCAAGCTGTCGCAGCATCTGACGCTGACCCCGCAACTCCAACAGTCCATACGTCTCTTGCAACTCTCAACCTTGGAGCTAAACCAGGAGCTGGAACGTTTTCTCCAAGAAAATCCCCTGCTCGAGCGCGACGATGAGGTAAGTGAAGAAACGGTGCCGGTGCCGTCAGGTAGTATCAACTCTGTTTCCCATGATGGCTCGACCGCAAGCGACCCGGCTGAGGAGCCCGTTCGCAACGTGGAATCCAATGCCGACGTTTTGGACGGACTCTGGCTTGACGAAGCGGGTTCCTATGGCGCGCGCGAAGAGCCGGAGGAAAGCGAATATCCGCAGCTTGCAGCGGTTGCGCCCACCCTGCGCGAACATCTTAATTGGCAGCTCAACCTCACCAAGCTTCCAGACCGCGAGAAAAAACTTGTGTCGCTTCTGATCGACGCGCTCGACGAGGACGGCTTACTGACGCAACCATTGGAAGAACTCGCTTCGATGCTGCCCGAAGAACTCAGCGTAAGCTCGGAAGAGCTGCAAACCGCGCTAAAGCAGCTGCAAAAACTGGAGCCAACAGGCGTTGGCGCACGCAATCTTGGCGAATGCCTTGCGTTGCAACTGGGGGTACTGCCGGGAGATACTCCGCTTCGGACAGAAGCCCTCACAATCGTCACTCAGTATCTGGACCTCCTTGCCGCCCGCGATTTCGGCAAACTCAAAAAGATTCTGCATTGCGACGATCTCGCTTTGCGTGAAGCGCAGCATCTTATCACCAGCCTAAACCCCCGGCCAGGCGCGGATTTCGCGGCGCTTGAGACGCGTTATATTGTGCCGGATGTCATAGTTAAGAAAATCAAAAGCGTATGGGTGGCTAGCCTCAATGCCGAAGCGATGCCAAAGTTGCGAGTAAACCGAATGTATGCAGATATCTTGCACCGCAACCGCGACGCAAGTTTCCAGAAGCTAGCCAGCCAGTTGCAGGAAGCGAAATGGTTAATCAAGAACGTGCAGCAGCGCTTCGACACCATCTTGCGCGTGTCGCAGGCAATCGTAGACCGTCAGCGCCATTTTCTCGAGCATGGCGATGTGGCGATGCGCCCCTTGGTACTGCGCGAAATCGCCGAAGCGCTAGATCTGCATGAATCCACTGTATCCCGTGTGACCACGCAAAAATACATGCTCACACCACGCGGCACTTACGAGCTGAAATATTTCTTCGGCAGTCATGTTACTACTGAAACTGGAGGCGCTTGTTCCGCCACTGCAATTCGTGCTCTAATCAAGCAATTGGTAGGAGCAGAAAATCCGAAAAAACCACTTTCCGACAACCAGATTTCGGAGATTCTCGGGCAACAGGGGATCGTTGTCGCCCGCCGCACCATAGCCAAGTATCGCGAGGCTTTGCAAATACCTCCGGTCAGCATGCGGAAAACTCTGTGATAAGTTTGACGGTGGGCTTAGATGAACTTCAGTCTCAGCAGCCATCACCCAAAAGTCACTCCAGCAATTCGTGATTACATCACGTTCGAGTTCGCCGGACCCACCTCCATTTTGGCCAGGCGATTGACATCAACGCGGTCCTGTCTGTGGACGAGCTGAACCAGAAAATCGAAGGCGGCCGGCACGTACGCGGCACGGAACTCTCCGCAATGTGTGGTGCTTGCGATAACCAGCTGGCGAATAACGTACCACTTGACAAGCTCTATCGGCAAATACACCGGCGCATGGGAAAAGATTCCGGCAACCACTACTGCGGTGTTCACAGATACCAGTCCGGTATCTAATTTTGATGCACGCATTCTTCCCGAGCCCCTACAGCCAGACGTTAAGCAAAACCACGAAAGCTCAAATCATGAACTTAATTGGAAAAGTGCTTCCCCCTTCAAATGTCATCCTCGACCTAGATGCGGGGAGCAAGAAGCGTGTATTCGAGCAAGCGGGACTGTTGTTTGAAAACAATCAGGGAATAGCGCGGGCACAGGTATTCGACAGCCTGTTTGCACGCGAAAAGCTAGGCTCAACCGGGTTGGGACAAGGAGTGGCCATCCCTCATGGCAGAATAAAATCGCTCAAGGAGGCGGTCGGCGCGTTGTTCCGAACCAAGGCCTCAATTCCATTCGATGCCCCGGACGGCGTGCCAGTAAACCTGATCTTCGTACTGCTGGTGCCAGAACGCGCCTCGGAATTGCACCTGGAAATCTTGAGTGAACTCTCGCAAGTTTTCTGTGACCGGAGCCTGCGCGAAGCCTTGCTTACATGCCAAGATGCCTCGCAAGCGTACCAACTCCTCAGTGGATGGCAGACCTATGCCCAAGGTAAGCGCAGCTCAGCTGTTTCAAGATAACTGCGACAGGTTGGTGCTCTCTTGGATCGCCGGGGATTCAAACAGGAGTCTGAGCAGCGACGACATTAACCGTTCATCCAAGGGAGTAGTCGGCCATCTCAATTTCATTCATCCCAATTGGTTGCAGGTATTGGATGGTGCTGAAATCCAATACCTAAGCAAGCTTGACCCCCCTTCCTTGCAACGGGCTTTGCAAAGCCTTTCCGCTAATTTGCCGTTCTGCTTCATTATTGCGGGCAACGCCGCAGTGCCGCCCGCCTTGCAAACCCTCGCCGAAGAACAGCAAATACCGCTAATTCGTTCCGCTCAATCCAGCCTGCAATTGATGAACGTTCTTCGCGTGTATCTCTCCAAAGTGCTGGCTGAATCGATCAACCTGCACGGAGTGTTTCTCGACGTACTGGGTATGGGCGTTTTGCTTACTGGGGAAAGCGGTGTGGGAAAAAGTGAACTTGCGCTGGAGCTCATTAGCCGCGGACACGGCTTAGTCGCCGACGACAGCGTCGAATTTTACCTCATTGCACCGGAAACACTTGAAGGCCGCTGCCCGCCGCTGCTTAAGGACTATCTTGAAGTGCGCGGCCTGGGCGTGCTAAACATTCGGACCATTTTCGGTGAAACCGCGGTGCGCCCAAAAATGAACCTGAAGCTTATCGCACATCTGGAAAGACCAAAAGGATCCCAGATTCCCGGGTTGGAGCGGCTGCCGCTGGGTGCGAGTTTCGATAACGTGCTGGGAGTAAAAATTCGCAAAGTAACGATTCCTGTGGCAGAAGGGCGTAACCTGGCAGTGCTGGTAGAGGCCGCGGTACGCAACTACATCTTGCAGCTGCGAGGTATAGACAGCACCAAGGAATTCATCCAGCGCCACGACCAAATGATGGACAAGCCAGAAGGAAAACAATGATTGAAGCTTGGATCCCTCTGGTGCGCGTTCGCCAGACGATATGCAGCTTATTCTGATCAGCGGCCTATCCGGTTCAGGCAAGAGTATCGCCCTCAATGTCCTCGAAGACAGTGGATTTTACTGCGTTGATAATCTGCCGGCAAAGCTTTTGCCGGATGTTACGCATTTCCTTCAGGATGCGGGCTATTCAAGGGTGGCCGCAAGTGTCGATGTGCGCAGCGGAGAGACCCTCAATCAACTGCCGCGGCACGTTACCGAGTTGAAACGCCAAGGCATTGATGTCCGACTCCTGTTTCTTGAGGCGAAAAACGAAACTCTGATGAAGCGCTTCTCGGAGACCCGCCGGCGCCATCCGTTAAACAACGACACGCGCACACTTTCGGAATCCATCGAGCTCGAGCGCGAAAAGCTCGCAGACATCGGTGATCTGGCGCAGCACATCGACACCAGCGATCTCAACCCAAACGCATTGCGCGGCTGGATCAAGGATCTGCTAAAGATAAATCGTTCGACCTTGACGTTGCTGTTTCAGTCGTTCGGCTTCAAAAACGGCATTCCATTGGATGCTGATATTGTTTTCGACGTGCGCTGCCTGCCCAACCCGCATTACGATCTGTCGCTGCGCGACCTGACCGGCAAAGATCAGGCAGTAATCGAGTATTTGCAAAACGACAAAAACGCGCTTGGCCTGCTAGCCGACATCAGGGTCTTCGTAGAAAACTGGCTGCCGTGCTTTGCGCGCGACAACCGAGATCACCTGACCATTGCCCTAGGCTGCACCGGCGGACGCCACCGTTCCGTGTATTTCGCGGAAAAACTTGCCGAGCATTTCCGGGTGAAGAATCAGGTGCTGGTCAGGCACCGCGAGCTCTAAGCGCCGCGTTATATAACATTCTGAACTCCGGCAACGGTTTTGATCGGCGGACGCAGGTCCAAAATGCAGCAGTCAAAGTGCCACACTTCCCGAAATGAATCCGCCTAAAACTATTACCGTTGCCTTCACCGGCGCGTCCGGCATGACATATGGGTTGCGGGTTCTGGAATGCCTGCTACAAGGCGGCACAAATATTTACCTGCTGTATTCCCAGGCCGCGCAAATCGTGGCGCAGCAGGAGCTGAGCGTAGCGCTGCCTTCCAAAGCTAAAGAAGCTGAGACTTTTTTCCGTGAAAGATATCATGGTAACGCCGGACAGCTGCGGGTGTTCGGCCGCGAGGAGTGGTTTGCGCCGATAGCATCGGGTTCCAACCCCGGCGATGCCATGGTGATTTGCCCGTGCAGCATGGGCACGCTTGCGGCGGTCGCCGCGGGTTTAAGCGACAACCTGATAGAGCGCGCGGCGGACGTCATGCTCAAGGAACGCCGCAAGCTGATATTGGTGCCGCGGGAAACCCCTCTTTCCGAAATTCATCTGGAAAATATGCTCAAGCTAATCAGAAGCGGAGCAGTCATTCTTCCTGCAAATCCCGGTTTCTACCACCGTCCAGAGAGTATTCAAGAATTGGTCGACTTCGTGGTTGCAAGAATACTCGATCACCTCGGCGTCGCTCACCGATTGGTGGCGCGCTGGGGGAACGGCGGCTGATCCCGCGACAGTCTTTTTACCTATGATGCCGCAAGAGACCCTGCCGATTTTCCCGCTGGGTACCGTGCTGTTCCCGGGTGGAATGCTCCCGCTCAAAATATTCGAGCAGCGTTATCTGGACATGGCTGCCAACTGCCTGCGTGACAATCGGTCTTTCGGAGTATGTTTAATCAAGGAAGGGAATGAAGTCGGCGCGCCGGCCGTGCCCGAAGCAACCGGCTGCACTGCGGCCATCACCGAATGGGATATGCAGCAGCTCGGTGTGCTGTACCTCAAGACCGAGGGCGTGCAACGTTTCCGCATCCTCAGCCAGCGGGTAGCGAAAAGCGGCCTCATCAGCGCCCAGGTACAGATGCTTGCCCAGGACAGACAGGTGCCCCGGCTTCCTGAATTGCGCGATTGCGCCATCGTACTTAAGCTGGTTATGGAAAAATTGGGCATGGAGCATTTCCCGTCTCCGCCGAAACTGGATGAAGCGTCCTGGGCGAGCTACCGGCTTGCCGAAGTACTGCCGATAAATCTCAAGGCAAAGCAGAATATTCTTGAAATCGATGACCCAATCATACGTTTGCAGGCCATTCGCAAATTTCTGGTGCAACAAGGATTGCTGACTTAGGATTCCCTTGGAATTACTATTGTCCTGGGTAGACGTTGCCGCTCAAGCATAATTAGCGGCTTGTTGCAAAAGTTTCCGGACAGGCGCGGGGAGCGCTGCATGCTGTGCATCGTCGAGATTGAGCCACAGCTGTCCCGGTTCCGCGGCTTGCCGTTGAACACTGTCGACTTGCAGCAGCACTGGCCTGATGTACAGCTCAAAATGGCTGAACCCTTGTTGCAGTAGCGGTAGCCATTTCGGTTCTTTTACACGCGCGGCAAATCGTTCCGCGCAGGCGGCGCGCACTTCGTCTTCGGGGGCAATTTCTGGAAAGCTCCACATGCTGGCCCAGACACCGGCGGGTGGACGTTTTTGCAACAGCACCTCGCCCTTGTGCAGCAAAATCAGCATCACGGTCTGCTTGTGCGGCAGCGCTTTCCTGGGTCTGGGCGCTGGCAATTCGTTCACTCTTCCGGCTTTATACGCAACACACCCGCGATGTAACGGACACGCCCGACAATCCGGGTTGCGTCTCAAGCAAACCTCGGCGCCCAAATCCATCAACCCCTGCGTATAATCCCGGATATTGCTCCTTGGCAGTAACGCTTCAGATTTGCGCCACAATTTCTCCTGTACGCTTTTTTCACCCGGGTAACCGGAAATGCCGAAGCAGCGAGCCAAAACTCTTCTCACGTTGCCATCGAGTATGGCGCGCTTTTGCCCGTAAGCGAACACGCAAATCGCGGCAGCCGTAGAACGGCCGATACCTGGCAACTCCATGATGCGATCGTAATTGCGCGGGAATATTCCGCGGTGATCGTTCATCACCATCTGCGCGCCGCGATGCAGGTTTACCGCGCGGGAGTAATAACCCAAACCGCTCCAAACCGCCAGCACGTCGTCGAGAGACGCGCGTGCCAGACTTTTAATGTCGGCGAAACGCTCAACAAACCGCACGTAGTAAGGAATGACGGTCGCGACCTGCGTCTGCTGCAGCATGATTTCGGAAACCCAGATGCGGTAAGGGTCCCGAGTATTCTGCCAAGGCAAATTATGGCGGCCGTGGCGCCTTTGCCAGAAGACAAGTCGTGCCCCGAAATCTCTCATGGTGAGAGAAATTCTACTATTTGAACAGCCCTTTGAACTTGTCCGGAAGCTTGCCCTTGACGGCTTCCTCGGCTTTCTTCTTCACAACTTCAGTGACCGCGCCGCTAAAATCAAGACTGTATTGCGGGGATTTGAAAGGCCCCGAAATGCGAACTGGAATGGTCACACCCTTGAGCGACGCAAGCTCGGTCCCGCCCTGCCCTTTGCTGCTCGCCACCACCGAGGCTTTGGCCAAATAATTCAGGCTGTCTTCGCCAATATTGATATCGCCAGCGCCCGTTAAGCGCAATAGCGGCGATTTCATCGACAGATCATCGTTATGCGCCACACCGTTTTTGATGATGAAACTCGCTTTCAACTCTGTGAAATCGGTCTTCTGCGTCTTGTCTGCGGCTTGGGTCTGCTGCCCTTTGAGCGTGCCGAGCTTGGCTTTGAACTCACGCAATGTCTGTGCAATGTTGATGCCTTTCACCGCGCCATCGCTAAGATTGAACCCTGCCTTGCCACCGAGCGCCTTTTTCATCGCGGTCACCGTTTCGCCCCGGGTAATGACATCGAGGGATACGCTCCCTTTTCCTTCCAGCATGTCGTTACCCGTCGCATCTTTAAGCAATGGCCCGATGCTGATTCCCTTGAGGTCCTGCTTGACGGATATGACCGGAATCGACGCGGCATTAATTGCCACGTTGCCGTCGGCTGAGCCCTGGTAGAGATTGGCTGACAGCGGATTAATGTCGAGCTTGCCATTGGCCGCCTTGAGGTCTGCCCGGACATGCTCTGCCTTGATGTTTGCCGCCTTAAGGTTGCCCACTCGCAGGCTGCCATTGGCGTTGAAAGTTTTCAGCGCCGAAAAATCCAGCGGCTTTTCCTGCTGTTTTGCTTCAGCCTGCCCGGCCTCCGCCTGCTTCCCAGGCTGTTTTGGCGGCAGGAAGTGGTCCACATCCAGCTTATCAATCTCCAAGTCAAAACCGATGGCCGGTTTGGAAAACCCTACAATGCCTAGCTTGGCCTTGAGAGAGCTATCCGCCACCTTTCCGGAAAAATTGCCTTGGACATTTTGTTTTTCCAGATCCGCCGCTGCGGATCCCTTGAGACTGCCGCTTAAATTTTTGCCCAGAAGATCAGCCGCACTGAGCGCGAAGCTGCATATGATATTCGGAAAGCTGAACTGCTGCGACTGAAAATTGCCGGCCATGGGTGTAGTCAGCCTGGCTTTCACCGTGCGTTCCCCTTTTTTGGCGTCCAACTGTAGAATAATTGCGCCGGTTTTGAACGTCCGCGACGTGCCTTCCAGTCCGGGCATGGCCAAACTCGCGACGAGGTCGGTTTCTGCGCCGGTCATTTTTGCGACGAGCGAAACCTTGTCCCCGGAAAATTTCTCACTCAGCAAGCTAAGTCGCGGCGCTTCGAGTTTAACATCCAAATTGTTCTTATCTTGCACGCCGGTGGCCTCCAGTTTGAATTTGCCGGCGGCAAATTCCTTGCTTTGCAGCTTGGCGCTAACATCTCCAGAAGCATTGATGACCAGCTCACTGATACCCGCCGCTTGACCCTTAATTGCCACAGTCAGAGTCCCAAGCGAATATTGCTGTTTGTTGAGATCGAATGCCAGCCGCGTCTTGAGGTGGGTTGTCAAATCGATTGCTGGAAGGTTGCCTTGTACGTCGAATCCCAGTTCGACATTGAACGGAACAGCGTTGGCAATCCGTCCGGTCTTCAGATTGAGGTTGTAAAGAACATATTTCCCCCCGGTCTTTTCGTCATAGTAATTGACCGTGGTGTTCTCAACGCTAACATGATCAATGTCGAATCTAAGTTGTTCCGGTTTCCCGGGTTCCGCTCGCGCGCCTTCAGTCACGCTTTTTTCCGGGACACCCAGCAAATCGCTCATATTGGTGCTACCATCCTTGAAGCGCCTCAGATTCACGCGTACGCCTCGGAGTTCGATTTCGTCCACTACTACTTGCTCGCTGAAAAGCGGCAGGAGTTTGACCGAGACGCGCGCGCCTTCGACTGCGACGGATTCCTTGTCACTCTTGTACTCGCTTAAGGACACGGCCCCCAACTTTACGCCAATACTGGGGAAGAAGCTCAGCTTGATTGCGCCCAGTTGCAGCGTGCGTCGTGTCTTGTCTTTTACCAGTTGCACGATCTGCGGCTTGTACTGGTTGGGATCAAAAGCAAACGTGATATACACCGCGAGAGCGACTAGCACTACGACGAGGGCGCCGAGGGATATCAATACCTCTTTTAAAATTTTGTTCATGGCCGGGACGGTTTGCGTCGGATGAATGAAACAGTCCTATCTATTTTTCTTAACTGACATTATAACAGTCTAGAATTATCTGCAGATTATCTCTCCCGTAATGCGGCAATCGAAAAGTCGCGGCAAATGGGCGCCGATCTTTCCGGTCATTGGCAGGTAGTCTATAATTTAACCGTGAAACGATTGTCCCCAAGCCTACCAGGAGAACACCATGATGACCCGTGACGAATATGTGCAAAAACTTAAGACTCAGCTCGACCAATGGAATAGCGAAATCACCAAGTGGGAGGGAAAAACCAAAGCGGCACAGGCCAAGGTGAAAGCCGACTATGACAAGCAGCTCAAAGTTTTCCAGTCGCGCCGCGACGAAGCGATGCAACAGCTACGGAAGGTGCAAGCAGCCTC
>DASPRE010000012.1:0-3779 GCA_035624615.1 Burkholderiales bacterium | reverse complement strand
GCGCAGCCAGCCTATAAGGGTGCCAAGCCTCAGGAGCAACCAGCAAAGCAAGCAGCCGTTGATCATGTGCAGCGACAGGTTGACGTACTTGAACGCGCGCGCATTTCCTGGCCAGTCGGCATGTTGCAGAGCGAAGCTTAGCAGTGAAACCGGGCGTCCCAGCGTTCCTGAAAAACCGCTCAGCACGTAATCCGCGATGTCCCTCCATCGAACCACGTCCCCGATTACAGTTAAGCCCCGAAGATTCGGGTAGTCATCCAGCAGAAATCCGCCATTCAGGCCGGGGAAATAAATCAAGAAAACGCACCCGAGAATCGCCAGAAAAATTGCCGCTGCCAGTGTTTCATCCTTACGCGAAACGCTGGCAGTGCTGGGTGCCATTGGAACGGTTGAAATTTTCGAAATCAAAGTACCGCCATTCTAAGGTAACCAGAAATAAAAAAACCCGCCCAATACAACAGGCGGGTTTTTAAGACCAATTGCTGCTATCGGCAAGCGGAAGGACGGTATTTTCCTAAAATCGTGGCACTACCACCCGCATTGCTGCACGTCCAGGTCTTACCACCATCACCCGTTTGCAGCATCATGGTTCCGCCAGCAACCAGTTTGCTCGCAGTGGTTCTCATGACCGCCTGGATTTGCAAAACACCCGTCGATCCCTGCGCTGTGAGCTGTTTAACTCCCCGAACATATTTGCCGATGGTATTGCCCATGACCGAAGATGTTGACGTCGGCCAGGAACCCTTGTCGGAGAACCATTCGGCGTACGGCGTCTTGCCGCCAGACATCAGTTCAACCGCTTCAGACACCTGAGCGCGTGCCGTATAGTCCTGATAAGCCGGAATCGCTACGGCGGCCAAAATACCAATGATCGCTACCACGATCATTAACTCGATTAACGTAAATCCCTGTTGTAAAAGTTTCATACACATAGCTCCTTAAAACGTTACGAATAAGAGGTAAAAGCGTATTGCAGATAAACGTTCTGCAAGCTATGTGCCAGGATAGATACTGATATGTACTAGCATGAAAATGAAACAAATTATCACGCATAATCAATATGTTACATTATTTTACGTTATGTTACGTTATGTTACTTTGACTTAAGGTACGAGAACGGGAATAAGTTGCCCTTTTCTGTCGGCTTTCTAAATTGGTACAAGCGAATCTTGGTTCGAAGCATTCCGGTAGCGCATGCGTGGGCAGTCTGAAACACGATCAACTCGAACTCGCCAGCCGCGGCGCCCAACTTGCTTGGTGACGAGTTGGTTAATTCGGGCGTTCCGCGAACGTCTGCTTTGGGTCGGGAGCAGACGTTCGCGAATGACTGTTACCGACCCAAAGCAGATATTGCCGCTGACTGCGCGATGCTTTGAGCACGTGTCGGTATATTTATGTGATTAGCGAAGCTGACCTATACTGCGCTGCTTCTTCGCTTCGTGAAGTGTCATATGCTTTAGCGGTTTCATCCTAGTCGCAGTCCGGATCGTATTTGTGCTGCTTAGCTTCCGCGGCACAGGTTGCTTCACGCTCGTGGCGTTTTCTGTCGAGCTCCGCTGCCGTCCCACCGATGCGATGGTCTTCGATTACCTGGTCACTGATTGGCTCCTCGCCCCCATTGCCCGCATTACCGCCGGCAGGTTGAGGTCCAGCAGCCCCCGCATGACTGTCAGCAGGACTGGATCCCGGTGGACTACTTACGTTACCCATGCTGGGGGAAGTATATTTCCCGGCAACCGCTGATACTGAGATGCCAAGCAGTAAAGCTGCTAAGTACACTTTTAACATGGCTTCTCTCCTTTCCATAATAATTGGCCTCTTCGCCCCTGTCCCCATGATAAATCTCTCTGTGACAAAATGACTACCGAGCGGGAGGAATGAGCGCTTGGCTCTTTGCGAAAAGACGCTCCTAATTTCAATGCAGATCCTATTCTCCACGGCATGGTTCAAAGAGATGTGAGATAACGCACATGCCACTTGCGGCAGATCGCCATTCATAGAGAAGAAGGCGAAACCGTACGGGAAGCTCGGAACAGAAAGGATTTGCACCCTCGGCATGAAGCGGCGCCAAGCATACTGCGACAAACGCGAACCTTCGCTGACTTTCCATGACCCATCCCAATCGCACTTTGTGCAAACGCGCCATGGTAAGATGGTGCGCACGTGAGGGGGCAGAGGTTTAAGGTACGAAAGATGAGCAACGGATCCAATATTCAATGGTTGAGTGATCTGGAAGACCACGACTATCCATCGGCCAGCTCCTATCTGAGCCTCATTTACGACAAGCAGACCGTGGCAAAACTGATCCAGCAGCTTCGCCGCGCGCCGATGGCGAATTTCAAGGCGAAAGACATTTTCAGAGCGTCCGGCCTTTCGCTGCTAGGCATCAGTAATTCGCACGTCGAGCAGGACCGAAAGAAAATCAAAGACGGCAAGCGTCTTTCCCCATTGCTACTAGTCCGCGATAAGGCGAATGGCAAGGTCATCGTCGCAGACGGCTATCACCGCTTGTGCGCTGTATACTCCTTTTATGAGGATGCTCTGATCCCCTGCAAAATCGTTTGAGCAAAATGCGGAATGCGTGAGCCCTGCATCAGCCCACCTCAATCTTGAAACTTTGCTTGTTCACTTTTTCCGAAGGCGGTAGATAAGCCAGATTGCGATTCCTATCAGTGCGATCACGCCAAGGATTATCTGCTCGTAGTGCTTTACATCCGCCAGCATCAGTTGCAAAACGCCGCCAAAAAGATATCCTGCGCCGCCAATTGCCACGGCCCATACTGCGGCGCCGAGCATGTTCAATCCTACAAACTTCAAAGTACGCACGCTGCTCATGCCGATCACTATTGGGCCGGCAATGCGCAGCCCATAGAGAAAGCGGATGGCTAGAATAAGCGGGGTGTGATAGCGGGCGAGAAGCGCGTCAACGATTTTCGCCTGCGTTTGGAGCTTGGGAAACCTCTGCAGCATCCGCTGCCCATGGAGACGCCCGAGGAAAAAGTAGAGCTGGTCGCCAAACAAACCGCCGCAAAAAGCGACCAGCATGACTAACGGAAGCACCAGATAGCCGCTTTGAGCCGCGAACCCGGCCAAGATGAGTACAGTCTCACCTTCAAGAAAGGTGCCGGCAAAGACCGCAAGGTAGCCGTAGGTTTCGATCAAGGATTGAAGCGTCGTCATGGCATATCCGTTGCGATGTCCAATGCGCGAGTTGACGCGCCGGCGTCTAGATAAAAGTCAGTCTTGCTGTACCCACTCTTCTCTGGACAATTCATTTTGATTGGTATTCTGCATATTCATGATGCCATTGTGATTGGTTGATGGGCAATCGGTATTTCAATGTCCCATCCGTAACGAAACGCTAATACCCGCCGACCGTCAATCCGAGATCTCGCTTCGAGCTCTGGCCAGTCCTGCAACGCAACGCTCTTCAAAAGTAAGTCATCTGTAACTGATCCGTATGCGATCGGAATGCTCTGCTATTGGATCATGTGCCTCATGTTTCCTTCTCGTACGGGCTTTATGAAGAATTTGGCTGTCTTTTCGCAATTTTTGTGACATAAAGTTTTCGGCGATTTGGGCGCAGTGCAAATGGGGCGTTGTTTTTTTATGGCCGGAAAAATGGGTGCAATATGAACGAGCTATTCACAGCGTTGCTATCATGGGCCGTAGTGCTGTCCGGCTACCCTGCGCCCGCCGTGCCGCCTGAAGTCGCATTCGTAAGTCATCAACAACTTACCAAGATGGCGTGTAACGGAACCGAATGCAAGGTCGTGGGG
>DASPRE010000010.1:0-80336 GCA_035624615.1 Burkholderiales bacterium | reverse complement strand
ATCAGAGGTTCCCTAATGTTTGATCACTGCTGCAGACGTTTTATCTTCAACTACCGCAGGCAGTGGCGCTTCTACTTCTTCCTTGTCACGGGGCGCCGGCACGCGTTCCAGCGCCAGCTCCAACACCTGATCTATCCATTTCACTGGATGAATATCCAGCCGATTCTTAATGTTGTCAGGAATTTCCGCCAGATCCTTGGTATTTTCTTCCGGAATGAGAACCGTTTTTATGCCGCCGCGGTGCGCCGCGAGCAACTTTTCCTTCAGCCCGCCAATTGTCAGCACTTCTCCGCGCAGTGTGATTTCCCCAGTCATTGCAACGTCTGCGCGCACCGGAATACCAGTCAGCACTGAAATCAAAGCCGTGCAAATGCCAATCCCTGCACTCGGCCCATCCTTGGGCGTCGCGCCCTCGGGCAGGTGGATATGCACGTCGTTTTTCTGGTAAAAATCTTCGGCGATGCCGAGCGCGCGCGAGCGACTGCGCGCGACCGACAGCGCAGCTTGCACTGATTCCTGCATCACTTCACCGAGTTTGCCGGTCGTGATGGTCTTGCCCTTTCCGGGCAGCACGACTGCTTCAATAGTAAGCAATTCTCCGCCCACCTCGGTCCAGGCAAGTCCGGTGACTTGGCCGACCTGGTTGTTCTTCTCGGCTATGCCGTAGGTGAAGCGCCGCACCCCAAGGAATTTGTTGAGGTTGCGCGAGGAAACGGTGATCGTTCGTTCGAGCTTCTTGAGCACCATGGTTTTAACGGCCTTACGGCAAATCTTGGAAATTTCCCGCTCCAATCCGCGCACACCGGCTTCACGTGTGTAATAGCGGGTGATATCGCGCATGGCACTCTCAGTGATGACCAGTTCGTCTTCCTTTAGGCCGTGATTCTTCATCTGTTTCGGCAGCAGGTAGCGCATGGCGATATTAATTTTCTCGTCTTCCGTATATCCCGAAAGCCTGATTACCTCCATGCGATCCAACAACGCAGGTGGGATATTCAGAGTATTTGCTGTCGCAACAAACATGACATCGGAAAGGTCATATTCAACCTCGATGTAATGGTCGGTGAACGTGTGGTTCTGCTCAGGATCCAGCACTTCAAGAAGCGCCGAAGACGGATCACCGCGGAAATCCATTCCCATCTTGTCCACTTCGTCGAGCAGAAACAATGGATTTCGGACGCCGATCTTGGTCATGTTCTGCAGAATTTTCCCGGGCATCGAGCCAATGTAAGTGCGACGATGACCACGGATTTCCGCTTCGTCGCGTACGCCGCCCAGCGACATACGCACGAACTTGCGGTTAGTTGCACGCGCAATCGATTGACCGAGCGAGGTCTTGCCAACGCCGGGCGCACCCACCAGACACAGAATCGGGGCCTTCAATTTATCCACTCGCTGCTGTACGGCCAGATATTCGACGATGCGTTCCTTGACTTTTTCCAGCCCGTAATGGTCTCTTTCCAAGATCGCCTCGGCCGCCTTGAGATCCTTGCTGATCTTGCTTTTCTTTTTCCACGGCAGACCTACTAGCGCCTCGATGTAATTACGCACAACGGTAGCCTCCGCCGACATGGGTGACATCAGCTTGAGTTTCTTGAGTTCAGATTCAGCCTTGTTGCGTGCTTCCTTGGGCATATGCGCGCTCTTGATTTTCTTTTCCATTTCGTCAAGGTCGCCACCTTCTTCAAGTTCTCCCAGCTCTTTTTGAATCGCCTTTACCTGCTCGTTCAAATAGTACTCACGCTGGCTTTTTTCCATCTGGCGCTTGACGCGTCCGCGGATGCGCTTTTCTACCTGCAAAATATCGAGTTCAGTTTCAAGCAAGCCCAAGAGATGTTCGATGCGCTGTTTCACGTCGAACATCTCAAGCACTTCCTGCTTCTGCTCAAGCTTGAGCGGTAAGTGCGCCGCAATGGTATCGGCAAGCCGCCCCGGTTCGTCTATTCCAGCAAGCGAAGTCAGGATTTCCGGCGGGATTTTTTTGTTCAACTTGACGTACTGGTCGAATTGGCTCAGGGTCGCACGGCGCAATGCCTCCACCTCGTGGCTTTCCACTTGGTCGTGGGGCACTGGCTCAACTTGCACCATATAATGTGTTTTGGCATCTACGATCTGCCTGATTTTAGAGCGCTGGCTGCCTTCCACTAGCACTTTGACGGTTCCATCCGGCAACTTGAGCATTTGCAGAATGTTCGCAACGCTACCCACGCTGTACAAGTCTTCCGGGGATGGGTCGTCCTTGGCAGCGGATTTTTGCGCCACCAAAAGAATGTTCTTGCCCGACTCCATCGCGATTTCCAAAGCCTTAATAGATTTGGGGCGCCCCACAAAAAGAGGAATAACCATATGTGGGAATACCACCACATCACGGAGCGGTAACAGCGCCAGCAATTGTTCGGCAACCGGATCTTGTTGATTCATGTCGTTTTACCCGAAAAGTGAAGATAAAGCAGATATGAGGGCAGCCCGCCGGAAATCAAGAAGCGCAAGATTTTTTGCTTGGCCATCCAGGTCGCGGCGTCAGGGCTGCTCACGCCGAGCCGGCAACCTTGGATTGGTCGGAATAAATAAGCAACGGCTTTGCATCGCCGTGGATCACGCCTTCATCGATGACTACCTTTACCACATTCTCCATCGAAGGCAGGTCGAACATGGTATCGAGCAAGGTTAACTCGAGGATGGACCGCAAGCCGCGCGCGCCGGTCTTGCGGGCGAGCGCCTTCTTGGCGATTGCCTTCAGCGCCTGATCGCGAACTTCCAGTTCGACCGCTTCCATGCCGAACATTTTTTGATACTGCTTTAGCAACGCATTCTTAGGCTCGGTGAGGATCTGAATCAGCGCCAATTCATCAAGCTCTTCAAGAGTCGCGACCACAGGCAGACGCCCGACAAATTCAGGTATCAGCCCATATTTAATAAGATCCTCCGGCTCCACATCCCGCAATACTTCGCCGATGTCCTTGCGATTATCCTTGCTTTTCACATCTGCGCCAAAGCCGATGCCCCCTTTCTGCGAGCGATTGCGGATGACCTTGTCCAATCCGTCGAATGCTCCACCGCAAATAAACAAGATATTCGTGGTGTCCACTTGGACAAACTCCTGGTTGGGATGCTTGCGGCCGCCCTGCGGTGGCACCGAAGCGATGGTGCCTTCGACGAGCTTTAGCAACGCCTGCTGCACGCCTTCTCCCGAGACGTCGCGGGTAATCGACGGATTGTCGGACTTGCGGGAAATCTTGTCGATTTCATCAATATATACGATGCCGCGCTGCGCCTTTTCAACTTCATAATCGCATTTTTGCAACAGCTTCTGGATGATGTTCTCGACATCCTCGCCCACATAGCCTGCTTCGGTAAGCGTGGTAGCATCCGCCATCACAAACGGCACGTTGAGAAGCCGCGCCAGTGTTTGCGCCAGCAGCGTCTTGCCCGACCCCGTAGGGCCGATCAACAAAATATTGCTTTTGGCGAGTTCAATGTCATCGTTCTTGCTGAGGCTCTTCAGGCGCTTATAGTGGTTGTACACCGCCACCGAGAGGATTTTTTTTGCTTGCTCTTGGCCGATCACGTACTGATCGAGAATCTTGCGGATTTCACGCGGTACCGGCAAATCCGATTTGCCAGGCTTACCGCCGGTCTCCCCGTGTGTTTCTTCGCGGATGATGTCGTTGCAAAGTTCGATACACTCGTCGCAAATGAACACCGACGGTCCGGCAATGAGCTTGCGAACCTCGTGCTGGCTTTTGCCACAAAAAGAGCAATAAAGCAGTTTTTCGCCGCCGATTTTATCCGACATCAATAGTCTCCCTGTTGCTCCTCAACCTATACGACATCAGGTAACGTTTTCGGTTCTGCTCACCAGAACCTTGTCGGCGATTCCATAGCGCACCGCTTCCTCGCCGCTCAGGAATGTGTCGCGGTCGGTATCTTTCTCGATGGTCTTGATGCTTTGTCCGGTATGCTTGGCCATGATCTCGTTCAAGCGCTGGCGCAGATAGAGAATTTCCTTGGCGTGGATTTCCACGTCCGAGGCCTGCCCTTGAAATCCGCCCATCGGCTGATGAATCAGCACCCGCGAATTGGGTAGGCAGAAGCGTTTGCCCTTGGCTCCCGCTGCGAGCAACAGCGCACCCATGCTTGCCGCCTGGCCGACGCAAAGGGTGCTTACGTCCGGCTTGATAAACTGCATGGTGTCATAGATCGCCAGTCCCGCCGACACGGAGCCGCCCGGGGAATTGATATAAAAATAAACTTCCTTATCCGGGTTTTCGGATTCAAGGAACAGCAGTTGCGCCACGATCAGGTTGGCGGTAACTTCGTCCACCGGCCCAACCAAAAATACCACGCGCTCTTTCAACAACCGCGAATAAATATCGTACGCGCGTTCCCCGCGCCCGCTCTGCTCGATCACCATCGGGACCAAGCCCAACCCGCGCGGTTCCCAATCTCTGTTCTGCATCATTTAAGCATTTCCCATCAGTTCGTCAAAGTTCATCGGCCTGTCTTCCGCCTTTGCCTGTTTCATTACCCATTCTACAACGTTATCTTCAAGAATCATCGCTTCGATGCCGCTCAGGTGTTCAGCAGCCGAATAATACCACTTCACCACCTGTTCCGGGTGTGGGTGGCTTTGCGCATGCGCTTCGACGACGGCGCGCACCTGTTCCGGTTTGGGTCGAAGATCGTGGGTTTTGACCAACTCGGCGATGATCAGGCCGAGGGTTACGCGGCGTTTGGCCCGTTCTTCAAACACCTCGCGCGGCGCTGGTAATTCCTTGGTTTTGATGCCGCGTGATTCGAGGTCCTTGCGCGCGCTTCCGATCAAGCGTTGGGTTTCCATATCCAACAGGGATTGGGGAAGATCAACATGCGTGGCTTTAAGCAGCGCCTGCATCGCCTGATCCTTGATTCCGGCTTGCACGCGGCTCTTTACTTCCCTTAGTAGACTGCTCTTGATCTCGCGTTTCAGTTTCTCCATGTCCCCGTCATGCACGCCGAAGTTGCCAGCAAACTCCGCATCGATTTCAGGTAGCTTGGGTTCCGCCACCCGTTTCAGCGTGATTTCGAAAGAGGCGGTTTTTCCCGCCAGTTCCTTGTCATGATAATCCTCCGGGAAAGTTAATTCAAATGTCTTAGTCTCATTCGCGCGCATGCCGGCAATCTGTTTCTCGAATCCCGGCAGCAATCGCGCTTCGCCTAACACGAAAGGCAAATCTTTGCCGTGGCCACCGGCGAAGTCCTGCCCGGATATGGTGCCGTGGAAATCGAGTGTTACCTGATCGCGCTCCCTGGCTTCGCGTTCCACAGCATGATACGAAGTACGCTGCTTTCGCAGCAATTCCAACGTCTTCGCCACTTGCTCTTCCCCCACCTCCACCACTGGACGGGTGATTTTTACTCCCGAAATATCGCCGAGTTTCACTTCCGGGTATATTTCAAAAGTGGCGCTACATTCGAATTGTTGGCTTCCGGCTTGCTGTGGCTTGGCTTCAAACTTGGGTTGCCCCGCAACTCTTAATTTTTGCTCGCGCACTGCGTCGCTGAAACTTTTTTGCAAAGCGTCTCCCAGCACTTCTTGGCGTACTTGCGCTCCGTATTGCTGGGCAATGACCTTGAGCGGCACTTTTCCAGGACGGAAACCGTGCATTTTTGCGGTGCGAGCCAAGTGCTTCAATCTGCTTTCCACCTCATCGTCGATTTTATCGAGTGGCAGCATTATGTTAATGCGCCTTTGCAACTGGCCCAAATTTTCCACGCTTGATTGCATTTCGTTTGCCTAAGAGAGCCGCACATTAAAATTAAGTTGCCGCGTCACGGCAACGCGGCCTGGTGCGAAAGGAGGGACTCGAACCCACAAGCCTTGCGGCGCTGGAACCTAAATCCAGTGCGTCTACCAATTCCGCCACTTTCGCCGTGGCATAAGTTTAATATATCAGGTCTCGAAATTCCATCTTTAACTTTAACTATATCGTGTAACCTGCTGAGATATCGAGTTATTAACTACCCGTCTTTTCCTCGGAACTTGTTTCCATTTTCAGACAGGCACATGACCCCCGAAGACTATTGCCGGAACCTAGCGGCGCCAAGCGGATCTAGTTTCCATTACAGCGTTCTCTTCTTGCCCGCGGGAAAACGCAGCGCACTTACTTGCCTTTTCGCTTTCTGGCGCGAAATCAAGGAAGGCGCCGAAGATTGTTCTGATCCCGCACTGGGGCAGATCAAGCTCGACTGGTGGCGGCAAGAACTGGCAGCAGCGTTTAGTGGTCGCGGCCAGCATCCGGTGACGCGGGCGCTGTTTCCTGTTGCAGCTCGTTTCGACCTGCCGCGAGAACTTCTCTTGGAGCTGATTGACGGCGTGGAAAGCGGTTTATTCAAAAACCGTCACGCCGATTTCCGGTCCCTGCAGGACTATTGTGGCCGCACCAGCGGGCTTGCAGAGCAGCTTGCGGCGCGGATTCTCGGATTAAACGATCCAAGCAGCCTGCAGCACGCTCAAGAGCTGGGAATAGCTTTTGGGCTTACCCATGTCATTCTCAATCTGCGCAGCGATGCAAAGCGTAACCGAATTCTGCTTCCGCAGGACCAATTCGTCCGTTCAGGCGTCGCCGAGGAGGATATCCTCAACCTGCGCGAAACCGAGAACTTGAAAAAGTTGATCGAATTTGCTATTGACAAAGCAGAAAATTGTTATAATCGCGCAACTTCCAAATTTTCTGCGGCTGAACGAAAGGCGCAGCGAGCGAGGTTGGCGCTGGCGGCAATCTACCGCAGTCAGCTACGGGAAATCAGGGAAGACGGGTGCGGTATCTTGCGGCGCAGAGTCGAACTGACGCCTGTCCGCAAGCTGTGGTTGGCGTGGACAACTTGGGTAGGAGGTTAGCAAAGATTGTACGGTTTTTCGGCTGACAGCCTTTATTTTTAAGGAGAGGGGGCGAAAAAAATGACCAGCATGATAGTCAGCACACTAAGCGGACTCCATATCATCGGAGATCTTTACCAGTGCGACCCGACTCATCTTTCTGACTCAGCCGAACTAAAAAAGCGCTGTATGCAGCTGTGTACCGACGCCGGGCTTACGGTGCTCGGTGATTTTTTTTACCAGTTTGGAGACGCCGGCGTGACGGGCACCGTGGTTCTCGCGGAGTCTCATATCGCCATTCACACCTGGCCCGAAACCTGTACCGTGGCTCTCGATGTTTTTGTGTGCAATCACAGCCGTGATAATAGCGACAAGGCGCACAAGCTGTTCGATGCCGTGCTGGAGTTTCTGCAACCCACGGAAGTCATCCGCAAAGCCGTTGAACGCGGACGGCTATGAGCGATAAACTGCTCACCGAGTGGCTTAATGCCAATAGCGGCTATTTTTTCCGCGCCGGCGAACGACTCGAAGAATTCGATACACCGTACCAGCATCTGGAGGTTTACGAAACGCCTGAATTCGGACGTTTGTTCCGCCTGGACGGGTGTTTCATGACTTCGGAAAAAGAAGAATACTTTTACCATGAAAACATGGTTCATCCTGCGGCCGTATCCCACCCGGAGCCGAAACGGGCTTTGGTGATTGGCGGCGGTGACGGCGGTTCGAGCGAAGAGCTGCTCAAGCATCCCAGCATTCAAAGCGTCACGCTGGTTGAACTTGACCAGGCAGTGGTAGATATCGCCAAAAAATATTTTGGCGAGGTACACAAAAAGATTTTCGACGACCCCCGTCTCAAGCTATTGATCGCCGACGGTTATGCGTTTATCCGTGAGACCGCAGAGCGTTTTGATCTGATCATCCTGGATTTGCCCGACCCCGTCGGTCCCGCTACCGAGCTTTACACGGAGGATTTTTTCAGCCAGTGCCGGCGCGTGCTCAAGCCGGGCGGTGCGCTTACGCTGCACATGGGCTCGCCGGTATCGCGCTCCGACAGGGTTCGAGTGCATGCAAAAAGGCTCTCCGCTGTTTTCAAGATCGTCCGCCCTTATCTGGTCTATATTCCTCTTTACGGCTCACTTTGGGGTCTGGCCTGCGCTTCTGACACCCTCGATCCGCTTACTTTAGACCACGCGCAAGTCGAGCGCACGCTCGAAAAACGCGGTATCGCGAATCTGCATTACTACAACGGGGACACCCACCGCGCAGTGTTTGCCCTGCCCAATTTCATGCGCCAGATTTTAAGCTGAACGCGTTTGCCGACGCCAGATTATCCTGCGGCAAAAATCGTGATCCAAAACTAACCGGCCCAATAAAATTGTCGGTCACGTGCAGAATTTCCGCGTTGCGCGATTGAACTCATGGGACGGCAGCCTTGACCGCGCCGCTACCATCGCGCTTGCGCCAAAGCAGACAACATGACATGCTCATTGCGCCAATAAGCCACTAGGGGGTTTTATGTACAGGACGCTCTTTATTCTTACCTTGATCGCCGGATTATTTGCCCTACCTCAGCCGGCGTCTGCACTGAAGCTGCTTACCGAGGAAAACCCGCCGCTCAACTACACTGAGAACGGCAAACTCACCGGAATGGGAACCGAGGTTGTCAAGGAAATGAGCCAGCGCGCCAACGTACCCGTCAAGATTGAGGTCATGGTCTGGGCGGATGCTTACAAGCGGGTTCAAACCGACAAAGAGACCTGTCTTTATTCCACTGCACGCCTCCCGAACCGCGAGTTGGTGTTCAAATGGGTAGGCCCGATTGCGGTCAACAAATGGGGTTTATTTTCCAAAAGTGGTTTTTCGCAACCGATCAAGACGCTCGCCGATGTCAGGCCGTATCGCATTGGCGGTGTGACACGTGATGCCAAGACCGAGTATCTGAAGCAGAAGGGCATTACCAATATTTTCGAAGTGGCCGACGACAAGCTAAATCCGCCCAAGCTCACGCTAAACCGCAAAGAGCCGCAGCGCATAGACTTGTGGATCACCAGCGTTGCGGGCGCCAAGGAAATCGCGGCGCAAGCCAAGGCGCCAGATGTGAAGCTGGTCTTCCTCGTGCGCAAGGTCGATTCCTACCTGGCGTGCAACCCGCGCACTTCAGAAGCGACCCTGAAGGCATTGTCAGCAGCACTCGATGAGATCAAGAAGGACGGCACCTTCAAGAAAATCGTAGACCGCTACGAGAGCAGGTAGCCGGGCTAGCCTCAACCGCCAAGCCGTCCTGGCGGTTCAGTTCTGAAGCTGATTGCGCAGCTCTTCGGGCACTGGAATGGATTTCCCTAACTCGCGGTCTATCCACACCACGGTGACTTCGCCTTCGGCGAATTTAACCTCGGGATGACCCTCCAGGTAAATCTCGTGATACATCGGAAAACTGCTGCGACCAGGCGCCCCGCCATAGACGCTCACCTCCAGCGTTGCCGGATAAACAATCGCTTTGATGAAGGTGCAACTTGCAAAAACAATCACCGGCCCCTTCCGGGTTGAGTCGACGCGCATCTTGTGCGACTCCAGCCAGGAAATGCGCGCCTGTTCCATGTACCGAAAATACACCGCGTTGTTCACATGACCCGCCGCGTCCATGTCGCCCCAGCGCACTTTGATTTTCTCAACCCACATTAATCTTTTTTTCTGTGTCATGCCAATTGTTCGCGAGGCAAAAACTTTCAAATGTTCATGGTTTATCAGCTGCGGAAATTCTAGCGGTAGATAGCCAATTGCAAAGATCGGCCAAGAGGCAAGACCTAGAGCCCCTCGAACACGCCGGCGGCACCCATGCCAGTGCCGACGCACATGGTGACCATGCCGTATTTTTTTCGGCGACGGCGCAAACCGTGGACCAGGGTTGCGGTGCGTATGGCGCCAGTCGCTCCCAGCGGATGACCCAAAGCAATCGCCCCACCCAAGGGATTTACCTTATTCCGGTCCAGCCCTAAATCCTGAATTACCGCCAGGCTTTGCGCAGCAAAAGCTTCATTCAATTCAATCCAATCGAGATCATTTAATTTAAGGCCCGACTGTTTCAGCACCTTGGGTATCGCTTCTTTGGGTCCAATACCCATGATTTCTGGCGGCACACCTGCCACCGCGTATCCTGTGAAGCGCGCCAGCGGTTTCAGATTCAACCGCTGCAGAAAAGCTGCGCTCATCAATATCACAGCGGCGGCACCGTCCGACATTTGCGAACTGTTGCCCGCGGTCACCGAGCCGCCGACGGCGAACGCGGGCTTGAGCTTGGCCAGTGCTTCTAACGAAGTGTCTCGGCGCGGACCCTCGTCGGTCGCAAGCTCTTTAGTCTCTTGCACCACTTCCCGGCCCACAAGATCAGGCACGGTTTCAGTAACGGAGTAAGGCCCGATTTCCTGCTTAAACTCGCCGGTGTCGATCGCCTTTACCGCGCGCTGATGGCTTTCCAATGCGAATTCATCCTGTTTTTCCCGGCTCACTTTCCATTGACTTGCCACTTTTTCCGCGGTTATCCCCATCCCATAGGCGATGCCTATGTTTTCGTCAGTGAAGATTGCGGGATTGATAGAAATTTTATTGCCGCCTATTGGAACCATGCTCATGCTTTCGGTTCCCGCCGCGATCATCACCTCGGCCTCGCCCAGTCTTATGCGGTCGGCGGCGAGCGCTACTGCCTGCAAGCCGGAGGAGCAAAAACGGTTGATCGTCATTCCCGGCACCCGCTTGGGCAGGCCGGCAAGCAACAACCCGATGCGCGCGACGTTCATACCCTGCTCGGCCTCCGGCATGGCGCAACCGACTATTACATCGTCGATAGTGTTGGGGTCGAGCCCCGGACATTGTGCGACCGCGGTTCTCAAGACATGCGCCAGCATGTCGTCGGGCCGCACGTACCTTAACATACCGCCGGGCGCTTTGCCGACCGGGGTGCGAGTTGCCGCGACAATGTAGGCATCCTGAACTTGTTTACTCACGATATGTTCCTAGTTCCTTAAGGGTTTGCCGGTCTTCAACGTGTACTCTATGCGCGCCTGGGTTTTTTCCGTCGCCAACAGCTCGATGAACGCTTCCCTCTCCAAATCCAGGAACCACTGCTCGTCCACCAGACTGCCCGCATCGACGTTGCCCCCACACAGCACATGCGCGATTTTCGACCCTATTAAATAGTCATGCTCGGAAATGAACCGACCTTCGAGCATGTTTGTCATTGCCATTTTAAAAGTAGCAATGGCACTTCTACCCGCGGCTGGAATGTTCATTGCCTTGAGCGGCGGCCGGTAGCCGGCTTCCGCCAGTGCGCGCACTTCAGCCTTTGCTGCATGCAGAAGTTCGAATCGGTTCATGACCACTTGGTCGCAGCTACGAAGATAACCAATCTGCTTAGCGTGTTCTGCGCTCTTGCTGACTTGCGCCGTGGCTACGGTCTCGAAGTATTTTTGCAGAAAAGGAAAGATGTTGCCGCCTTTGGCATCCAGCGCTGCCCTCAATGCGAGCTCCTTGCAGCCGCCGCCACCGGGCAGCAGTCCTACACCCGCTTCCACCAATCCGATATAACTTTCGAGAGCGGCCACTGCACGATCGCAGTGCATAATGACCTCGCAGCCTCCGCCGAGCGCCATTCCTTCTACCGCCGCGACCGTAGGGATGGCCGAGTATTTCAGTGCCTGGTTCGTTTCCTGCAATTGGACTATCACGGCCTCAATCTGCCCCAGTTTTCCCGCCATCAGCGTATCTGCGACGTGTAACCTGTGCGCAGCCTTTAAAACCAGCGACGACGCGGCGCGCGTAAATTTTTTAACCACGGTGCCGAATGCCGTCGGTTTTTCTCCGATCATGGCGCCGCCCAATTTTGTTAAATTCGCGCCGAAGGAAAATGGCGCTTCGGTTTGCCAGATAACCAACCCCTGGCTGCTGCGCTCGCCCTCCTCGATTGCTCGCAGCACGCCGTCCAACACCTCGCTGTCGATCGTGTGCATCTTGGTCTTTAAGCTGAGGATGGCAATGTCGTCGCCGGTGTGCCACATACGCACGGCGTCGGTCTCGAAAATCGTTTCGCCGTATTTTTGCCCTTCGCCAAGCAGCGAATCGGGAAAAAGTTGCCGCCGGTAAACCGGGAGCGTGGAGCGGGGCTGGAAGGTTTTTTGCGCTGGCGAAAATGAGCCTTTTGGTCCATGTACGCCCTTGTGGCCGACTTCTCGCACCCATTCAGGCAAAGGCGCCGAAGCCAGGGTCTTGCCGGCAGTAATATCCTGGTTAATCCGGTCGGTTATCGCGTTCCAACCCGCCGCCTGCCAGGTTTCGAAAGGTCCGCGCTGCCAGCCAAATCCCCAGCGCAGCGCAAAATCCAAATCGCGTGCATTTTCCGCGATGCTCTCGAGATGCACTGCGCAGTAATGAAATGCTTCACGAAATATTGCCCAAAGGAACTGCGCTTGTGGATGTGGATTTGCATAAAGCTGCGTGAATCTGTCATCCGCGCTTTTGTTTTTCAGGATTTGCCGGGTATTTTCATCAACGTTCGCCGCGGCCGGATAGTAGTTCCCCTTGGCCGGATCCAGTACCTGAATCTCCTTGCCGACTTTGCGATATACGCCAGCCTTGGTTTTTTGTCCGAGCGCCCCTCTGTCGACGAGAGTCTTCAGCCACTCCGGAATTTCATAATACTTGTGCCAGGGATCATCGGGCAGTGTATCCCGCAAAGTATGTACCACATGCACAAGCGTATCCAGTCCGACCAGATCTGCGGTGCGGAAAGTAGCGCTTTTCGGGCGCCCGACGAGCGGACCGGTCAGCGCATCGACCACATCAAATCCTAGCCCGAATTTTTGAGCATAGTGCATCGTCGCCAGCATTCCGAAAACACCAACTCTGTTAGCAATGAAATTCGGAGTGTCTTTCGCCCGGATCACGCCTTTGCCGAGAGTTGTGACCAGAAATTTTTCCAGCCCGTCTAGCAACCGTGGGGCAGTCGTTTCGCCGGGAATCAATTCTACCAAATGCATGTAGCGGGGCGGGTTGAAAAAATGCACCCCGCAGAAGCGGTGGCGGATTGCTTCCGGTAACGCCTGGGCCAACCTGTTTATGGATAGACCGGAGGTATTGCTGACAAGAATTGTCTGCTCACCCAAATGCGGGACGACTTTCCGGTATAAATCCGCCTTCCAGTCCAGGCGCTCGGATATCGCTTCTATCACGATGTCGCACTCGCGGAGCAGTTCCAGATTCTGGTCGTAATTGGCCTGGCGGATAAATGATGCGCGGGAAGGCACGGATAGCGGACTTGGCTCGAGCTTCCGCAAGATGTCCAGCGCCTTCTGCACGTTGGCATTTGGGTTGCCTTCTTTGGCGGTCAGCTCAAATAGCGTTACCTCAACATTTGCGTTTGCCAGATGAGCGGCAATTTGCGAGCCCATGACGCCCGCGCCCAGCACCGCCGCGTTTCGCACGATATGAGGCAATTCCAGTGACATTAATTGTTCCCGCTCCGAGGTCCAACCCTAAAAATCGTGGTTGTACTGCAGACTCAGAATGTTTGCATCAATTTTATATGTACCTATCAGGAACCCCCCGCCCGACGACAACTGGTTGTTGGCAATACCGCCATCGTTGAAGAATAAGTGCTGGTAGGCGAAATCTACCGAGTCGGCTTTGGAGTACTTGTAATTTAAGCCCGTTGCAAGTATTTTGCGGTGGCTATCGGGGATGGCCGCCGTGCGGTACCCGGTCCGCACCGGACTTTGGTCAAAGCCTCCTCCGGCGCGCAGCTTAAAGCGATCGCTGAACCGGTAAGTCATTCCGAGCGTGCCGCGGAATGTGTTGCGCCAGTTTTCCTGGGTGACACTCGTTTGCCCGTTCGCAAAGACAACTGCGACCTGATTGAAATAGCTCCAGCGGGTAAAATTTACATCGCTGAGCAATTCCCATTTGTCACCGATTTTCTGAACCAGGCTTAAGGAAATCGAGTCCGGCAATGTTACGGCCGCTGTCATTTTGCTGTTGGCAAAACGCGGATCACCCAATAACGAAGCAGGCACATTGCTAAACGTCGCGCTTCCCACCAGCGTTTGGTGAACCTTTGAGCGATAAGCGATACCCACGCGGGTTGAAGTGGGAAACTGAAAAAGCGCGCCGAGGTTATAGCCATAGGCCCAGCTGTTACCTGCGGCTTCGACTGCGCCATCCGCCGATTGCGGCACGCCACCGCTAAGCAAACCAAAATCGATAGCCTTGCTGAGGGACGCGTTGATGTACTGCGCGTTGAAACCCGCGCCGAAGGATACCCGATCATTTACCTTGTACGCCAGGCTGGGGTTGAGATCGTACGACTGGAGTTGGCTCTTCAGCGCCTGGTAGCGCCCTACCCAAGTGCCGTTATACTCGGTCTGCAAGCCGAACGGCGAGCTTACGCCAAAACCATACTTGATGTTGGGCGAGATATCGGTGACCAGGTAAAAATTGGGAACAACCACCCCCTTGGCCGACCCGCTGCCGTCATTTCCTATTAAGGGGCCACCCGCGGTGAACGAACCCTGATTTGTGAATGTCAGATCAGGCATGACACCGTGAACGCCCAGCGACAACTGGGTGCCCGAAATAAGTACCATCGCTGCAGGATTATAAAAAACCGTGCTTGCGTCTTCGCCGCTTGCCGCGCTGCCGGCAAAAGCGACGCCCATTGCACTTCCGCTTTGTTCATTCAGGGCAAAACCTGCAGCGAGCGCGTCGCCCGTCAATCCGCAGAACAGCGCACCCAACACGGCGGCTGTTGCGGATCGGCACAAAAAACCCGTCTTTTTCATCTTTGATTCCTTATGTGAGGGTCTTGATAAAACCGCCAGGATAACTCAGCCAGCATCTTAATATCGTCTGCCACTCGACCAAAGAGAAAACTGTACATCACTCCGGCGGGACGACACGCGGCTTCCTGTTTCCGTCCACTGCCACGTAGGTCAGCGTCGCTTCGGTTACCTTAACGCATTCGATGTCCAGCGGGCCGCGCTGCGCAAACACTTCAACGTCCACCGTGATCGAAGTACGCCCGACGCGTACGATATCCGCGTACAGGCTTACCAGATCACCTACAAATACCGGCTGCTTGAAAGAAAACGCATTTACCGCCACTGTGGCCACACGGCCTCGCGCGCGGCGTATAGCCGGTATGCTTCCCGCGATGTCCACCTGCGACATGATCCAGCCTCCGAAGATGTCCCCGACGGGGTTCGAATCGGAAGGCATGGGCACTACCCGCAACGCTGGCTGCTTATCAAGCGGCAGCGTAACTTTTTCGATTTCGGCCATATTTCAGTGTCCTTCGTAAAGCTTGGCGATCTGTTTTTTATAACGCTCCATCACCTGCAGCCGGCGTAGTTTCATAGTAGGCGTAAGCAACCCGTTATCGATGCTCCACGGTTCCAGCGTGAGCGCCGCCCGGCGCACCTGCGCATAGCCCGGAAAATCCCGCAGCTGGTGCGAAATCCGCCTAAGCACCAGTTGTTCAGCGGTTTCGCTTTGCAGAATGTCTGGCGCCAGCGGATCAATTCCCGACTCCATCGCAGCCTTCTTCCATTGCCCTTCGTTGAGCACCCCAAGCACGGCAAGATAAGGGCGCGCCTCGCCGATCACCATGGTCTGCTCAAACAGGGAATCTCGAGCGATGGCCGCTTCCATGTCGAATGGCGGAATCTTTTCGCCATTCGACATAACGATTATGTCTTTCAACCGCCCAGTGATATAGACCTTGCCTGAATCATCGATGCGCGCCGTGTCGCCGGTGTTGAGCCAGCCGTCAGGCCCGATCATCGCGCTGGTGGCTTCAGGATTGTTCCAGTAACCGAGCATGACAATGGAACCTTTCACCAGCAATGCATTGTTTTCTCCAACGCGCACTTCTACATTGGGAATGGGAGGTCCGATGCTCGCCGGAACATTATCATGAATCCGGTTTACGCACACTACCGGGCTGGTTTCGGTCAGGCCATAGCCTTGTAAAAGCGGCAAGCCCATCGCGACAAAGACTTTGGAGATTTCCGGTGACAGCGCGGCGCCACCGCTCAACGCGGTTTGCAACCTGCCTCCCAATCTTGCTGCTACTTTGCATGCCACCAGATGATTCAACAGCGGCCACAACAAATGCGCGACCCGCCACGGTCCACGCTTCTGCAGACATTCGAAGCGACTCCAGCCGACCGCCACGGTCAAATCAAACATTCGCCGCCTGAATGCGGGCCCTTCCTGCAGGTTGGCCTTGATAGCCGCATAAACCCTTTCATAAATGCGCGGCACAGAAACCAGGATCGTGGGTCGGATGCTCTGCAGGTCTTCTGCCAACAGCGGTATGGAGCGCGCATAAGCAACCGTACCGCCCGCCATGATAGCCAGATAATAGCCGACGGTGCGCTCGAAGGTGTGCGAGAGCGGCAGAAATGACAGGAACAGCGAATCCTGCGGCAGCTGCAAGGTTTGCAGTGAATCGTGCACGTCCGACAATATATTAAAATGGCTTAACATCACTCCCTTTGGACGCCCGGTGGTGCCGGAAGTGTAGACGATGGTGGCAAGTTCGCCGGGCTTTCCCAGCGTTTCCATTTCCTGCGCGCCTTCTTCAGGAAGCCAATCTTGCGCTGCTGCGAGGCGCGCATCATTTCTGTCAGGGATGTCGATTCCATTCAGCACCAGGATGCGTTGCAGGCCCGAGCCTTCCCACTCGTTCCGTACTGCTTCAAGCTGCTTCCATTGCTCCCGGTTTTCAAGAAGAAGTAATTTGATTCCGGCATCCTTCAGTATATAAGCCACGTTGTCCGGGCGGTCCACGGTGTGAAGCGGCACCACCACCAGCCCCAAACCCAAGGCCGCCTGATCCACGATGACCCAGTCAGTTCCGTTGCGAAGCATCATGGCTACCCTGTCGCCAGACACCAGCGCCTCGCTTCTCAATGCCGCCTGCCAACGCACCACTTGGCGCTGCATCTGCTCCCACGTGTAATCGCGCCAATTGCCGTGCTGCTGATTGAACTCACGGTAGGCAACGGCATCCGGCGTGCGCCTGACACGCTCGCGGAACAGTCCGCTTAAAGTACCCGCAGTCGCAACGGGAATAATATGCGTTTCGGGCAATTTTTGATTCAAGCTCTCGGTATCCGCGAAATATTTCAACATGACATTTTAATCGACAAACAAATCGGTCGCGAGCTTAGCACCAGGCGTTAGGCATACAACGAAAAATCGGTAATTCCCGCGCCGCGCAAAACATTCTCATCAGGAAAGAAATTGGCGGTCGTGCTGCGGCTGTCGCAATTGAAAATTATATAAGCCGCATCCGCCATGAGCTGCGGGTTTCGGCTCGCCTTGTACACTTCACTCGGGAAATGCGTTTCGATCGCTGCAGTGGCAATGGTCGCGCGCGGCCACAGTGAATTGACCGCAATGCCACAGCCTGCCAAGTCCTTAGACATTCCTAGGGTACACGGGCTCATGCCGTACTTAGACATGGTGTAGGCGAGATGGTTTTTGAATCATCTGGCATGCAAATGGATTGGCAGCGACAGATTCAGAATATGCGGATTTGCGGCGCGCCTAAGATAAGGGACGCATGCCTGCGAGCTTAGGAACGTGTCGCGCACGTCGATTGAGAACATGAGATCGAAGCGATTCATCGGCGTGCTTGCGTATCGGTTAAACTGATAGCGCCGGCGTTGTTCACCAAAATATCGATCCCGCCAAATGTTTCCGCAGCATCGGCACCCGCGTAAACTGCGCTTTCATCGCGCACATCGAGTTGGATCGGCAACGCCTTGCTGCCTGCCGGCTGTACTTCGTCCGCAACGCTGTAAATGGTGCCGGTAAGTTTGACGCGAGGCTTTACGGTCTTGCCGGTTACCACGATTTTCAACCCGTCACGTGCAGCACAGGGCGACCCCGCGCCCGATGCCGCGCGAGGCGCCGGTGATGAATATGGTTTTACGTTCGAGCGACATGGCGAGTTTGCGCACCTTTCGATCCATGCCACGACGCGCTTGGCCGGATCGTCTGCATTACGCCGTCTTCCTGCCCGAGGATAACATTTCTCGTTGCGTAGCCCCGTCTTTCGCGGGCGCGGCCTTGCCGAAATCAGGCGGAAAATCGTCCACCATGATGACTTCACGGCGCAGTGCCTTCGCTTTCGCCAATATCTCCATTTCGGCCGCACTGATGATCCCTTCCCGTACGGCTTGGGCCGTGCTTTCCTCGGTTGTTTTGCCCGCGATGCGTTCCGCTTTAACTGCTTCGCGAATTTTAGCTTCAATGGCTTCAGCTGCAATTACGCTCTGTAGCGCGATATCGAGGCGTCCAATCGGATCGGCCTCGTTGACCGGAATATAGATCCCCGCCGTCAGTCTGTCGCGAGTGGCAGAAGGTTCAAGCAGCAGACTCGCGACTTGCCAGCCCAGCTTATCGCTCGGCGGACTGACGGTTTTGCCCAAAGGAAATACCATGCGCCGCAGCAGCCATGCCCAGCCTTTGCGAGGAAAGTTATCGAGTACCCCGCTGATGGCGTGCTGCATGCGCCACAGCGCATCCTGCAAAGACCAGTGCAGCAGAGGCAAATCGGCGCGCTGCCCGCCCTCATCTTCGTAGCGCTTCAAAACTGCGGAACAAAGGTAAAGCAGGCTTAACACGTCACCGAGCCGCGCCGAAAGTTTTTCCTTGCGTTTCAGTCTTCCCCCGAGCACCAACAATGCCACATCCGCCACCAGTGCAAACACGGCGCTCATGCGTGTCAGTTGCTGGAAATAGCTTGCGGTATCCGGCGCTCTGGGAACCACCGTGAGCCGCGCACCGGTCAATCCCAAGAACAGCGAGCGCACCGCGTTGCTTAAAGTAAAGCGCATATGCCCGAACAGCGCAGAGTCAAATTGAGCCAGCGCCACTTCGACATCCGGATTATTTGCGGCAGCGATTTCTTGCAACACATATGGATGGCAACGGATCGCACCTTGCCCGAAGATAATCATGCTGCGCGTCAAAATATTCGCGCCTTCCACGGTAATACTGACGGGAACTTGCTGATAGGCACGCGCCAGATAATTGCCGGGGCCCATGCAAATGCCCTTGCCTCCATGCACATCCATCGCGTCGTTGATGACCTGGCGTCCGCGCTCGGTAAGATGATATTTGACGATGGCTGAAATCACCGCAGGTTTCTCGCCGAGGTCTAGCGCACCTGCGGTCATCGCGCGCGCCGCGTCCATCATGTAAGTGTTGCCGCCGATGCGCGCCAGCGCTTCTTCCACCCCTTCGAATTTGCCGATCGGGGTTTTAAACTGAACTCTTACACGCGCATAGGCGCCGGTAGCGCGCGCCGCAAGCTTGCTCATGCCGGTACTGCTGGCCGGCAAAGAAATCGAGCGTCCCGCTGCCAGACAGTTCATCAGCATGCGCCAGCCGTGACCAGCGCTTTCCGCTCCGCCGATTACCCAATTCATGGGAATGAACACATCCTTGCCGGAGTTAGGCCCGTTCTGGAAAACCGCATTGAGTGGAAAATGGCGGCGCCCAATGTTCACGCCCGGCATATTGGTCGGTATCAGCGCCAGCGTGATGCCCACCTCTTCATCCCCCCCAAGCAAGCGGTCGGGATCATACAATTTGAATGCCAACCCGAGCAAAGTCGCCACCGGGCCGAGCGTGATGTAACGTTTTTCCCAAGTAACGCGGATTCCCAGCACGTCTTGCTTTCCTTGAAATTCTCCGCGGCAGACGACGCCGTAATCCGGAATCGAGCCCGCATCCGAACCGGCCTCGGGTCCGGTCAATGCAAAGCAAGGAAGTTCCTGTCCCCGCGCCAGGCGCGGCAGATAATGATTTTTTTGCGCCTCGGTGCCGTAATGCAAAAGCAGTTCAGCCGGACCCAGGGAATTGGGAACCATCACCGATACTGCTGCCGTGCCGCTGCGTGACGCAAGCTTGGTTATCACCGCAGAATGCGCCAGAGCCGAAAAACCTTTGCCCCCGTATTGCTTGGGAATGATCATGCCGAAGAATCCCTGGTCCTTAATGAACTGCCAGACTTCGGCAGGCAAATCGTAAAGCTCGTGCGTGATGCGCCATTCATCCACCATCGCGCACAACTGCTCTGTTGGCCCGTCGAGAAATGCCTGTTCCTCCTGAGTGAGCTGCGGCTTTGGTACCGCGAGGAGCTTTTTCCAGTTGGGACTCCCACTGAACAGATCGCCATCCCACCATACGGTGCCGGCATCCAAGGCCTCCCGTTCGGTCTGGGAAACCTGTGGCAGCGTTTTTTTGAATCTGTAAAGTAGCGGCTCGCTAATCAGCCTCGATCGCACGAAAGGGAGATTAACAGTAAGTGAAACCGCAAAAGCGACCCACAGCAGCACGCTTAACGCGGGAACCGAGTTAATGGTTATTACTGCAAGAGCGAGGACGCCCGCGCTCCATACCCAGCCAGAAGCACGGTGGTAGGCCAGGCCCAAGACCAGTGCCAGAGCTACAAGTATCCAGAACCATGTCAACATAATGGTTATTCCTCGATTCAGCCCCGCACGATTGCTTCCATATCAGCCGCCTCCACCAACCCAAATGTAAATTGTAATTTAGGCAGGGTGCTTCTACTACCGCAATTTCGATTGGCTTTTATCTACATTTGGACGCTGGATCACCAGGACATTCATGGATTCGATTTCTTTGCTTCGTTTAAATAGGCGGCCAATTCACCGATTACCCCGCGGCGGAAAGCCAGCACACAGATCACGAAAATCGCTCCAGTGATCACCGTGACCCACTCTCCCAGTTGCGCCGCATAGTTTTGCAGGCTTACCACGATCGCCGCACCGGCGATCGGTCCGAACACGGTGCCCATGCCGCCCAGCAGGGTCATTAGCACCACTTCACCCGACGTATGCCAGTGGACATCGGTAAGCGAAGCAAGTTGGAACACCAGTGTTTTGGTTGCGCCAGCCAGACCCGAAAGCGCCGCCGAAAGCACAAAGGCGAGCAGCTTGTACCTACCAACGTCATAACCCAGCGAAATGGCGCGCGGTTCGTTCTCGCGTATGGCTTTCAGTATCTGACCAAAAGGCGAATGGATGGCACGGTAAATGATCAGGAAACCGGCGGCACACACGGCAAGTACGAAGTAATACATGATGAACGGCTGCTGCAGATCCAGGACGCCGAACAGATGGCCGCGTGGCACCCCCTGCAGGCCGTCCTCGCCTCCTGTGAATTTGAATTGCAGGCAAAGGAAATAAACCATCTGCGCCAGGGCGAGTGTGATCATCGCAAAATAAATACCGGCACGGCGAATCGCCAAGCTACCAAAGACGAATCCCAGCAGCGCTGCTGTCGCCGTACCGGCGAGTATGCCCAATTCAGGGGTGAAACCCATTACCTTGACAGCATACCCGGCAATATAACCGGCAGTGCCAAGAAACGCTGCGTGCCCAAACGACAGTAAACCGGTATAACCCAGCAGTAGATTAAACGCGCAGGCAAAGAGAGCAAAACACAGCAGTTTCATCAGGAACACCGGGTAGATGACGAATGGTGCGGCGAGCGCCGCGGCCAACAGTGCCAGCATGATTTGTCCGTCCCGACTCATTATTTTTCTCTCCCGAACAAACCGGCAGGACGCAACAGGAGCACAATGGCCATGATGACGAAAACTACTACGGCTGACGCTTCCGGGTAGAACACTTTGGTCAGTCCTTCAATCAATCCCAGACCGATGCCGGTCACTATCGCGCCCATGATTGAGCCCATGCCACCGATCACTACCACCGCAAACACGACGATGATGAAGTTGGAGCCCATGACCGGATTGACCGAAAATATGGGAGCGGCCAGAACCCCCGCAAACGCTGCGAGCGCAACGCCATAACCGTAGGTAAGCGTAACCAAGAGAGGTACGTTGACACCAAACGCCTGCAGCAGTTTCGGGTTTTCCGTTCCGGCGCGTAAATATGCGCCGAGCATAGTGCGTTCTACGAAATACCATGTCGCGAAACACACCGTCAGCGAAGCAACGACCACCCACGCCCGATACTTCGGCAGAAACATGAACCCCAAATTGAAAACACCGCTGAGGGATTCGGGAATATCGTAGGGCTGCCCCGAAATGCCATAGAAATAGCGAAACACCCCCTCAATGATGAGTGCAAGGCCAAAGGTGAGCAGTAGACCGTAGAGATGATCAAGCTGGTACAAGCGCCTCAACATCGTCCGCTCAATCAGTATCCCGAACGCGCCAACAACCGCCGGCGCTAAAATTAATGCCTGCCAGTAATTGACTGTCAAATCCGGATGGCCTATCCACCCGCCTACTTGCGTTAAGCCAATCCAGGCGATGAATGCGCCCATCATGTACTGCGCGCCGTGGCTAAAATTGATAATGTTGAGCAGGCCAAAGATGATAGCCAGGCCCAGGCTCAGCATGGCATAAAACGACCCGTTCACGAGTCCGACCACGAGCTGGCCCATTAAGCCCGGAAGGGAAACGCCGAACACTTCGGTCATGATGTTAAACCGCCATTCTGAACGTAGCGAAGAAGCTGTTTAGTCCGGAAACTGGTCCTTAGCTGCCTCGCTCCTGCGGATGACCACGGGCCTTCTGGGCCGGCTCACTTCTTCACCAGCGGGCAGCGACTTTCTGACAACGGCTGGAAGGCTTCGTCCCCAGGAATTGCCTGCTTCACCTTGTAGTAATCCCACGGAACCTTCGATTCCGCAGGGGTTTTGACCTGCATCAGATACATATCGTGCACCATGCGGCCGTCTTCGCGAATCTTGCCGTTGTGAGCAAAAAAATCGTTGACAGGCGTTTCCTTCATTTTCTTCATCACGGTGGAGGTATCGTCGGTGCCGGCAGCCTTGACGGCGCTGAGATAATGCATGACCGCAGAGTAGACACCGGCATGCACCATGGTCGGCATTCCTTTGTGTTTCTCAAAGAACCTCTTCGACCACGCGCGCGTTCCGTCGTTGTAGTCCCAGTAGAAGCCTTCGGTGAGGTACATATTCTGCGCCGTCTTCAGCCCCAAGCTGTGAATATCAGTAATAAAGAGCAACAAGCCGGCGAGCGTCTGCTTGGGCGTGATGCCGAATTCAACCGCCTGCTTGATGCAGTTGGTGGTGTCGGTCCCGGCGTTGGCAAGCCCAATCACCTTGGCGCCGGAAGCTTGCGCTTTGAGGAGGAAAGACGAAAAATCGGTTCCGGGGAAAGGATGACGCACCGAGCCCAAAACCTTGCCGCCACTGGCGAGTACAACTTTCGAAGTATCCGCTTCCAGCGACTGGCCGAACGCGTAATCGGCAGTAACGAAGAACCAGGTATCCCCCCCCTGCTTGACTACCGCCCGACCCGTTCCCGTGGCCAGCGCGTAAGTATCGTATGTCCAATGCACATTGGTATCGGTGCAATCCTCGTTGGTAATTCGGGTGGATGCGGCGCCTGAAACCAAGGTGATTTTGTTTTTTTCCTTCGCTACTTTCATCACTGCAAGCGCCGTGGAGGTCGTTACCAGATCTACAATCACATCCACATTCTTTGTGTCGAACCATTCGCGCGCGATGTTGGCGGCGATGTCGCCTTTGTTCTGGTGATCCGCCGAAATCATCTCGATCCGGAAACCGGGTTTGGCCTGCGCTTTGAAATCATCGATTGCCATCTGCGCCGCCAGCACCGAGCCCGAACCCGAGAGATCGGAATAGAGGCCGGACAGGTCGGTCAATACGCCGATTCTCACCACGCCGTCAGAAATCTTGTCCGCCGCAAATGCCTGATTTACCCCCAGCGAAAGGCAGGCGCCTACCCATGCAGCCAGCAATCTATGTCCCATGATTGATTCCCCTTATAAAAATAATTAAACACCGAGATACTCATGCAGCGTCTGAATATTCGATTTCAATTCCTGCTTGTCAACCGTCATGACGATCTGCCCGCGCTCCATCACAAAATGCCGGTCCGCAAGAGGCGCCGCAAACCGAAAATTCTGTTCCACCAAGATTATGGTAAAGCCTTTCTCTTTTAACCTACCGATAACCCTGCCCATTGCCTGAACAATCACCGGTGCTAGACCTTCGGTAATTTCATCGAGGAGCAGCAGTTTCGCACCGGTGCGCAAAATTCGCGCCAGCGCCAGCATCTGCTGCTCGCCGCCGGAAAGTCGCATCCCGGGAGTTGTCTTGCGCTCGGCAAGATTGGGGAACATCTGGTAAATTTCCGAAACCGACATACCCCCCTGTCCAACCACCGGGGGCAAATGCAAATTTTCCTCACACGAAAGGCTGGCAAAAATTCCGCGCTCCTCGGGACAATAACCAATGCCCAAATGCGCAATCTTGTGTGGCGGCAGGTGAATCGTTTCCGCGCCGTCCACTTTTATGGAACCCGTGCGTCTGCCTACTAGGCCAAGCAAAGCTCTCAATGTCGTGGTGCGCCCGGCACCGTTGCGTCCAAGTAGCGCAATCAACTGGCCTCGACTTACCGAAAAATTCACACCATGCAGGATATGCGACTCGCCATAATAGGTGTGCAAGTCTTTGACCTGCAGCAGTTCGCCATCCGTCTGGGTGCTAATCATGAGCGCTCCCGACGTAGGCCTCGAGCACTTGAGGATTTTTCGCGACCTCTTGGTAGGGCCCTTCGGCCAGCACCGAGCCGCGCTGCAGTACCGTGATGGTATCGGACAAATTTTCAACAACGCTCAAGTTGTGCTCCACCATCAGGATGGTACGATTTGCTGAAACTTTCTTGATGAGTTGGGTCACGCGGCCAACGTCTTCATGACCCATGCCCTGGGTCGGCTCATCAAGCAGCATGATTTCCGGTTGCATCGCCATTGTGGTGGCAATTTCCAGCGCACGCTTTCGGCCGTATGGCAGCCTCACGGTGACCATCGTGGCAAACGCATTGAGGTCCACCGCTTCCAGCAATGCCATGGCTTCATCGTTCAGCGCTTTCAGCGTCTTTTCCGAGCGCCAGAAATGAAACGAGGTACCAAGCTTACGCTGTAACGCAATACGCACATTTTCCAGAACAGTGAGATGCGGGAACACCGCGGAAATCTGGAAGGAGCGGATGATGCCTCGTCGCGCAACCTGCGCCGGTTTTTCCTCGGTAATATCGGCGCCGTTGAAAATTATGCGGCCGTTGGTGGGGGCCAAAAATCGCGTGAGCAAATTGAAAACGGTGGTTTTCCCTGCGCCGTTTGGTCCAATCAAAGCGTGAATGCTACCGCGCTTGATTCTTAAACCAATATCATTTACCGCCACGAAGCCCTTAAATTCTTTGGTGAGGTTGTGCGTTTCCAATATATATTCGCTGCTCATCATCGATCGATTGTTTTCCGGGTCAGTGTGACGAGTTGAACGATTTTTTTAAAAACTAGTAAAGGCGAATTAAATTTGGCTAGGCAGCAGGTATTTTTTATTCTATCGCCGAAGCCGATTTGGCGCGTTCCCGCAACATGAACTTCTGTATTTTACCCGTCGAGGTCTTGGGCACTACGCCGAATATCACCCTCTTCGGCACCTTAAAGTGCGCCATGCTGCTGCGACAGTGCTCGATGATTTCATTCTCGGTTACATTCGCGCCTTCCTTCAATTCCACAAAAGCGCAGGGTATCTCACCCCACTTCGAGTCAGGCTGCGCCACCACTGCCGCCGCCAAAACCGCCGGGTGGCGATAAAGCATGTCTTCCACCTCCAGCGAGGATATATTTTCTCCACCGGAAATAATAATGTCTTTCGAGCGATCCTTGATTTTTACGTAGCCGTCGGGTTGCATCACCGCCAGATCGCCCGAATGGAACCAGCCTCCCTTAAAGGCTTCGGCGCTCGCCTTCGGGTTTTTGAGATAACCTTTCATGGTAATGTTGCCGCGAAACATGATTTCACCCATGGTCTGTCCGTCCCACGGCACTGGTCGCATCGTTTCGGAGTCCATCACTGTCATCCCTTCCTCCATGGTATAACGCACACCCTGCCTGCCGTTGCGCTCGGTGCGCGCGGAAATATCCAGTTGTTCCCATTCCGGATGCTTGGAGCAGACCGACGCTGGTCCGTAAGTTTCGGTCAGCCCATATACGTGTGTCAGATTGAAGCCTAAGCGCTCCATGCCCTCGATCATTGCAGCGGGCGGCGAGGCTGCCGCGACCAGGCCGCTGACCGGATGGTTGATGCCGGTTTTTAAATCGGCCGGGGCGTTTATCAGCATGCTGTGTACGATGGGCGCGCCGCAATAATGCGTCACCTTGTGCCTGCGGATTGCATCGAGTATCAGCTTGGGATCCACCCGGCGCAGGCACACATTGGTGCCCGCAATCGCCGCCATGGTCCATGGAAAGCACCAGCCATTGCAGTGAAACATCGGCAGCGTCCAAAGATAAACCGAATGGCGCGCCATGCCCCAATCTATGATGTTGCTTACCGCGTTAAGGTACGCGCCGCGATGATGGTACACCACTCCCTTGGGGTTGCCGGTGGTGCCGGAAGTATAGTTAAGCGATATCGCATCCCACTCGTCTTCGGGAAGCGACCAGGCAAAATCCGGATCACCCGTTTTAAGAAACCCTTCGTAATCCGATTCGCCCAAAAGCACGCCGCCTTTGAAATCCGGGTCGTCGACGTCAATCACCAGCGGCTTTTTTTCAAGCATGGCGAGCGCCTTGGCGACGGTGGTGGAAAACTCGCGGTCGGTTATCAGTACTTTTGCTTCGCCGTGCTTGAGCATAAAGGCTACCGCCTCGGCATCCAGCCGGGTGTTCAATGTGTTCAACACCGCACCTGTCATGGGTACACCGAAATGGGCTTCTAACATCTGTGGGATGTTGGGCAGCATCACGGCCACTGTATCCCCGGCGCCCATGCCGCGCATCGCAAGGGCAGAAGCCAGGCGCCGGCAACGTGCATAGGTTTCAGCCCAGGTAAAATTGCGGTCACCGTGGATGGCGGCAATGCGTTGGGGATAAACATAGGCGGTGCGCTCCAGGAAACTCAGCGGCGAAAGTGGCGAATAGTTCGCGCTGTTTTTGTCCAAGTCGGTGTTGTAAGGATTGATTCGAGCCATGGCGCCCTCGTAAAGCCAAATAGCGAAAATTGAATGTCTTGCCGAGTGAACTGCTTGAAATGAATTTACCCGCTTGCTCTCTGAATAGCAACGGTCGTGCGCAAAGCCTCGGACTAGCGGACTCGGGATACCGCGTCTTCCACTCGTTCCACTGCCACGATTTCAATGCCGTCAATCCGCTGCTTCGGCTGGTTCGCCCTGGGAATCAGCGCCTGTTTGAACCCCAGCTTGGCGGCTTCCTTGAGACGCTCCTGGCCGCGTTGCACCGGACGGATTTCTCCGGCCAGCCCCACTTCGCCGAACACCACCAGTTTGTGCGATAGCGGCTTGTTCTTGAGCGAAGAAACGATCGCCAGCAACACTGCCAAGTCTGCTGCGGGCTCTGCAATTTTCACTCCGCCGACAGCGTTGACGAAAACATCCTGATCGAAGCACGCAATGCCGGCGTGGCGGTGCAACACCGCCAGTAACATTGCAAGTCGGTTTTGCTCAAGTCCCACGGTGAGACGCCGAGGATTCGGAGCGTGCGCGTCGTCCACCAGCGCCTGTATTTCCACCAGCAGAGGCCGTGTGCCCTCCTGCGTGACCAGCACGCATGAACCTGCAACCTCATCGCCATGTTGCGAAAGAAACAGCGCCGAAGGATTGCTAACGCCTTTCAGGCCTTTCTCGGTCATGGCGAATACACCGAGCTCATTGACTGCGCCGAAACGGTTTTTCACTGCGCGGATCAAGCGGAGACTGGAGTGCGTATCGCCTTCGAAATACAGCACAGTATCCACAATGTGTTCCAGCACTCGCGGGCCGGCCAGCGCGCCCTCCTTGGTCACATGTCCGACAAAAATGATCGCCGTACCACTTTGCTTGGCATGGCGTGCAAGCTGTGCCGCGCATTCGCGCACCTGCGCCACAGATCCCGGCGCAGATTGCAGTGCTTCGGAATACAGGGTCTGAATTGAATCCATCACCGCTACTTCCGGTTTCTGTGAATCTAACGTGGCGAGAATTTTTTCCAGCTGGATTTCGGCCAGCAGTTGCAGCGGTTTGGCGTCGAGCGCAAGGCGCCGTGCGCGAAGAGCGATCTGCTGGGCGGATTCTTCGCCGCTCACATACAGTACGCTGCGCTGTGCGCCCATATGGCACAGTGCCTGCAGTAATAGAGTGGATTTGCCGATACCCGGATCACCACCTAACAAGACCACGGCTCCGTGCACCAGCCCGCCGCCCAGCACTCGGTCAAACTCTGATATTCCGGTACATTGACGCGGCAGTTCTTGCGCTTCCACCTCGCCCAAGGACTGTAATTTGGCCGGCGTAGCTGAAGCAAAGCGGTTTTTGGAAGCAGCTTCAACCAGCGTTTCGACTAGAGTATTCCATGCCGAGCAATGCGGGCACTGTCCTTGCCATTTCGGTGTTTGCCCGCCGCATTCGCTGCAGACGTAAACGGATTTTGCCTTAGCCATTGGTCTCGATGACTGGTACGCGCGAATTCAATTTAGTAAGCAATTCATAGCTGACAGTGCCAGCAGCTTTCGCCACATCTTCAATTGCGTTGCCTTCGCCCCAGAGCGTCACCGGTGTGCCTGCCGTGGCGCCGGGAACTTCGCTCAAATCCACGCAAAGCATGTCCATAGATATCCGCCCTAAGGTGCGGGTGATTTTACCGTTGACGTTTACCGGAGTGCCGGTGCGCGCGTGGCGGGGGTAACCGTCGGCGTAGCCGCAAGCCACGATGCCGATTTTCATGCGCTTGTCGGCAGTGAAAACACCGGTATAACCCACGCGCTCCCCCGGTTGTAATTCCTGTGTGGCAATGATGCGGCTTGCAAGTGTCATGACCGGCTGCAGTCCCAATTCGTTTGCGCCCACGTCGCCGTAAGGCGAGGAGCCATATAGCATGATGCCTGGCCGTACCCAGTCACCGTGAGATTCCGGATAGCGCATCAGCGCCGCCGAATTGGCCAAGCTTCGGGGCAGGTTCGCGCGCGCGGCGAAGCTGTTGAATCGCGCCAGTTGTCCTGCAATTCCCTCCTCAACATCCGCGAACGCGAAATGTGTCATCAGCGTAAGGTCACGCACGTGGCTATTGGTCATCAGTTGTGCGAGCACGGTGTTCGCCACTTCCGGCCTGAATCCGAGACGGTTCATCCCAGTATTGAATTTCAGAAACACCTCGAGTCTTTTATGCAACTTCGCCGCCGCCAGCATTTCGACTTGCTCTTGATTATGAATAACCACCGCCAGGCCGTGCGCCGCGATGACTGGCAGCTCCTCAACCCCATAATATCCGTTGAGCAGCAAAATTTTCTGCTGCATTCCCGCTTCGCGCAGCGCCACTGCATCATTAAGTTCTATGACCGCAAATCCATCGGCGCCAGAAAGACCGCGAGCGGCGCGCAGCAGGCCATGCCCGTAGCCATTAGCTTTGATCACTGCCATGATGCGCGAATTTGGAGCGTGCCGCCTCGCCACGGCGAGATTATTCTGCAGCGCTGAAAGGTTGATGCGGACCTGAAGCGGACGAGGCATAAATAGGTTCTATTTTTGGAGCGCGCAGCGCCGCGTGCTATTCAAACATAATACGGCAACTTCCAATAGAGCCCAAGGTAAATACATGGCGGTAGTCGCAGTTTCATGTTATAAAGCTGCCAAAATTAAACTTATTATCGTCATTCAGTTCAAATAAAAATTATATCCGCCTAACACATTCCCGAGGATGAAGCTCGGCTTCTATATCATACTTGCAGCGCAATTTTTTTCCGCTCTAGCCGATAATGCGCTGCTGTTTGCGGCGATCGCCCTGCTCATGCAAATGGATGCCCCTAGCTGGCAACAGCCAGTATTGAATCAATTCTTCGTATTTTCTTACATCGCGCTCGCCCCTTTCGTGGGACCATTCGCAGACTCTTTGCCCAAGGGCACGGTAATGTTTATCAGCAATGCGGTGAAATCGGCTGGCTGTCTTGCCATGCTGATTGGAATGCACCCCTTTTATGCATACGGAATTGTCGGCATCGGCGCGGCTATGTATTCACCGGCGAAATACGGCATTCTCACTGAATATCTGCCGCCGCAGAAACTGGTGCTGGCGAACGGCTGGATGGAGGGTCTTACCGTTGCAGCAATTATTTTGGGCGCTATATTGGGCAGCTTCCTGGTAAATCCGCAAATTGCAAATCACTATCTGGAGTTGTTTGACATACCCGGCATCGAAACCGGAATTAATACGCCGCCCGAATTTGCCATTTCCGTTGTTCTCGGCCTGTATGTTATAGCTGCTTCATTCAATCTCTATATTCCAAGAGTAGCCATTGACCACAAACTTCCAAAAAAAAATCCCTTGTACATATTGCAAGATTTCTGGCACTGCTTCCGGCTGTTGTGGCGTGATCCGCTCGGCCAAGTGTCCTTGGCCGTCACCACGCTGTTTTGGGGCGTAGGGGTGGCGCTGCGGCTCATGATTCTCGCCTGGGCAGCAGTGGCACTGAAATTCAGCCTGGAAAAGGCGACACAATTGACTGCCGTGGCAGCAATTGGCATAGCCATCGGCGCAATAATAGCCGCGAAATACGTCAAGCTTGAGAAATCGGTGCGAATTTTGCCGGTCGGCATTGCCATGGGAATCGGCCTCATGGCTACGACCTATGTGACAAACCTGTATCTCGCATTGGCGATACTGCTTTTTATCGGCGCAATGGCCGGGTTTTTCGTAGTGCCAATGAACGCATTGCTGCAACACCGCGGGCACTTATTGATGGGCGCCGGCCACTCCATAGCGGTGCAGAACTTCAATGAAAACCTGAGCATCCTCGCCATGCTGGGCGTTTACGCCGTGCTTGATAAATTGGGCTTCTCTATATTTACTGTGATGATTATTTTTGGCTTGTTCAGCTGCGGAGCAATGGCCTATCTTTACCGCAGACACGCACAGGACAAAATTGAAACCTGACGCTTTCGCAATTTCAGGACGCGCTCTTAAAGCATCACCGGTTTGTCAGGAAGCTCGTTGGGTTGCTTTGAAGGATAGTGCTGCCGCAGGTGGTTTCCAACCGCCTTGATTCCCGCTACGACTCCTTCTTCAAAACGCCCTTGTCGAAACGCCTGTTCCATTTCACGGCATATGGATTCCCAGCCTGCATTTCCGAGTCTCGCGTGTATTCCGCGATCAGCGACAATTTCCACATCTCGGTCGGCAAGCAGTACGTATATCAGCACGCCATTGTTGTGTTCCGTGTCCCATATTTTCAACTGCGAAAATACATCGATGGCGCGTTGACGCGGGCTCTGTCCATGCAGCAACGCTGCGATGCTTAGCGCCGGCTCAACCGCGAAACGGATCTGTCCTCCGTGCGTGGATTCGCTCTCGCGAATCGCCCGCTCGATGGTACGTATCGAGTGCGGCGGCAAAACGCGCCTCACAGCCAGGTGGCCGGTAGACAGATGCTTGAACAAGCGCTTCAGTTTCACATCACCAGCTCCCGGACGCGCCGCCGCCGCCAAAGCCGCCGCCTCCTCCGCTGAACCCGCCCCCGCCAAAACCGCCGCTGCTGTAACCGCCGGGCCAGCCTCCGTACCAGCCCCGGCTGCCGCCGAAAAGCGTAAACAGAAAACCAAACGCACCAATTATTACCGCCATGATCAACGGGACGAGAAACAGCCACGCCAGCAAACCTATAAGTCCCCCCACTAGGGTCGCCGCGGCAAAGCGTCCAAATAGGGCGCGCAATATTCCGCCAACGATCATTACCAGTATCAAGCCCATAAACAGCGCAGTTCCGAAATTTCCGGAATGAGACGAGGGCAAAGTGGCATGCCTGGGCGGAGGCAAAGGCTCGCCTTCTATTACCTTCATCATACTTTGCATGCCGGCCTCGATACCGCCGAAAAAATCTCCTTTCTTGAAATACGGCACAATGATGTCGCTTACAATCCGCTTCGCAGTCGCGTCATTAAGCGCTCCTTCAAGGCCATAGCCGACTTCGATGCGCAGGCTGTGGTCATTCTTGGCAATCAACAACAACGCGCCGTCATCTATTCCCCTGCGGCCCAGTTTCCAGGAATCTGCGACGCGGATGCTGAATTGCTCTATGGTCTCCGGCTGTGTGGTCGGCACAATGAGCACCGCGAGCTGGCTGCCTTTTCTTGCCTCGAAATTCTGCAGTTCCTGTTCCAGGCGCGCCTGCTGTTCACGGCTTAAAGTGGCCGTTAAATCGGTGACCCGCGCTTTAAGTGGAGGGACTGCAACATCGGCCTGCGCGGTACCCAGTCCAAGCGCCAGCAGGAATGAGGCCTGCGCCCAAGCCCTGATCATTTACTGGACGGAGAAAAGTCAACTTTGGGTGGCTTGGCAATTGCGCTTTCGTTTTCCACGGTAAAGTTGGGCTTCAACTCAAAACCGAAAAGCTTCGCCGTGAGGTTGCTGGGAAAAGAACGAACCGTAACGTTGTATTCTTGGACCGCCTTGATGTACCGGTTGCGCGCCACCGTGATGCGGTTTTCGGTCCCCTCGAGCTGCGCCTGCAAATCGCGGAAATTCGCGTCTGACTTGAGCTGCGGATAATTTTCAGCGACCACCAAAAGTCGCGACAATGCGGAAGTCAACTCGCCCTGCGCCCGCTGGAATTTGGCGAATGCCTGCGGATCGTTAATCAGTTCAGGGGTGGCCTGAATCGCCCCGACCTTTGAGCGCGCGTTAGTCACGCCCAATAGCACGTCTTTTTCCTGCTGCGCGTAGCCCTTTACCGTATTCACCAGATTCGGCACCAGATCGGCGCGGCGTTGATACTGGTTGAGCACTTCCGCCCAGCTCGCTTTGACCTGTTCGTCGGTAGATTGCAGGGTGTTGTAACCGCATCCGCTCAAGCCCAAAGCGGTCAACGACAGCATTAGGTAAGCCAATGTACTGCGCATAGAGTTCTCCTGTTCACGATGAGTTGATGTTTCCGGTTTGCGGCGTAACCTGCTGTAGCAACCCGCGCATGGTTTTTCTGGCAAAGCACAAGTCCGCCCATGCCTTGGCTTTGTCCGGAAGATTGCGCAGCAGATATGCCGGATGGTAGGTCACGATCAGGGGGATTCCCTGGTAGTCAAGCGAGCGTCCGCGCATGCTGGAGATGGTGGCGTCCGCTTTGAGCAGGCTCTGTGCCGCAACCTTGCCCAGTGCGATTATAAGTTTGGGTCGAATCAACGCAATCTGCCGCTCTAGATAAGGTTCGCATTGCTGAGCCTCCCGTGGTTCCGGATTACGGTTCCCCGGCGGACGGCATTTCACCACGTTTGCAATATATACATTCTCGCCCCGCTTCAACCCTATTGATGCAAGCATGCTGTCGAGGAGTTTGCCAGCCTGTCCCACAAAAGGCTCTCCTTTTGCGTCTTCTTCCGCGCCCGGTCCCTCACCGATAAACAGCCACTCTGCTTTCTCGTCGCCGACGCCAAAAACCGCCTGCGTACGCTTTTCATGCAATGGGCAAGCCTTGCATGCGGCGACGCTGGTTTTCAGCTCCTGCCAATTCATTCGCAGGATTTGGTTACGCCGATCATCAGTTATTGCGGAAAGTTTACCGGCGCTTTCACGGTTACTCTTGAGCCGCCACTGCGGCCAGAGCCCCAACTCTTTGAGGATTTCCTCACGCCGGCCGCTCATAGCAGTAGCTCCAGTACTATCGCATCCTCGCGGGCCGGGCCCGCGGGATAGTAACCGCGGCGCATTGCAATCCGTCTGAAGCCGAAGCCTTCATAAAGCGCAAGCGCCGCCACATTGGAAGGACGGACTTCGAGAAACATTACCCGCGCACTGTGCTGGCGCGCAAGTTCTAACATGAGCTGCAGCAGTTTCCTGCCCCACCCTTGACGCTGCCAGTCCGCGGCAATGCTGAGATTGAGCAAATGCGCTTCGTCCCCAGCAACCATCATCACCGCATAGCCGATGATGCTTTGTGCAAGTCGGTAGATCCAGCAGCTGTAGCCCGCATTCAAGGAATCCCGGAAATTGCCGCGCGTCCAAGGATGCGGATAAATTTTGCGCTCGATGCGCATTATCGCGTCAATGTCGGTCACCTGCATCGGCCGCAACAGCGGCGCCTGCTCTAGTTGCGCGCTCATCGCTCGAACGTTTTCAACGCCACTTTCTCACGAAGATAAATCGGGACTGCCGCTTCAGCCGTGCATCCTTCTCCTCGCTCCAGCACCCCGGCGGCAAGACGCGCCATTTCCCTAGCGTGGGGAACCGCATCCGCTATGACCTCGCTGAGCTGTCCTCGATAACGCAATTTCAATTCCCCCGGATATACCGCGAAGCCACTACCGCAGCCAATCCAGCCGCCCCCCGCAACCTGCGGGGCGCGCAACGGCGGATACAAGCCGGGTTCGCTTACCTTTTGCCAACGGTCACCATTCTTTTTATATGCCGCATGATAAATCTCGCCCATGCGCGCGTCCAGAGAGGCAATTACCTGCCTGCCCGGCATAGCTTCTGCCAGCGCTTCCAGAGTACAAATACCCGCGACCGGCAAATCTCCGGCAAACGCTAACCCCTGCGCGACCCCGCACGCGATACGCAACCCAGTAAACGATCCCGGTCCCGCGCCGAATGCGATTCCGTCCAGCTTTTTGAGTGAAATGCCGCTTTCTGAGAAGAGACTGTCAATCAGAGGCAACAGCACTTGAGAGTGATTTTGCCCAACCCGCTTCTCGCGCGACAGCACTTTGCCGTCCATCAACAGGGCGAGCGAACAATAATCGCCGGAGGTGTCCAGTGCCAGAATATTCATGATTTGCCGCTATGCTATTTTATGAGTATACGGCGCCGGCATCAGATAACCGTTCCGAACCGGCAGAATGCTAAACGAACCCGGGCTTAGCACATTAGTTGAAGCCGTATTTGCGCGTAAACCAGACTTTGACATATTGCGTCAGAACGGTGTACCCAATAAGCATCGCGACAAGCCACACAAAATACAGCGCGGGTAACGGCCGCAGCCCGACAACATGGGCAATGGGAGAAAACGGAATATAAATTCCAATTGCCATCACGCTTACAGTCATGAGCAGAAGCGGCAACGCTGCCCTACTTTGTACAAACGGGATCTTGCTGGTGCGAATGATGTGCACGATCAGGGTTTGCGACAGCAGTCCTTCCACGAACCAGCCCGATTGGAATAGCGATTGCGTTCCGACCGTATTCGCGGAAAACACAAACCACATCACCCCAAAGGTCAAATAATCGAAAATCGAGCTAATCGGGCCGATGAATAGCATAAATCGTCCGATACCGCCGATTTCCCATTTTCTCGGCTGCTCCGAATAATCCTTGTCCACACCGTCAAAAGGAATCCCTATTTGGGATATGTCATAGAGCAAGTTTTGAATCAGCAGTTGAATCGGCAGCATGGGCAGGAAAGGCAAAATCATGCTTGCCCCGAGAACGCTGAACATATTTCCGAAATTTGAGCTTGAAGCCATCCTAATGTATTTCACGATATTGCCGAAGGTCTTGCGCCCCTCAAGTACACCTTCCTCAAGCACCAGCAGGTTCTTTTCCAGTAGAATGATGTCTGCGGATTCTTTTGCAATGTCCACGGCAGTATCAACTGATACGCCTATATCTGCAGTCCGAAGGGAGGCAGAATCATTAAATCCGTCTCCAAGGAAACCCACCACGTGGCCATTCATTTGCAAGACCCGGACAATTCTCTCCTTTTGAGCCGGTGACAACTTTGCAAATACTGCTGTGTCCTGCGCCTGTCTTCCCAGTTCGGCATCGCTCCAAGCATCAATTTCGCTTCCAAGCACGATATGGCTGGCGTCAATGCCAACATCACGGCATATCTTGCGCGTTACAACATCATTATCCCCGGTCAGAATTTTGACCTGGATTCCATTCTGTTTCAGCGCGGTAATCGCCGGCCCCGCAGTTTCTTTAGGAGGATCGAGAAAAGCGATAAAACCCAGCAGGGTAAGGCTGGATTCGTCCTTGACACCGTAACTCCTTTGATCAGGCGGCGTCTCCTTGTAGGCAACCGCAATTACCCGCAAACCATCTTCGTTAAACTCGTTGACGAGGTCCATGACCTTTGTTATCAGATCATTGCTTAGCGCAACGGTCCTTCCATCCACCTTGGCTTGATTGCTTACTTTAAGAATTTCCTCGACCGCGCCCTTGCAAATGAGTTCGTTGTGGTCCTCTTGCTCGTTGACGACCACTGACATGCGCCGACGCACGAAATCAAACGGGACTTCATCAACCATTCGGTAGTTGCTGGCAATTTTTAACACGTCAGCAATTTCCGCATGCTTGAGTACCGCTTTATCCAACAGGTTTTTCAGCCCAGTTTGATAATGGCTATTTAAGAAGGCGTGTCGCAATACATCTTCACTTTCCAGCCCGTTCACGTCCACGTATTTCTCCAGAACAATTCGGTCTTCGGTTAACGTTCCGGTTTTGTCCGCGCACAGGATATCCATGGCACCAAAGTTTTGGATCGAATTTAGGCGCTTCACGATTGCTTTTCTACGCGACATCATGACAGCACCTTTGGCAAGTGTCGCGGTAACAATCATTGGAAGCATTTCCGGGGTAAGGCCGACTGCAATCGCGATAGCAAATAGCGATGCCTCGGTCCAGTCACCTTTCGTCACGCCGTTGATCAAAAAAACCAGTGCCGCCATGACCAGCATAAAGCGGATCAGCAACCAGCTGACCCGATGAATGCCTTTATCAAACTCGGTTGGCACACGATGACCTACAATCCGCTCTGAGAGACCGCCAAAATAGGTCTTGCTGCCCGTATTGATGACAAGCGCAATTGCTGCACCGCTTACCACATTTGAGCCCATGAAACAGATGTTGGGCAACTCCAGCGGGTTTCCTATTTCGCTGACCACCGGATCCGCATTCTTCTCGACCGGAAAGGCTTCACCGGTAAGTACCGCCTGGCTAATGAACAAATCCTTTGCTGAAAGAAGCCTGACATCCGCCGGAATCATGTCTCCAGCGGACAGCTGCACGATGTCGCCGGGCACGAGAAATTTAAGAGAAATCTCCCGTGTATCGAAACTGTGAGAATAAGCGGAAATTAACGTCGATTCGGATGAGCTGTTGGTTTTTGAGTCCTTTGCATTAGCGCGTCTTACCGTTGCTGTGGTGCTGACCATGGCTTTTAATTTCTCAGCCGCTTTGTTCGAACGGTATTCCTGCACAAAACGAAGCAAGGAGCTCAATATCACCATTACTGAGAGAATGGTGGTCGCTTTGATGTCTTCCGTCACGTACGAGATAATGCCAAGACCGGTAAGCAGCAGGTTGAACGGGTTGTTGTACGCGCGCCAAAGTTGCCGGTACCAGGTGGCCGGTCGCTCATGCGCCACTTCATTTAACCCATGTTCTTTGAGCCGCGATTGCGCCTCATCCTCATTCAAACCGTTTAATGATGAATTCATAGAATTGAGGACTGCGACGATGTTGCTTCGCGCGGCTTCGATGAGCCGGGTTCTCTGATCGCCCAGTGAGGTCATGCCGGCCAAAGGATTCTTGTTTTCAATTATTCTGGAGAATGCCAGTCGCGCTTTCTCCCTGTTTGACAGGAACACGCGCCGAAGCCAGTTATCTTTTGTTAGTTCGGATCTCATTGTGATTCCTTATCGGCCAATTATACTGACACGGTGGTTCAATCAGCGACTTTAATATTCGATATGAAGCCGTATTCCCACAACTACTGCCGGCCCGCGATCACGGTTGTAGCCGGGGTTTTCGATGTACTCGAAATTGGGGCCTAGCTGCGCGTACTTGATCAGCTGGATGCGGTAATAGGTCTCGACAATTTTCTCGTAACCGTAGTTGAGCGCGCCATCACCGAGGTCGAAGCCACTGCCCCCGGCAGCGAGGTAGTTTCGATGTTCGGGGGACAGCCCGTTCACCACAAACCCGATACCCAATCGATCATCGTTACGTCCCCAGTGATTGCCTGCTACCTGCGCACCAAACGTCACGGTGCGATCCACCTCGGTGAAGGCATACGTTTCAGTCGCCCCATCGTTCCAGCCCAGTCGGGCGAACAGCCCGGTTTCCCCGCCATCGGCAAGCGGTTGTTCCACGTTCAGTCCGAATCCATATTTTTTTCGACGGGGCTGGTCGTTCGCGGAAACGTTGGGGACGGTGCCCTGCGCAAGACCGATCGCAATAGCATCGTTGTATATCCCCATGTTGGCAATGTTACGGTAGGCAAGGACTCGCACTACGGTTGCGTATTGGTTGGGTTGGAGGGTAAGTTCCAGATTTTCGCTACGAGACTGGGTTAACGGATAGGCTAAGTCCGGACCGTTTGCGACTGTAGGCATTTGAAAAATCCCGAACCTGAGTGCCCAGACCGGTGAGATGTAACCCAGCATGACGCCGTTGGTATAGCCGCGTGTATCCGCGGGATAGTCCCAGGCAGTGTTGTTCCACAGGCTCCAATTCTCGAACTGCGTACGGGTCGAATTCGCGTAACGGTTGCGATCGAAGTCATCATTGGCCGCGAGCTTGCCAAGCTTAATCTCAATCCTTTTCGCCGGTTCCTTGCCCGGCAACTGGTCCATGCCTCGAGGAATGTCAACCATTTCTTCCCCCATAGGCCAGAAGTAACGCAAGTAAGCCCTAGAGACATACGGCCCATTTCCAAGATCAAACGAGCCTTGGCGAATGACGTCACCGTTAGTCAGTCCCCCGAGACCGGTGGCATTTCCGATCGCAGCGCCCCTGAAGAGTTCAACATCGAGATAGGCTTGCAGATGATTCCAGACCTTCATGCCGGTATATATACCGAAAGTCTGCGTCTTTTCTGTGTCGCCGGCATTCGTCAAGCTCTTGGCTCCAGAATAAGCAGCGTGAAAGGGAAACAGATGCTGCGCAATGAGCGTGTATTGCGCTCCGACAAGCTCGGGCAACTCCGGGCCTTCCGCATGCGCGTTGGCCACAATAAACAAGATGAGAATGATTACTGCCAGAAGCGCGGTGTAAAGGTATTGCTCGGTGATTTTTCTCATTTTTTTCCTTTCCACGGTCGTACGCGGGCATACGCGACGGAAAGATCGTTCAGCGTTGGCCTGTGGTTGCTAATCAGGCAACTACAAGTTCGATAAAAAGCGCGCTTAATTTAATTGCCGTGCAGAACACGGCATGAACTTCACTGGAAGCGCACTGCCTCGTCAGGTGGGCGAGACAGCGGCAGGGAAAATGGAGCTGGATAGATCCTGCGGGTCAGCCTCGCCGACTCTTCGCGGTTGAACTTGAGCGACTACCCATGAATGAATCTCCATACAATCAGATGCCGCGAAGTATTTTACGATTCGTTCCGAATGTCAATACATTTTCCCAAACTTTCGCTATTTTTTTATACCGCCTATACCTTGCGGACCAAAGATTACATTATCGTTACAAGGCGGCTCGCGGCACGCGCAACCTCAAGCCCGCAACATATCCAGAGGGGCAAATTTCCCGCCCAGGATATCTCGCGAATCCAGGCCCCACCATTTCTCGACTGCAGTGGCATAGAGACTGCGAAAATCGACTCCAAACGCAAGATTGCCATTGCCGTCAAGTTGTTTGAGCAGTGGCGCAGATCCATATAGTCCACCTTTAACTTTTCCTCCGATCATGAAATGCGCGTTCGATGTGCCGTGGTCGGTGCCGTGGCTCAAATTTTCCTGCGGGCGGCGGCCGAATTCCGCATAGGTCATGATCAGTGTCGAGTTCCAGCGATTAGTCTCAACGAGCGCTGACTTGAACGCGGCAAGCCCCTCGGCAAGCTCTCCCAGCAGACGCTGTTGCGTGCCCGGCTGGCCACTGTGCGTGTCAAAACCATTGAGTGAAACCTTGATCGCCGCCACGCCTCCACCTCCCGCTATCACTTGCGAAGCATTTTTCAAACTGTTGCCGAATTGCGTGGCGGGAAACTCGGTCTTGAATTCATAATTGCTTTTCAAATGGCTTGCAGCCTGCTGAATATCGTTTTCTACCTTGAGGATGTGTGCGAGCGCCGGATTAGCCACTTGCAAGCCGGCATCACCCGCAAGGCGCGCTTGGCGCAGGAACTGTTCGGTATTGGCTAAAGTAATGGCGCGTGTGTCACCGCCGGAAAACGGTCCGAGGTCCTGGCTTCCGACCACCAAACCGTCCGCGGCAAACCGCTTCGGCACCGGGTCGCTGGCAAATACCCGCGACAACCAGCCTTCTGCAAGATACTCCTGACTGCTGGAAGCCGTATCCCAGATCTCTATCGAGCGGAAATGGGAAAGATTTGGTTGCGGATAACCCACGCCTTGCACGATTGCAAGCTCTCTCGCTTGCCACAAAGGCATGAGCGGTTTTAGCGAGAAATGCAAACCGGTGCGTTCATTTAGTTGCAGCACTTGGTCGCGCGGAATAGCGATTTCAGAACGTAAACGATAGTACTCGTTGTCGGCATACGGAATCACGGTGTTGAGCCCGTCGTTTCCGCCTTTGAGCTCAACCAATACCAGCAGATTGCCATATTCGTCTTCATGAGGAGCTGCATAAAGCAACCTGGGAAAAAACACCACGCACCCGCCGAGCCCCACGCTTTTCAGAAAAATGCGCCGGTCCATTTCTCTCCCTATCATTTAAGCTGATAAACGGGATCGCGCGTGATCTGGCGGATGAGCTCGAGTCCGCGCGCATTGTTGTCAAGCCGATCTACCGGCGCAATGGCAAGCACCAGCCGAGCTGCCTGCGTGCGCTCGTCGACATTAAACTGCGAAAGCCATTTGTTTACGTCAAACTGGATGCCTTCCACCGCCTTCACAAAACGCTCGAGGCCTTCCATTCCGAGTTTCGCCGCGCCCTTCACCTTGCCAGTCTCTTTCATTTCCGTTCGCATGACCTGCGGCATTTCCTGCGCGCGGAATAGTCGCTCCAGGAACTGCCTCCGCGCGAGCAAAGTGGCGCTGTTGATCCATGCCTCGCCTCCAGGCCAGCCTTTCACGTTGGGCGGCGAAAACAAATTTTGTCCAAGCTGAGCGACCGTAAAGGCAAACGGCAGCGCGTCTGGAACGCTAAAATCGAATTGCCTCAAGGTACCCACCACCAGCTCAACAGGCGATTTAATCAATACTGCGCGGTTATTCTGCGCGTACAGAGAATTTGAGAGCAAAATCCCGCGAAGCGCCACCTTGATTTCATAGCGGCTGCTGCGGAATTGATCCGCGATGCGAGCGACTTCCTTGGGATCGGGCGTAGGTGAAACGAACTCGCGCCACATTTTGGCGACAATGAATTCCGCAGTTTCCTGCCGCGCAAGCAGAATATCCAACACCGCATCGCCGTCAAAATTACCGGACTTGTGCAAAATGGTTTTGACTCCGTCGTCGTGCAAAAAGGGCCGCCAGCGGAATTCCCCGGTTTCCGGTTCGATGCTCCAGCCGGTAAATGCACGCGCCGCTTCCTTGACGTCGGCCTCTGTGTAATGTCCTTCTCCTAGAGTGAAAAGTTCCATCACCTCACGTGCAAAGTTCTCATTCGGGTGGCCCCTGCGGTTGGTCGCGGAATCCAGATAAATAATCATCGCCGGATCCTTGGACACCGCGTGCAGCAATGCAGCGAAACTGCCCAGCGCGTATTTTCTCAACAGCACGTTCTGTTGGTACATGAGTTTGCTGTATTTCACCTTCTGCTGGCTGGATACGAAATGGTTGTGCCAGAACAGCGTCATCTTTTCCGTCAGCGGCGAAGGTGTCGCAATCATTTCCTGCAGCCACCAGGCGCGCAGCTCGATGCCTTTCTTTATTTCTTCCTGGCGTTTCGCCTTGCGCTCTTCCGGGCTTAAATTGCGCAGGATTCTGGGCGGGGTAATCGGATCGTTGACCCACGCAGGCGGCACTGTCACCGCGCTGGTTCGGACTCCGCCCAATATGCGATCCACAGCTTGTTCGCGACTAAGCCTGGCGAACTCATTTACTTCGTTTTCGTTCGCGGCAAAACTGGTGCGGTTGAGCAGTAAACGCGCCTCATCGTATCCCATCGCCGCAGCGCGGCTTTCCAGGGCGAACAGGACAAGCCCGAAAAGAAATAACAGACGCATAGAATCTTTTGTTTGCTTAGCTGCCGTAATTAACGGCGTTGCGGCTATTGCGTTGACGCCGGAGCTAAAGAAAGCGGCCAGCGCCCGATGACTTCATACTGCGATCCGCTCTGCGCCCGGTTGGAATGGACCAGCACGAATTCGTTTATTTCCCAGTTAATTTGCTTAGGAGCGTGCCGCGGGGGGTCCCAGCGCGCCTTTCTCAATAAAGTCAGATGTGGCGCATAAGGGCGTTCATCGAAACTAAACCCCGCGCTTTGCAACGAGCACTCGAGTGCTTTGACGAGATTGATTAAGTGCTGTGGTATTTGTTCGGGCGCAGCCCAGACAATCTGGTTATGTCGCCAGCAACCAGGCGCTGTGAAACATAGACTGAAAGAGTTACCGACCAGTTTGGACGCAAGCACTTTCAATTCGTCAAGGCGGGAAACTGCGACGTTTCCGAGAAATACCAGCGTAATGTGCAGATTGTCCGGCTTGGTGATGTTCCCATTACAAGTCTCATGCAGCAGCCGCGCCCACTGCATGAATTGCCCGCGCACTGCTTCATCCGGCCATAGCGCGAAAAAAACTCTGGCCGTCGCTAAGTCTTCAGACCCTTGTTTTCCGATTTGAGACACTTGATGCAAGCTACTGCCTCTGCCATGATGCCGTCGCCGCGGCCGATATAACCCAGCCTCTCGTTGGTCTTGGCCTTGACATTGACGTCGTTGACATCGATGGCAAGATCCTGCGAGATATTTTTCACCATTGCGGGGATGTGCGGCGCCATTTTGGGCGCTTCAGCGATGATGGTGGCATCAATATTGATGATGCGCCAGCCGTTGTCGGCTAAAAGCTTGCCCACTTCTCGCAGAAGCTTGCGGCTGTCTATACCTTTATAGCGCGGGTCGGTGTCGGGGAAGTGTGAGCCGATATCACCCAACGCGGCAGCGCCGATCAATGCGTCGCAAACTGCGTGCAGCAGCACGTCGGCGTCAGAGTGTCCCGAGAGACCTTTTTTATACGGTATCTCAACCCCGCCGATGACGAGCTTGCGGTTTTCAACCAACGCATGGACATCAAATCCATGACCGATTCTCATGCTTTCTCCATGCTAGTCAATATCAATTCGGCGAGCTGCAAATCCTGCGCGTGAGTCACCTTTAGATTACGCACATCGCTCACCACCAGTTGCGGCTGTAAACCCAGCCCTTCAATGGCGCATGCCTCGTCGGTCACTTGCGCATTCTGCATCGCTTGCAGCGCCCGGACGAGTGTCCCATATCGGAACATTTGAGGAGTCTGAGCTTGCCATAGTCGTTCCCTGGGCTCAGTGCGCGATACCCGCTCGGCACCGTCAGCGCGCTTAAGCGTATCCGCGACCGGCAGCGCCAGCAAGCCGCCGACATTATCATCGCCGAGCTCATCCAGTAGTTTGTTTAAAAGCCCGGCGCTGAGGCACGGTCGTGCCGCATCGTGCACCAGTACCCAATCGTCAGCGCCGATATCAGTTTTTGCTGCAACCAGCCCGTTCAGCACGCTCGCCGCACGCGTCTCCCCGCCGCAGAATAACGGTGTGAGCTTTCCCGCAAATGCTTTCCAATCGTACTGCGAAAACCGCTCGTCACCACCTGCCAGCACCACATAAACGCCCTTGATTCTGGGGCTGGCGCACAGCCGCCGCACCGAGTAGAACAGCATGGGCTTGCCACCAAGCAGCAGGTATTGCTTGGGTGTCTGCCCGCCCAAGCGCTCACCGGTTCCGGCGGCCGGGATCAGAGCGTAATAGTTCAATATTTCAGGCCTCGTTATGAAGCTTGCATTATTACTTTTTCATCAGCACGCCGGCAACGCGTTTTTATTTCGACCCGCCGGTTTGGTGCAATATGGACATTACTTCTTCGTCATCCACTTGCGGGAAATGGGCGTAAAACTGGCTCACGGCAAAGAACTCAGTCGTAGCATGCAGGCACACGACCTGATCGGCGTAATGCTCTACTTTTTCCAATGTATCCGGCGGCGCTACCGGCACCGCACATATCAGTTTCTCGGGATTTCTTTGGTGCAAAGCGCGTAACGCCGCAATCATCGTAGAGCCCGTGGCAAGGCCGTCGTCAACCACAATGACAATGCGCCGCGCAGGATCGATGGGCGCGTGCAGCGGCGTGTATTGCGTTCGGCGCTGCCGCATAACTTCGAGCTGCCTTTCCTTTTCCTGGGCCAGGTAGCTTTCATTGGCGCCGGTTGAAACGGCATCCTCCGTAACAAACATGCTGCCGCTTTCGTCCACCGCGCCAATTGCAAATTCCGGATTGCCCGGCGCGCCGATCTTGCGCACCAGCACTACATCCAGTTCGGCCCCGAGCTCGTCGGCGATGCGCCTGCCCATTGGCACCGCACCGCGGGGAATGGCCAGAACCAGCGCGTTTTTTCCGCGGTAATCTGAGAGCCTTGCAGCCAATCTGTTCGCCGCATCCATCCGGTCTGAAAAAAACATCCTTGTCCCTATGCTCCCTATTCAATGCCCTATAATATGCCGTTTTTTATGCTCTTAGGCCAAGCTGTTTCGCTTGCTGGTCAATCTCAACGCTACGCCCGATTGCACGGCTCGAGCGATGCCCTCGCTTTGTCCCAATTTGCGGTAAAAGCCAAACCGCTGGTCATCATCACAGAAACAGCTCAGGACGCGCAACGCTTGCTTGAAGAGATTCCGTATTTCGCTCCTCAATTGAAAGTCAACCTGCTTCCTGACTGGGAAACCCTGCCATACGACAGCTTTTCGCCGCACCAGGATCTGGTTTCGGAGCGTCTCGCCACCCTGTATCACATCACGCACAACGACTGCGATATTGCGATCATTCCGGTAACCACTGCACTGTACCGGCTGCCACCTCCTTCTTATCTAGCGGCATACACTTTTTTAATCAAGCAGGGGGAGAGACTCGACGGCGGTACGCTGCGCGGCCAGTTGACATTGGCGGGGTACACTCATGTTACCCAGGTCATCTCGCCCGGGGAATACAGCGTGCGCGGCGGGTTGATCGATCTTTTCCCGATGGGCAGCGCTCTTCCCTACCGCATTGACTTGCTTGACGAAGAAATCGAAAGCATCCGCACTTTTGATGTGGATTCTCAGCGCAGTGTTTACCCGGTCAACGAAATTCGGCTGTTGCCCGCGCGCGAATTTCCGCTGAGCAAGGATGGCCAGGAGCATTTTCGCCGCAACTTCCGCGAGCGTTTCGAGGGCGACCCCTCGAAGAGCAGTCTATACAAAGATGTGAGCCAAGGGCTGGCGCCTGCGGGAATTGAATATTACCTGCCGCTGTTTTTCGAGAAAACAGCGACGCTTTTCGATTATTTGCCGCAACCGGCTGCTCTATGCCTGCACCGGGACGTCACGCGCTCAATGGAGCATTTTTGGCGCGACACGAAATCGCGTTACGAATTGCTGCGCGGTGACCGCAACCGCCCCCTGCTGCCACCGCAGGAATTATTTTTAAGCGTGGACGGCTTCTATTCGGGCTGCAAGCCGTTTGCGCGGATTCAGATCACAGCCGGGGAGAATACCGGTGCAGTTCAATGCGCGATCACCACTCTTCCGCCGATTGCCGTCGACCGCCGCGCTCAGAATCCTCTGTCGGCGTTTTCCGCATTCCTGCAGGAATTCGAGGGCCGCGTGCTATTACTGGCTGAAAACCTCGGAAGGCGGGAAATCGTCAATGAATACCTGAACGAATACCGGCTGAAGCCCGTTGTGTGCGATAGCTTCGAGGCATTCAACCAGAGCAGCGAGCGTTTCATGCTTTGCGCGGCGCCGCTCCACAACGGCTTCATTCTCGATGTCGACCGCGTTGCGGTTGTCACAGAAAGCGAGCTTTACGCGGCGCAGGTGCGTCGGCGGGATCGGCGTGAAGCTGTTCGCAGGGGCGCCGCAGAGGGAATGCTGCGCGACTTGAGCGAGATCCGCATCGGCGACCCGGTGGTGCATGAAAATCACGGCATTGGCCGCTATCTGGGACTGGTAAACATGGATCAGGGAGAGGGCGCGAGCGAATTCCTGGTACTGGAATACGCGGAACATGACAAGCTCTATGTCCCGGTCTCACAGCTGCACCTCATCAGCCGCTACAGCGGCGCTGCGCCCGAAGCTACGCCTTTGCACAAGCTGGGCAGCAGCCAGTGGGACAAAGCAAAGAAAAAGGCGATGCGTCAGGTGCGCGACACCGCGGCCGAGCTTTTGAATCTCTACGCGCAGCGCGCCTCGCGCCAAGGCCATGCTTTTGGATTCAAGCCGCACGATTATGAAGCGTTTGTTGACGGCTTCGGCTTCGAGGAAACGCGAGACCAAGCGGCGGCCATCGACTCAGTAATCGAGGATTTGACCCATGGCAAACCGATGGACCGATTGATTTGCGGCGATGTGGGATTCGGCAAGACTGAGGTCGCGCTGCGCGCAGCGTTCATTGCCGCCACGGACGGTCAGCAGGTAGCGGTACTGGTGCCAACGACATTGCTTGTCGAGCAGCATTTCCAGAATTTTTCAGACCGCTTTGCCGACTGGCCAGTAAAAATAGTTGAGCTCTCGCGCTTCCGCTCGAACAAGGAGCAAGCGCAGACGCTGGAGGGACTGGCTGACGGCAAGATAGATATCGTCATTGGCACTCATAAACTGATTCAAAAAGGAGTGAAGTTCAAGCGCCTCGGCCTAGTGATCATTGACGAAGAGCACCGCTTCGGCGTGCGCCAGAAGGAAAAACTCAAAGCGCTGCGCGCTGAGGTGGATGTGCTGACGCTTACTGCTACGCCGATTCCGCGCACGTTGGCGATGTCGCTCGAAGGCCTACGAGATTTCTCAGTAATTACCACTGCGCCTGAGCGCAGGTTGGCGATCAAGACCTTCGTCACGCCGTACAGCCAGGGTGTTATCCGCGAGGCTGCGCTTCGGGAGCTTAAGCGCGGCGGCCAGGTGTATTTCCTGCACAACGAAATCGACACCATTGAAACCATGTACCAGAGACTGGTAAAGCTCCTGCCCGAAGCGCGAATCCACTACGCGCACGGACAGATGCGCGAGCGCGACTTGGAACATGTCATGCGCGATTTCTATCAACAGCGTTTCAACGTATTGCTGTGCACAACTATTATCGAAACCGGGATTGATATCCCGACTGCCAATACCATGATTATCAACCGCGCCGATAAACTCGGTCTCGCGCAGCTGCACCAGCTGCGCGGGCGCGTCGGCCGCTCTCACCACCAGGCCTATGCCTACCTGCTTACCCCTGACGAAGAGGCGATAGGCGCGCAAGCGCGCAAGCGCCTGGAAGCGATACAGATGATGGAAGAGCTCGGCGCCGGTTTTTACCTCGCGATGCAAGATTTGGAAATCCGTGGCGCGGGTGAAATCCTGGGCGAAGCGCAAAGCGGGGAAATGCAGGGAGTGGGTTTCGGTCTCTATAACCAGATGCTGGCCGGAGCGGTCAAGGCGCTGAAACAGGGAAAGGAACCTGACCTGTCGCAGCCTTTAGAGGTTATCGCTGAAATCAATTTGCATACGCCGGCGCTGCTGCCTGAAAAATATTGCCGGGACGTTCATGAACGGCTGGTGCTCTACAAGCGGCTTGCCAACTGTGAAACGCTGGAAGAACTGGAAGCGATGCACGAGGAACTGGTGGACCGCTTTGGTTTGCTCCCACCTGCGGCAAAAACCCTGCTCGACACGCATCGCCTGCGCATTCTCGGTAAACCGCTCGGCATTGTGCGTATCGACGCCACCGATTCCGTTATTCAGTTTCATTTCGTTCCCAAGCCGCCGATTGAGCCGACCAAGGTACTCAAACTTGTCCAATCCAGGCGCAATTACCGCCTCGCCGGTCAAGACCGCCTGCGTATCGAAGCGCAACTGCCCGATATCAAGGCGCGAGTCGAGGCAATAAGGGAAGCATTCAGGGAGTTGAGCTGATAATCGGGGTGTTGGCGACACGGTCGGGAAAACAGAGTTATGATACGCCGCAACCGCTGATGTACATGCCAGGAAGCAGCAATCCGGCATGGCAAAGCGTAGCAGAAAGCGGTTAGGTGAGAAAAATGGGTAAAATCTCATCTTTCTCAGTTACTAGGCATGTTACTTCTAGCTATAAAGGGGAACTTTATGTCGCACAAACACAAAATTGCAATGCTGCTGGTTTCTTCATTGATGTGCTTGTCATTTAACTACGTTGCGCCTGCGCAAGAGGAAAGCAAAGAAAATGCGCCGGCCTTGACCCGCAAGCCTTGCGAAGAGCTCAAGGCTGAAATCGATGCAAAGCTTCAAGCTAAAGGCGTTCCGGCTTACACCTTGGACATCGTCCCGAACGAGGACGTGGGTGACCAGAAAGTGGTCGGCAGCTGTGATGGCGGGACCAAGAAAATTACCTACAAGAGAGGCTAAGGCTTTCGTAAAATCACGACCTCCGGTTGCAAGCCGGTGACCGCCGTGCTATCAACCGGAGCGCTGGTGATCATAATCTGAAGCCCGCCACAATCGACACAGGCGAGCGGTGAAGCTGGAGCGGCGACCGTTTCACGGACAATAACAGCCGTTCGCTATAGTCGAGCCTTTGCCGTGCGATTCACATCATGAAGCTCATCATCCAGGGCAGCGAGATCCAAAACCGTGATCTCAGGAACGTGGCGAAACTTGCCGGCGCTTCGCGAATTGAGCAGATTACCGGTGAAGCATTCCGGCTTTGCGAAGCCCATCAGCACGACGCAGTCGTGGAGTACTGCCAGAATGCGAAGCTTGATTTCGCTTTTGTACCTGAAAAGCTCAAGCTCGCCGATTTTGGCCTGCTGGCAATGGACATGGATTCTACGTTCATTACCATTGAAGTCATCGACGAGCTTGCGGACCTTAAGGGCATCAGGGAGCAAGTATCGGAGATCACTGCCAGTTCGGTGCGCGGTGAAATTGAGTTTGCAGACAGCGTGCGCCGGCGCGTGGCCCTGCTCGCCGGCCTCGATGCATCCGCGTTGCAGAAAGTCTATGACGAGCGATTGCGCCTTTCGCCCGGCGCCGAGAAAATGCTTGCTGCATTGAAAGCTGCAGGAGTCAAGACATTTTTGATAACCAGCGGCTTCACTTTTTTCGCCGAACGCCTGACAAAGCGTCTCAAGCTCGACTTTACATGCTCAAACCAGCTGGAAATTGTCAATGGCAAACTGAGCGGAAAATTGGTCGGGCAAATCATCGACGCCGACATCAAGGCACTTAAGGTGGAGCAAATCCGCAAGCGGCTTGGATTGAAAAAGGAGCAGGTCATCGCCATGGGCGATGGCGCCAATGATTTGAAAATGATGGGGCAGGCCAGGATCAGCATCGCTTACCATGCCCAGCCCATTGTCCGCCAGCAAACAACTTACGCAATTAACCACGTTGGCCTGGATGGCATGATTAATCTTTTTGCGTAGCATCGCGCCGTTCGTTTGCCGGAAATTGTTTTTTTCGCCATCGATCAGCGCACGATGGTCACGGCGCAATGCGCATAATGAATTACATGCTTTGACACCGAGCCCAGACGCAGGCGTTCGAACAAACTTTTACCGCGGTGGCCCATAACGATAAGGTCAGCTTGGTACTCCTCTGCACGGTAAATGATCTGCTCCGCTGGATGTCCCACCACGACTTCGAATTGCGGATTAAGACCCTGCGCGGCAGCCTGATCCTTAAGGGGCGCGAAAAGACCTTCGTAGTGCTTGACTGAATTTTCAAGTATGGCTTCGGTTTCCACATCATCGCCGAAATCCGGGGGCCGCGCTACCGCGATAACATGGACATCTGCACCGTATTTCTTAGCCAGATCCAGGGCAAAGGCATACGCCTTATCTGCAGGTGCCGAGCCGTCGTAAGCCATCAAAATCCGTTTGATCATGATCGTCCTCTCCTATTTTCGGTCGGCGAGTTGCGGTACAACGGTTTTTTGCTCAGCGACATTTTTCCCTGACTCGGGCGCTTGTCTCAACAAATGACGCGGCAGGAAGAAAGCGTTGGCAATGAGCGTGGGCACCACCGCGCTTCCGATGACAGTTATCACAAGCAGGGAGTACTGGGCTTGGTCGATGACATGGTGGCTCAGCCCGAACAAGGCTGAAATGCTGCCGAAAGTAAGCCCTGTAGACATCAGCAGTGTCGTATACATGGCCTCCTTCCTCGGTGAGCCATAAAATTTGGTAACGGGATAGACGCCCGCAAATTTAGTCACCATTTTTGCCACAAGAAAAATGATAAATACCGCCGGGGCTGCAAGCAATGCCGGTACCGAGACGAAGGAGCCTGCGCGGATGAAATAGAAAGGCGTAAGCAACCCGAAAGTCAAAGTACGCAGCCGACGGATCAAGGCGTGGTCTTTTCCCACAGTGCCCGCCAGCACCATGCCGATGACGTAAGCTGGCAGCACCGCTTCGCTGTCTGCCCAAGCGGCGAGCGCGCCTAGCCCGAAAAGACAAAGCAACAGGTATTTCGCTTCCAGTTCTGACGGCCTTTCGCCGTAGCGTTTGAAAAAGCGCGGAGTCAGCCGTGGCAGTATCATAAAAGCAACGGCGCTGGCAGCGAAAAAGATCAACGTTTTGAACGTAAATGGCGAAAATAAAAAACCCAGCGCCAGTACTGTTCCCAGGTCAGTGACAAAGCACGCAGCGAGCACGGTCTTCCCATAATCGGTCTTATTAAAGCCGAATTCCAGCATCACCGCATAAACCACAGCGACCGAAGTGGTCGATAACGCAACTCCCGCAAGCCAGCTCGCCTGGACATTCCAGTGCAACAGATAATAAGCTGCTGCGGCACAGCCGAGAAACGGTGCGAGAAAACTTGTCAAGCCAACCGCCATAGCTTCTTTCAGTTTCAGCTTGAATACCACAGGATCGAGTTCGGCGCCGGCTAGAAACGTCAAAACAATGGCTCCGGTTCCCGAGAGAAACTTGATCCATGAATGATCCGCTCCGAGAGCGGCGGCACCGATAAACGTGCCGATAAGGAGCTGCGCAACAATGCCGACCACAATTTCCGATAATGCGGTTGCAATGCGCAGCCAGATCGAGATCAACACTGCGATCAAAGCCAGACCCATCCACAATGCCGCGAGGCCCCAGGTTTCAGTCATTTGAATCTCCTTGTGCCAATGCGAAATCAGCTCAATGTTTATTCACGTCCCGGGCAACGGGAGAAACCGGAAGCATTTCGGAAACCAGACACAAAAATGCCTACACGTTCACCGTTATCCGGCGCTTCGCGTAGGCATCATCAGCCTTGCGGCAGTTATTTAGGAGGAATGCCATCTCCTCTTTTTCGATATAGCATGCGGCGCGTCTTCGAGTAAACTTGCTTCGCCATCAATCCCAGCGGTCGTCTTTGACCTGGATTTCGCCGTACTGCACGCGCACCGGAAAGGTGGCAGTAGCTTCGTAGGCGGGCGCGGCGAGTGCTTCGCCGGTCTTGATAGAAAATCGCGCTCCGTGGCGCGGGCAGATGATTTGCTCGCCTTCAACCGTGCCGCCGGTCAATATCCCGCCATCATGGGTGCACACGTCTTCAATCGCGAAATATTCTCCTTGAAGGTTGAAAACTGCAACCCGAGTGCCGTCCAGGTCCACTACGCGCCATTGACCGGGAGGCAATTCTTCAACCCGCGCCACAGCGACCCAGTCCGCCATCAAATGGCCACCAGCTGGATATCGGGCTCGATGGTGCGCACCAGACTTTCCACCGCGGACAAAGTCCCGGCGAGCGAAGTCGGGCAACTGCCGCACGCGCCTTGGTAATGAATAGTGAGCGTATTGCCTTCCAGCTTCAGTACCTTGAGGTCACCGCCATCACCCTGGAGATAAGGTCGAATTTGCTGGTCTAGTAGCTCGTTAATCTGCGCCAGCCGCAATGTATCTTCTATGCTGATAGCCACGCCCGCTTCATTTTCGGCAGGTGCAATCTGGGACTGCAACTGGGCTTCGGCGCTCGCGGCGCGTATCGGCACAGCGAGCTCTTTCAACAATTCCTGCCAATTGGCCTGTCCGTCCTGGGTTACGGTAAGCCAATGGTCCACATAAAAAACATTGGTAACGTGGGGAACTGCGAATAGCGCCGAAGCAAGCGGATCATCCTTGGCCTGCGCCGCGCTGTCATAGGAGCGCGTCACTCCGTACGTGAGCGGCTCCTTCAAGATGAATTTCATGGCGTTCGGATTGGGCGTACTTTCAATTTCCGCGATCTTGGGCATGGTAATTTTCTATTTAAATGCTGACGCCGGCTGCTTTCATCGGCTCTTCTTCGTTTTCGGTAGTCGTTGTCGCAACTGAATGCAATGCTGCATGCAGGGTGTGCCATGGGAGTATCGCGCATTTTACCCTTGAGGGCAGATCTTTCACTCCTTCAAACACTGCAAGCCGCCCCAGGTGATTCGGTTGTCTTTTCACATCCAGCTTGCCGGTCGCCATGTCACGGAATTCCTGTACTTTCGTCTCCGCCTCGTCCACCGTTTTTCCCTTGACGCTGGTAGTCATCATAGAGGTGGAAGCCTTGCAAATGGCACACCCCTCGCCTCGAAAAGCAATATCTTCGACTGTGTTGCCGCGTACGCGCAATGAAACAAAAATGTGATCTCCACACAATGGATTCAATCCTTCAGCCGTGTGGCTCGGATTATCCAGCGTTCCGAAATTGCGCGGCTTCCTGTTATGGTCCAGGATAACTTCCTGGTAGAGCTGTTTCATGTCCGCCATTATCCGAACATCCTTTGAACCTTTCTAATCCCTGCAATCAGCGCGTCCACTTCTTCAAAGGTATTGTAAAACGCGAATGAAGCGCGTGCCGTGGCCGGCACGCCAAAGCGCCGCATTACCGGCTGCGCGCAGTGATGGCCGGTGCGAATTGCAATCCCGTCTTCATTCAGTATTGTGCCCACATCGTGCGGATGTACGCCTTCGATCATGAAAGAAAGCACCGCCGCCTTGTGCTTCGCAGTGCCAATGATCCTCACGCCTTTCATCGAGCCGACTTGTTGAGTTGCATAGTCGAGTAGCTCGGTTTCATGCGCGCCGATGCGTTCGAAGCCGATGCCGTTAAGATAATCCATGGCCGAGCCCATGCCGATGGCAGCTGCAATCGGCGGCGTTCCCGCTTCAAATTTAAAGGGAACCGTATTGTAAGTCGTTTTTTCGAAGGTAACGCTCAATATCATGTCACCGCCGCCCTGAAAAGGCTGCATTTTTTCCAAAAGAGCGCGCTTGCCGTAAAGCACGCCTATGCCGGTCGGCCCGCATATCTTATGGCCGGAAAATGCGTAAAAATCGCAATCGAGTGTCTGCACATCGATTCTGAGATGCGGCGCCGCCTGGGCTCCATCAAGTAGCACCGGAACATTCTGTTGATGTGCTATAAGAATCATGTCACCCACCGGATTCACCGTACCCAGAGCATTCGAGACGTGTGAAAGCGCCACGAATTTGGTGCGGTCGTTAAACAGGTTTTGATACTCATCCAGCAGAATTTCGCCCGCATCGCTGATGAGCGCGACGCGCAGCTTGGCCCCCTTTTCTTCACATAGCATCTGCCACGGTACGATGTTCGAGTGGTGCTCCAGTCCCGTCAGAATAATTTCGTCGCCGGCCTTGATGAAAGCGCGGCCATAGCCCTGCATCACTAGATTGATGCTCTCGGTAGTGCCACGTGTAAAAATGATTTCGTGTTCGTCCCGGGCGTTGACAAAGCGCTGGGCTTTGCGCCGTGACTCTTCGTATTCCGCCGTCGCGTGCTCGCTCAAGGTATGCACCGCGCGGTGGATATTGGCATGCTCCTGGGTTTGATAGCGCACCAACCGGTCGATCACGGGCTGCGGCATTTGGCTGCTCGCAGCGTTGTCCAGATATACCAGTGGCTTGCCGTTTACAAGCCGCGCTAGTATCGGGAACTCAGATCGAATACGCGCCACGTCCAGCGTCCCCGTCACCGCTTTTTTGCTCAGAACTGAACTTGGCTTGTTCATACTCTTTCTCTTAACTGTGTTCTTTCCATCACCATGTGCCGCAAGTGCCTCGCCAACGAGGCCACTGGAATCTTGTCAATGATTTCAGCAGCGAATGCGTAGGTCAAAAGGCTGCGCGCGGCTTTTTCGTCGAGTCCGCGGCTCCTAAGATAAAACACCTCTTCCGCATCAAGCTGGCCTACCGTTGCCCCGTGAGTGCATTTCACATCATCGGCGAAAATTTCCAGCTGCGGCTTGGTATCCACATGTGCTTTGTCGGAAAGCAGCAGATTGCGGCTGGATTGGGCCGAGTCGGTAAGCTGCGCGCCTTCTCGCACCAGCACCTTGCCGTTGAAGACCGCGTGCGCAGCATCGTCCACGATGCACTTGTGCAGCTGGCGGCTGTAGCCAGCAGGTTTGGCGTGCTCCATAAAGGTATGGGTATCCGCAAGCTGGCGGCCCGAAATCAGAGCAAGCCCGTCCAGTGCGCAGTGCGTGCCTTCGGCGGTTTGCAACACATGCTGGTTATGGCGCGACCATCGCGCACCCAAACTGATGGTATCAGAAGTGTAATGGGAATCTCGTCCCAGATTCACGGCGCATTGCGCGATGTGAAAAGCAGAGTCGCTTTCCTTTTGTAGCTTGATGTGCCGCACCCGCGAACGTTCGCCGACGACGATTTCGGCCACCGCGCAATTGAAATAAACGTTTTCTGCAAGGCCTACGTACTCCTCGATGAGCTCGCATCTGCTCCCTGGTCTAGCCACCACTAGCGTGCGAGGGTAAACCACAGTTTCCGGATTGCTGGTGATGAACAGCAAATGGATAGGCGTGGGATAAACCACATTTTCGTTGATGATTACCAGCGCTCCATCGCGCAGAAAGCTGGTATTGAGCGCGCAAAACACGTCGTTCTGAAAATTGGCATGCTGCCCGAGATGCTGCTGCAATATCTCGTTTTGAAACGACAGGCCCTGCGCAATGCTGGTTAGCTCGATCCCGTGCTCATGACCGCAGTGCGTGGAAAGCTCCGCCGCGTACATCCCATCAATAAAAACCACGCGGTCCGACGAGGCTTCGGGTATCACGTAGCGCTGAATTTCGGCCTGCGAAAGACGTGGCGCGCCGCGCGCCGGCTGGAAAGGAAATTTCAGCAGTGGTGAAGGATCAGTGAAACGCCAGTCTTCATCGCGGGTGGTAGGAACGGTGAGCGCATTGGCGCGCTCAGTCGCGGTGCTGCGAATTTGATTCAACCAGCCAAGCGGGCTTGCCGGAGGCTGCCCAAGCAATAGCCTTTCGAGAAAGCGGTCCTTCGCGCTGGTATTGACGAGTTCCATGCCTGCTCTCAGGCAGCGACTCTTGCCGCATCGAATTCGGCGCGCACCCAGTCGTAGCCGCGATTCTCGAGCTCCAATGCAAGTTCCTTGCCGCCGGTCTTGACGATCTGCCCGCTCTCAATGACATGCACGAAGTCAGGAATAATATAGTTGAGCAGGCGTTGGTAATGCGTTACCAAAATAATCGCGTTGTCCGGCCTGATAAGGTGATTTACGCCGTTCGCGACGACTTTCAAGGCATCGATATCCAGTCCCGAATCGGTTTCATCGAGTACTGCGAGCTTGGGCTCAAGTACCGCCATTTGGACGATCTCGTTGCGTTTTTTTTCGCCGCCGGAAAATCCTTCGTTCACGCTGCGGTCGAGAAAGCTCGGGTCCATTCCAACAAGCTTAATCTTTTCCCGTATAAAATCGTCGAATTCCAGAGGGTCCAGTTCCTCGCCGCCGCGCGCCGTCTGCATGGTGTTATACGCCAGGCGCAGGAAAGCGCTGTTGCTCACCCCTGGAATTTCTATCGGATACTGGAACGCGAGAAATACTCCCGCCCGCGAGCGATCTTCAGGAGACATATCCAGAAGATTCTTCCCCTGATAAAGCACTTCGCCTCCAGTCACCGAGTAGTCAGCATGCCCCGCCAGTACTTTGGCAAATGTGCTCTTGCCCGAACCGTTCGGCCCCATGATGGCGTGCACTTCACCAGGTTTCACGGTGAGGTTGATGCCCTTGAGAATCTCCGTGCCGGCGACTTGGGCTGACAGGTTGCGGACTTCGAGCAGTATCTTTTTGCCTTTCATCCCACGCTTCCTTCCAGTTTAAGACCCAGCAACTTGGTGGCCTCGACGGCGAATTCCATCGGCAATTGATTGAACACATCTCTGCAAAAACCGTTGATGATCATCGAGACGGCTGCCTCGGCGCCGATGCCGCGTTGCGCGAAGTAAAACAGTTGGTCTTCACCGATTTTCGAAGTGGAGGCCTCGTGTTCCACCTTCCCACTATTGTTCTGCACGTCAATATAAGGAAAGGTGTTGGCGCTGCAGGCGCTGCCCAGCAGCATCGAATCACATTGCGAGTAATTGCGCGCGTTTTGCGCCCGCGGCCCGAGTTTCACCTGGCCTCGGTAGCTGTTGTTGGAACGGCCCGCGGAAATGCCTTTGCTAATGATACGGCTGCGCGTGTTCCTGCCAATATGGGTCATTTTGGTTCCCGTGTCGGCCTGCTGCCTGTGATTGGTAAGCGCTACCGAATAAAATTCGCCAATCGAATTGTCACCAAGTAAAACGCAGGAGGGATATTTCCAGGTGATGGCCGAACCGGTTTCTACCTGGGTCCAGGAAATTTTCGAATTAGCCCCTTTGCACAAGCCGCGCTTGGTTACAAAGTTGTAAACTCCTCCGACACCGTTCTCATCTCCCGTATACCAGTTCTGCACTGTCGAGTATTTTATTTCCGCGTTATCCAGCGCAATGAGCTCCACCACCGCAGCATGCAGCTGGTTGGTGTCGAACTTCGGAGCGGTACAACCTTCGAGATACGAAACCGACGCGCCCTCTTCCGCGATGATGAGTGTGCGCTCAAATTGACCCGAATCCTGCGTGTTAATGCGGAAATAGGTGCTCAGATCCATCGGGCACTTGGTCCCTTTCGGGATATAGCAAAATGAGCCGTCAGTGAACACCGCTGAATTGAGGGAAGCAAAAAAATTGTCGGTCGGCGGCACTACGCTGCCAAGATATTTTTTCACTAGCTCCGAATGCTCTTGCACTGCTTCCGAGAAAGAACAGAATATGATTCCGAGTTCTGCCAGTTTCGTTTTGTAGGTCGTGGCCACCGAAACGCTGTCGAACACCACATCCACTGCCACGCCGGCTAGTGCCTTCTGTTCATGCAGCGGAACACCCAGTTTTTCAAAGGCACGCCGCAGCTCGGGATCAACCTCATCCATGCTTGAAAGTTTTTTCTTGGGCCGCGGCGCGGCATAATAAATGATGTCCTGATAGTCGATTTCCGCATAGCGCACATTGGCCCAGCGCGGTTCGCGCATCGTAAGCCAGTGGCGATAAGCGTTGAGCCTGAATTCCAGCAACCAGTCCGGTTCATTCTTTTTCTTGGAGATCATGCGAATCACGTCTTCGCTTAATCCCTTGGCGATGACATCTTCCTCAATCGGGGTCACGAATCCATGTTTATATGGCTGGTTAACCAGCTTTTCCAACATTGCGCTCATTCACTTAGTTCCTGATTGTTAAAAACTTTAATCCCGAGTTATTTACTCAAGTATTATTTTAAAATACCCGATTAAATTAGTCAACTTTGCGTTCCTCACTAGATTTAATTGCGAAACTGACTCAAGTGATAGATGCATTAGACGCTGAAGCTTTCACCGCACCCGCACTGCTCTTTGACGTTAGGATTGTCAAACTTAAAAGTTTCCTTGAAGCCCTCTTTGACATAATCCAGGACGGCGCCATCAAGATAAGGCAGGCTATCGGCGTCAACCACCACTTTAGCCTCGTGCGATTCGAAAAGATGGTCACGTTCACCCACCTTGTCGGCGTAATCAAAAGTGTACGCCAGACCCGAACACCCAACTTTCTTTACGCCGAGACGCAAGCCTACCCCACTTCCACGTTTCGCCAAAACTTTCTTTATGTGGTTGGCTGCATTCTCGGTCAATGTAATGGCCATGTTTTCCCGTTTCTCCGTCAACTTGTACTATTGTTCAGACCGCAATCGCCGAGAGCCGTTTCAACCGGTTTAATACTGAGCCAATCGCTTGCAGAAAACCCTCTACTTCTTGCATTTTATTGTCTTTGCCCAGACTTACCCTGACTGCGCTTTCTGCAATTTCGGGCGCCACACCCATGGCCAGTAATGTTGGGCTTGGATCATGGCTCACGCTCGAGCACGCGGAACCGCTTGCTACCGCATAGCCCGCCTTGTCGAGCTCGATTACAAGAGTTTCTCCCCCTATCCCCGGAAATGCGAAATAGCAGGTATTAGGCAAACGCTGGACATTACCGCCGAATATCCGAGCGCCCATGCCCCTCAAGCCGTTTTCCAGGCGGTCACGCATCACCTGCAAGCTCGATGAAATATCGCGCAGGCGGATTATTGCCAGCTCGCAAGCCTTACCAAAACCGACGATTGCAGGAACATTTTCAGTTCCGGACCGCATACCTTTCTCATGCCCGCCGCCTGAGAGCAGCGGCTTTAATTCCAGGCGCTTGTCCAGAATCAAGGCGGCTGCGCCCTTCGGGCCGTAGATTTTGTGCGCCGAAATCGTCATCGCATGTACATTGAGCGAGGTAAAATCCACAGCTATTTTTCCGAATGCCTGCACCGCGTCGGTGTGCATCCAGGCTTTCCGTCGTCTCGCTAATTCAGCTACCGCAGCCACATCCTGAATCACGCCAGTCTCATTATTGGCAAGCATTACTGACACAATCCCGGTTGGTTGCATGAGTGCTGCCTCCACATCGGCAAGATCAATTCTGCCCTCGCTGTCGACCGCCAATTTGCGCAATTTCCAGCCGACTCTTGCCAATTCTTGTGCGGGCCTGGCAATACAGGGATGTTCAATAGCGCTTACCCCGATCTGCGAAGGAGTCTGTTGTGCTGCCGCGCCCTTGATGAAGGTATTGTTAGCTTCAGTTCCACCGCTGACAAACACCACCTGCACGGGTTCAACCCCAACAGCCGCGGCGACCCGAGCGCGCGCCTCGTTTACCGCTTTTCGCGCCTGGGTACCGTACATGTGGCGGCTCGAGGCATTACCGTAATGCGTTTTCAAATATGGCAACATTGCTTCCAGCACGCGTTCGTCAAGCGGCGTAGTCGCATTGTGGTCAAAATAAACGGGAAGGGTCATACCTGTCATGCCGAAACTGCGGATTCGTCCTTCTTTAGGCTCCTGCGCTGGTCATGGAGCACTTTGACATTCCCTTCTTTTTGTTGGTCGGCCACTAGCTGTGAGAGAGTGACCGATTGCAGGTAGTCGAAGATGCGGTCATTCAACGCAGCCCATAGGTCGTGGGTCAAACATTTTTGATCGTCGCGGCAGTTTTCCTTGCCCCCGCACTGCGTGGCATCAATCGGCTCGTCTACAGCGAGAATGATATCCGCCACTGAAACCTGGTCCACATTTTTCGCCAAGCAATAACCGCCGCCAGGACCCCGCACGCTCTCGACTAAAGCATGCCGGCGCAACTTGCCAAACAATTGTTCGAGATAAGACAGGGAAATTTTCTGCCGCTCGCTGATTTCCGACAAGGTCACCGGCCCGCTGCCGTGACGCATGGCCAGATCAATCATCGCAGTTACCGCAAAACGCCCTTTGGTTGTCAGTCGCATAAGTCCACCATTAAGGCCACAAAAATACCTGATTAAATTAGTCAAGTATACAGTAGCCGCTTTTCCTAGTCCACCATTTTGTTCAAAAGGTTTGGGTCGAATTTGTCTGCCGTGGCGCGCTCGTCCTCCACTTTTGCGCCAAGCTTTTCGAGTTGTCTCATGATGGCCTCAATGCGCTGGTCGATATTCACGGTGTGGTCAAGTAGGCCATGGATTGCTTGCGCCACCGGATCGTTCTCATCGCGACTCACTGCATAAGCCGAAAAACCCATCTTTTCAGCGGTTTTTGCCCGCGCCGTATCATGTTCGGTGTCCACGAGCCGCGCTGGAATGCCAATCGCAGTCGCGCCTGTGGGAACGTCTTTCACGACTACAGCGTTGGAGCCAATCTTCGCTCCGTCGCCTATTAAAATGGGCCCGAGAACTTTGGCGCCCGCGCCGATCACCACGCCTTTACCCAAGGTGGGATGACGCTTGCCCTTGTTCCAGGACGTGCCGCCAAGCGTGACACCGTGATACAACGTGCAATCATCGCCGATTTCCGAGGTCTCGCCGATGACCACGCCCATGCCATGATCAATAAAAACGCGTCTGCCGATTTCAGCCCCCGGATGGATTTCAATGCCGGTGATCCATCGCGCAAAATGCGAAACCAAACGTCCCAGCCATTTAAAACCTGCACGCCACAGCCAATGGGAAAACCTGTGAATCAGCAGCGCGTGAAAGCCGGGATAGCAGGTAATCACCTCCCACGAGGTGCGCGCCGCCGGGTCACGATCAAATACGACTGCAATGTCTTCTTTGATTTGTTCAAGCATTTTTTATCTCTGATTCACCTTATGAAGCATGAGTTTGCTATATCCTAGTAAATTAGTCAACTATTGTCTGATCGAGTTTAATATTCCCCTGAGAAGATCAACTTCATCTTTTTCCAACCGCGTTCGGCTGAATAGCCTGCGCAACCTTTCCATCAGGCGCTTGGGTTGTTCCGGGTTTAAAAATCCCGTACCAACCAGCACGTTCTCTAGATGCCGGTAGAACATTTCAATTTCCTCAAAGCTCGCCGCTTCAAATTCACTTTCCCGCGGAACAGAATTTTCCAATGCCAACCGCAACTCGTAGCACATCACCTGCACTGCAGCTGCCAAATTAAGGGCCGAATAATCCGGGTTTGCCGGGATGCGCACCAGCATCTGACACTTGATAATTTGCTCGTTGCTCAGACCAGAAGTTTCGCCACCGAATACCAACGCTACCGGCTTCTGCTGTGCCTGTTGCAGTAGTATGCCGGCAGCTTTGCTCGGGGAATAAACGGCATGTGAAAGTTCGCGTCTACGCGCACTCAACGCGGCGGCCAACACGGTACCGGAAAGAGCCTCGTCGAGCGATGTGCAAACCCGCGCTTTAGTCAATACATCGACTGCCTTCGACGCGAGAACATCTGCCTCACGGTCGGGAAAAAATCTGGGGTTCACAAGGACCAATGAGCTTAATCCCATAGTCTTCATGGCGCGTGCGCTGGCCCCGATGTTGCCGGGATGGCTGGGATGACTCAATACAATGCGAACGTTATCAAGCGGGTTTTCCGGGTTCATATTAGAATGACGCTGTTCGCATATCAGTAATTCCAAGACCCGAATTCTGGTTTCTGGCCATGCATCCCATGCTCAATATTGCAGTCAAGGCAGCGCGGCGCGCCGGAAGCATCATCAACCGTGCGTCGCTCAATCTTGATGTGCTCACGGTAACGAGTAAATCCTTTAATGATTTCGTGAGCAACGCGGATCGCGCGGCGGAACAGGCCATCATCGAGGTAATAAAGGGCGCGTATCCCGAGCACGCGATTCTAGCAGAAGAGAGCGGCCCTCAGGGCGATTCCGATTATCTATGGATGATCGACCCGCTCGACGGTACCACCAATTTCGTGCATGGCTTTCCGCAATACGCGGTATCGATTGCGCTATCCCACAAGCAGACGCTCACAGTCGCGGTGGTGTACGACCCCGGACGCAACGAGTTGTTCACCGCCACGCGTGGCGGCGGCGCCTTTCTCAACGACCGGCGTCTGCGTGTGAGCAAACGTATTAGGCTTGCTGAAGCACTAATCGGTACCGGTTTTCCTTTCCGCCAGCTAAAGCACCTCGACAGTTATCTCGCGATGTTCCGCGACGTCGTCAAAAGCACCGCCGGCGTCCGCCGGGCAGGCGCAGCTGCGCTCGATCTGGCTTATGTCGCAGCAGGCAGGCTGGACGGCTTCTGGGAAATCGGCTTAAGTCCTTGGGACATAGCGGCGGGAAACCTCCTGATCCAGGAAGCCGGCGGCCTAATGGGGGACTTGCAAGGAAACGACGGCTATCTTGAAAGCGGCAACGTCGTGGGAGGCAACCCAAAGATATTTGCCCAGCTCATCAAAATACTGGCGCCGCATTTAACCTCGGCGCTTAAAAAATAGCAGGGGCTCCTGCTATGAACGAACACTCGACAGAACAAACCAGATCAAACGGCCACACGCCGATGATGCAGCAATACCTTCGAATTAAGGCGGCATACCCCGAAATGCTGGTGTTTTACCGGATGGGGGATTTTTATGAAATGTTTTTTGACGATGCTGAGAAAGCAGCTCGCCTGCTAGACATAACATTGACTAGCCGCGGCGAGTCCGCAGGTCGGCCCGTAAAAATGGCGGGGGTACCCTATCATTCAGTCGAACAGTACCTGGGTAAACTCGTTAGGATGGGAGAATCGATAGCAATTTGCGAGCAAATTGGCGACCCAGCTCAAGCCAAAGGGCCGGTGGAGCGCAAAGTCACCCGAATTATCACTCCCGGCACGCTAACCGATTCGGGACTGCTCGACGAAAAACGCGACAGCATATTGCTAGCAATCGCTCCACATCAGTCCACTTTGGGACTGGCGTGGCTCAACCTTTCCGCAGGCCGCATGTACGCGCTGGAAATCCCGGCGCAACAGCTTGGATCCGAACTAGAACGCCTGCGGCCATCCGAAATTCTGTTGCCCGAGGCCTTTGTCCATTCGTTGCCTGAGAATCCCTTGCGTGCAGTGAAGCAGTTGCCGCAATGGCATTTCGAATTCGACGCAGCAACGCGAAACCTGTGTAAACAGTTTAACGCCCGCGATTTGAGGGATTTCGGCTGCCAAGGGCTGCGCGCTGCAGTTTCGGCCGCAGGCGCGCTGCTTGAATATGCCAAATCCACCCAAGGCACGGCGATCACCCATATTACTGCGCTGCAGGTCGAAGACGGCAACACTTTTGTAGGCATGGACACAGCAACGCGCCGCAATTTGGAAATTTCTGAAACGATACGCGGTGAATTGGCACCAACGCTGCTTTCATTACTTGACGCATGCGCAACCAACATGGGCAGCCGCTTGCTGCGCCACTGGTTGCATCATCCCCTTTGTAATCACGATGCGGTTAAATTGCGACTGCAGGCAGTGTCTTCACTTTTTGGAGATGCAGGCATGGGCCCGCATCGCGGAGCGCGCAAAGTGCTCAAGCATTGCAGCGATATCGAGCGCATTACGTCGCGCATCGCACTGAGAACCGCGCGCCCGCGCGACCTTTCAGGGTTGCGCGACAGTTTAAGATACATGCCATCGTTGCAGCAGGCATTGGCTGATTTATCCAGTCCGAGACTAGCTGAACTCTCGGCGGCACTCACCCTGCCTGCGGAACTGTTGACGCTCCTGCAACGGGCGCTGCAATCCGAACCTGCGGCACTGTTGCGCGAAGGCGGCGTGATTGCGAACGGCTTTGATGCCGAACTCGATGAGCTGCGCGCGATTCAGAACAACTGCGGAGAATTTCTGATGCAATTAGAAGCGCGCGAGCGGAGCCGCACTGGTCTGGGCACGCTGAAAGTAGAATACAACAAGATTCATGGCTTTTATATCGAGGTTTCACGCTTGCAGGCGGAGCGTGTTCCCGATGATTATCGGCGCCGCCAAACCATGAAAAACGCCGAACGATTCATTACTCCGGAGCTGAAGGCATTTGAAGACAAAGCCCTGTCCGCGGCAGAGCGGGCCTTGGCGCGGGAGAAACAGCTATACGAGGAATTGCTGAATGACCTGGCACCGTATATCCCATCCTTGCAGAAAACCGCGGCTGCGGTTGCCGAGTTGGATGTGCTCGCAAACTTTGCCGAGCGGGCGGCGAATCTTAACTACGCTCCTCCTGAATTCAGCGAAGAATCCGGAATCTTTATTGAGGATGGGCGGCACCCGGTGGTGGAATTGCAGGTCAAGCATTTCATCGCCAACGGAGCCGATCTATCGCGCGCGCGACAGATGCTTCTTATCACTGGGCCCAACATGGGAGGCAAATCCACCTACATGCGGCAAATCGCGCTGATAGTGTTGCTTGCGCATTGCGGTTCGTTTGTCCCGGCAAAACGCGCAGTGATCGGCCAGGTGGACCAGATTTTCACCCGCATAGGCAGCTCCGATGATCTCGCCGGCGGACGCTCCACATTCATGATCGAAATGACCGAAGCGGCGAACATTCTGCATCACGCAACTGAACACAGCCTGGTGCTCGTGGACGAGATTGGGCGTGGCACTTCCACTTTCGACGGGCTTGCACTCGCCTGGGCGATTGCCGGGCATCTATTGGAAAAGAACCGCTCGTTGACCCTGTTCGCCACTCATTATTTCGAGCTCACGCGCCTCGCCGAGAACGACTCCCAAGTTGCCAACGTGCATCTCGACGCCATCGAGCACCACGACCACATTGTTTTTCTCCATGCGGTGGAAGATGGCCCGGCAAATCAAAGCTACGGTTTGCAGGTGGCGCAGCTTGCCGGAGTGCCGCAAGCCGTTCTTCGCACGGCAAAAAAATATTTGCTGGAACTCGAGCAAGAAGGAATAAGCAGGAATTCGCAGGCAGACTTGTTCGCCCCGCAGCCGAAGGCAAATCACGCTGGGAAGGAACAGTCGCTGCTGCAGCTATTGAAATCAGCCGATCCGGATCAATTAAGCCCAAAACAGGCTTTGGAACTCATCTACCGGCTGAAACAGGAACTGGATTAAAAAATAACTAAGTGACAATTCTCGTTCCGGCGCCTGGCTGCGCGATTTCTTCCGGCTAGGCGTACCTCAGTCGCTGCTAAAATTTTAAGTTCGTACCTGAATGAAGCCGCCGTAATCCTTGCGGTTTTCATTTTAGCTTTTTAATTAGATTCAAGACTTCCTCCGCATGGCCGCGGGCGTTTACGCTGTAAAAAACGTGCCGCAGGATCCCAAGTTTGTCGATGATGAAGGTTGAACGCACGATACCGGTTCTTTTCTTTCCCTCGATTTTTTTTTCCTGTAAAACGCCGTATTTCCTGCAGACCTCTCCCTCAGTATCGGCCAGCAACTGTACGGTAAGCCCGTGCCTGTCGCGAAACGAGCCGTGACTTAAGCAGTCGTCCATACTTACGCCAAGGACGATAGTGTCGATATGGGCAAATTCATCATCCAAGTCGCTGAATTCGATCGCCTCAATGGTGCATCCGGGTGTATCGTCCTTTGGATAAAAATACAGCACCACGTTGTTCTTGTTTTTAAACCCGGAAAGACCGACCATTTGCATGTCAGCATCAGGCAAATCGAATTCGGGTGCCGCTTGTCCTGCCTGCAACATAGAAACTCCTAAATTCGTATTACGATTTTAACCGATTTCGCGCAACTTGAAATACTTTAGGGTCCACGGTAAGGTGCCGCAGTGAAAATGTCTTTTCTCGGCGGCTTGACACCGCGAAAATTCCTCCAGCGTCACTGGCAAAAGAAACCACTGGTCATTCGCGATGCGTTGCCTGCGTTCCGAGACATGCTCGAGCGCGAGCAGCTATTTGACCTGGCGTGCCGTGATGACGTGCAATCGCGCCTGGTTTTGCAAATGCGTGGCATGTGGAACGTAGTTCACGGGCCGTTTAAGAAACGGTATCTACGGGGCCTGGGTGACGGCCAATGGTCTTTGCTGGTTCAAGGCGTTAACCATGTCCTGCCGGAGGCGCAACGCCTGTTACTGCATTTCGATTTCATCCCATATGCGAGGATGGATGACGTGATGATCAGTCTTGCTCCACCGCGCGGTGGAGTCGGCGCACATTTCGATTCTTATGACGTGTTTCTGTTGCAAGGCAGCGGCCGGCGGCTGTGGCAAATCAGCACGCAAAAGGATTTACGACTCATCGAAGGCGCGCCCCTGAGGATTTTGAAAAACTTCATGCCTGAGCAGGAGTGGGTGCTGGGTCCGGGAGACCTGCTTTACCTTCCTCCACATTGTGCTCATAACGGAGTGGCTCTGGACGATTGTATGACTTATTCCATTGGCTTCCGCGCTCCGTCCGCTCAGGAGCTCGGCGTCCAATTCCTAGCGTTTGTTGAGGATCACTTGAATCTCAAGGCCGTGTACCGTGATCCCTGGCTTACTCCGCAGCAGCACCCGGCACAAATCAGCGATGCAATGCTGGGCCAGACAATCCAAATGCTTCGACACTTGCGTTGGGGAAAGCGCGATGTAGAGCGTTTTCTCGGACAGTTCCTTAGCGAACCAAAACCGCACGTGATTTTCCGGGCACCGTCACGGCCGCTATCTTGGCAGCGCTTCTCGCGCAAATGCAAAACGCAGGGCGTACATCTCGATCTGAAAAGCCGAATGCTGTTCCGTCGAGACATGATGTTCATAAACGGCGAAGCCCATCAGCCAAAAAGGCGGACAATTGTTTCCTTGTCGCGGCTTGCCGATTGGCGCGAACTTAAGCCGGGGACAGCGTTGGACCACGAGACGCAACATTTACTTTACCAATGGTATCAGGCGGGCTATATTAAAATCGGTTGCATGCCGTAACCTTTCGGGAACTCACATGCAGAACAGCGCTGAGACGTCGCCCCAGTACCAGAAAATTGAAAGCGCGGCGGAATATGAGGCCGCGATCGACTTAGTGATCGCTCAGGCGAAGCGGAATATCCGCATTTTCGACAAACAGGCAAGCAGCACTTTCAACTCCCCCAAACGTTACGAGCTTTTGCGCAGTTTTCTGCTAGCAAACCGTCTCAACCGTTTGCGCGTCGTTTTGCATGATACCGGTTTTCTGACGACCAAGTGCCCGCGCATGCTGTCCTTAATCAGGCAGTTCAGCCATTGCATCGCCATCCGCGAAACGCTGGACGACGCCAAACAGGTATACGACCCGTTTATGGTGGCAGACGAAAATAATTACGTCCACCGTTTCCATTACGACAGCTCTCGCGGATTGATGGCGCTTAACGATTTAAATGGGGCGCACGAGTTTAACAATCGTTTCGAAGAAATATGGGAAGCATCTTTTCCCGCAGTATCTGCTACCACGCTCGGTCTTCGTGGATGAGCGAACGATTTTCCGGGCAAATTTGAATATGCTAGAATTCGCGTGTTGGCCGCTTACCGTCGTTCAGGTTTCTGCCGACTAATAGTTGCTATTACCATGATTTTTATATATTAGAGGATGTTATTACATGAAACGCTCATTGCTTGTTGCCGCTTTGCTGGTATTGGGTTTAACTGCATGCGGCAAAAAAGAAGAACCCGCAACCGCTCCTGCGCCTGCCATGGCTCCGGCTCCTGCGCCTGCTCCGGCTCCAGCAGCTGAAATGGCGAAGCCGGCTCAACCAGCCAGCGCCGAAGAAAAGAAACCGGAAGAAAAGAAACCCGAAGCACAGAAGTAATTCTCCGGCAGTAAGCATAAGAAAGCCGGCGCTCCTGCCGGCTTTTTTACCCTACACGATCTTGTGCCAGGCAAGGCCGTTTTGCTGGTCGGCAATTCCCACTCGCTCCGGCTCGCAATTCAATACGCGTGACAGGGCGGCCTTCGCCAATTGAGGTGTGTTGTTGTTCTGGCTTAAATGTGCGGCGATAAGGTGCTGGAGGCGGCCACAATCAAGACTGGCAAGCAGTTTCGCCGCATCCTCGTTCGACAAATGGCCGAAACGTCCCGTAATGCGCTCCTTGAGAGGAACCGGGTAGTTGCTGTTTTTGAGCATCTCCAGATCATGGTTGCATTCCAGAACCAGTGCGTCGCAGCGGCTTAATACAGATTCGATATGCGGGGTTGAACTGCCGGTATCGGTAATCACGCCTAGGCGCCTTGCGCCGTCGCTGAATACAAATTGCGCCGGCTCGCGCGCGTCATGCGGCACCGGAAACGGCTCAAGCTCGATTTCGCCAATGCTGAAGCGCTGGTGTACTTCGAAATAACAGACCCGCGGCAGGCTGGAAAATTCTGCTTGAAATACACTTGCGGTCCCGAAAGTAACCCAAACTGGCAAACCGAACTTGCGCGCGAGCTTGACGACTCCGCCTATGTGATCCGAATGTTCGTGCGTCACAACTATGGCGGTCATTTCTTGTGGCGTGAGATCGAGACGGGATAATCTGGAAACCACTTCATTGATGCCGAATCCGCAATCCAGCATGACTCTGGTTTGTTTGACTTCCACCACCAGAGCGTTGCCCTGGCTACCGCTACCGAGCGAGGCGAAGCGCATCGCGATGCGTGAATATTATCAAGCGGGGCAGGAGGAGAACGCTTCTTGATTTCCGATTCTTGCTTTGTCCCACCGCTGGCTCCCTCCCCTTTTCGAATTATTTCAGTTGCTCATACAGCAGTGCCAAAATTCGATTGGCTGTTTCGGACTGATCCGGGAGGCCGTCACTGTCTAGTACCTTGATCCGGCTTTCCTCCCCCTCGCTTTGCACCACGATGCGGTAGCTCTTGTTCTTGGGAATCGTTTTCTCATCTGACTTCCAAAACGCCAGTTTGTCTAACCATCCCTTCTTGTGATAATCGGTGGCCTCCGGATCCGCGTAGCGCACGAAGTAAATACCTTGGGAGCGGTCGCGATCTTCCACGGTAAAGCCGACCCGGTCCAGGGCCAAACCCACGCGCCGCCAAGCACGGTCAAAGCCATCGTTGATCGACAGAGACCCAGTGCCATTCGACTGTTTGGTTAAGGTGGCGCGGGTGGTCGCAGGAGCCGCGGTGACTAGAACTTTGGCCTGCGCTTCATCAGTGCCAAAGCGCACCATCAGCCTAGAAAGCATTTCCGCTTCGAGCTGTGGATCCGGCGGACTCGGCTGCCAAATCGTGTGGTCCTGGTATTCGTTTTCAAATACTTCAACCATGCCGCGGTGGCTGATAAAAATTTCCGTAGTGTCAGGGTCGTTCCCACGCTCAAGTCTGGTGCGGAATTTATCGCGCTGCGAAGTCGCGGTGACCGTCGTGACAACCATGTTTATTATGCCGCGGATTCCTCCTTCGGGCACCTTCTCCCGGTGCTCCGACCAGTCGGTTTCCATCACTCCGGCTTGAGGCATTTCCGTTTTGAGCTCAAATCCATTGTCCAGCCAGAATTGCTTAACTACCGGCCAAACTTTTTCTGGAGTCGCGGGTACCACCAACCAGCGTTGGGTGCCTTCACGTTCAATGCGCAATTTCTCGTTGAAAACCGGCAGCACATTTGCCGTGCCGGCCTGTGGGGCCTTTTCCTTTTTAAATTCGGAAAAAGTGGTGCCGCCTTGTGACTGACCCTCGGCATTGCGCTCGTTTCCTCCCGGTGTCGTAAGATCGGGCGGCACTTCGAGCGGGCGTCCTTGCTTAGCCGACTTGTATTCGTCCTTCTTGAAGAATGGAATCGAGTCGCAGCCGCCCAGTGCCAGGGCAGCAACGAGCATTGGCAATACCAGCTTGGCGATCCTCCTCATGTCCTCAATAACCCGTCTACCTTACACGTTGATTGCCGCCTGGCGCATCGAAGTTCTTACCGTTTCATGATGGGCCGGCGAAAGGGGCGTCATTGGAAGGCGTATACCTGGTGCAATCAATCCCATCTGTGCAAGCGCCCATTTCACCGGTATCGGATTGGCCTCGACAAATAGATTCTTGTGCAAATCGAACAATTTGTTATTGATGCGGCGCGCAGTGGCTATGTCGCCTTTGAACGCAGCGTCACACATTTCATGCATTAGCTTGGGCGCGACATTGGCGGTGACCGAGATCACCCCATGCCCGCCGAGCAGCATCAGCGCCAGAGCGCTTGCATCGTTGCCATCGTAGACCGCAAAATTCTGCGGCGCCTGACGCACCAGATCGCTGCTGCGTTCAATGCTTCCCGTGGCGTCTTTAATGCCGACAATGTTGGGTAATTGTGCCAGCCTCAACACCGTTTGATTCTGCAAATCGCACGCAGTTCTACCCGGTACGTTATAGAGTATTTGCGGGATGTCTACGCTTTCCGCAATTGCCTTGAAATGCCGGTATAAACCTTCCTGGGTCGGTTTGTTGTAGTACGGCACTACGGACAGACAGTAATTGGCGCCGACTTGCTTCGCGTAACGGGTAAGTTCGATTGCCTCGTTGGTGGAATTGGCTCCGGTGCCGGCAATCACTGGAACGCGCTTTTTTGCATGTTCAACCACGACACGGATAAGTTCACAGTGTTCTTCGACGTTCACTGTCGGCGATTCGCCGGTGGTGCCGACTGCCACGATGCCGTTCGTGCCTTCGCGTATATGCCAATCCACCAAAGCGCGCAGCCGCGGAAAATCAAGGCCGCCATCTTCCAGCATCGGGGAGACAATCGCCACCAAACTGCCTTTAAGCATCACCATTACCTGATAATAAGAAGCGATATTTTACCTTATATTCCTGCAGGTTCTTAGGCGTTATCGCGCAGTGCGCAGATTCGCTGCACCATTGCGCGTGTGGGCTGCTGAACAAATACATCCTCGTAGGCAATCACACGCAATTGACCGCGAACGACCTCCAATAATTCCCCGGGTCTAAGCAGATAATTCGGATTGCTCGGCTTGCCGAAGCGTTCATTGCCCACCGCAAAAGTTTCGTAAATCAGTACTCCTTTTCGCCCTAAGGCTTCCAGCAAACGTGAGAAAATGGGACGGTGCAGATAATTGCATACAATAATCCCGGCAAACTGCCGGCCGTCGTATGGCCACGGACTGCGCTCCAGGTCAGCGCATTTAATCGACACTCCCTCGATACTCCGCAAGTCTTGCAACGCAGATTCTTCCCTGTCTACCGCTTCAACGCTATACCCAAGCCCGGCGAGCAGCCGTGTATGCCGGCCCGCGCCGCAGGCCAAGTCCAGCACGGTACCGCCCGCGGGGATCAAGTTCACAAACCGGCATACCCAATCAGAAGGCGCGGTCAATTCATGTTGCAGTTGCATAACGCACCACACTCTACGAAAATTTTGGTTGATGCCGAATAATACAGCCAAAAAGCACGGTGCATGGGTCGCTGATCTTACTTGGCCAGAAGTCGAACAGCACATTCAGTCCGGGGCATCCGCGATTTTGCCTGTCGGCGCAGCCGCCAAGGAGCATGGACGGCATTTACCGCTCAATTCCGACCAGCTGCAAGCAGAATGGCTGGCTTCGCGACTCATAGAAAAATTCAACGTACTAGTGTGGCCGACGCTGACCTACGGCCATTACCCGGCTTTCGCCGTTTACCCGGGCAGCTGCAGCCTCAGCGCAATAACCTTTGAAAATCTAGTGGAAGAAACTTTACGGAGCATTTTCGGCAGCGGCATCCAATCCATTTTAATTTTAAATACCGGCACCAGCACCATTGCGCCACTCGAACAGGTGATCGAGCGGACAAGCCGGCCAGTCAAACTTGCCAGTGTCTATCATGGCCGGCGCTATTTAAAAGCCGAGAAAAAAGTCAAGCAACAACCTTGTGGCTGCCATGCCGATGAGCTGGAAACTTCGATCATGCTCGTTATAGCTCCGGATAAAGTAAACATGAGACTGGCCCGCCCGTGGGCTAAACGTGAGATGCGGTCTGGCGCATTGGTACGAAACGATAAATTACATACGAATTACTCTCCCGATGGGGTCTACGGCGATCCGACATTTGCCAGCAAGCAAAAAGACAAGCAATTGCTGGCCGCAATGCTCGAAGACATTATGGACATAGTCGCAATGTAGTTTGCTTGTCGGCACAATGCGTAGCAAAAAGCTCGGTTGGAGAAGACGAGGAACCAGAAAGCAAAATAGTAAAGAGGAGGCAGCGCGAGCTCGCGAGTGAACGGCAGCGGACAGGCTCCCCAGTAGTCTTGTTTCAGCCCGCTAGCGTTCAACCGGCAGCTTGTGTTCATTCCACTCCAGCATTCCCCCGCGGAGGTTGGACACATGCTCGAAACCTAGGCTGGTAAGTATTGCGGCCGCGGTAGTGCTGCGCACGCCGGCGCGGCAAATGGCGATGACATGCTTGTTCTTAAGTGCCTCCAATTCGGTTGCACGGCTGGCGAGGTCTTTCAACGGAATCAGTTTGCTCCCGCGAATGTGGCCCAGTTCGCCGCTGTATTCGTTGGGTTCCCGCACATCGAGGACGAGCGGTGGTGAATCGCTGTTTACCAGCGACTGCACTTCGAGAGGGTTCAGTTGCCGCACCTGATTGAGTTCGGCTACGGTAGGGAAAGCAATACGGTCGTCATCAAGCGCTGTTTGATTGGGTTGCAGCACTTCCTGGATTTTGGTCGGCAAAGGCAGGCCCAGCTTTGCCATTAGTTCCATATATTCGGTTCTAGAACGGTTGGCAATGCGCGGATTCAGGCGTTTTTCTTCTCCAATGCTGGACTGAGTATTGCCGCGGTAATCGTGCGCGGGATACACCAGAGTGTCGTCCGGCAATACAAACAGTTTTTTGGTAATGCTGTCGTACTGCAACCCGGGGTCGCCGCCCTGAAAATCGGTTCGCCCCGTACCGCGGATCAGTAGTGTATCGCCGGTGAAGACCTTTCCATCGGCATATAGGCTCATGCTGTCAGGCGTATGGCCAGGAGTTGCCAATACCCGCAGCCGTAATTCCCCGCAATCTATCGTTTGTCCGTCCTGTACATGGATATCCACGTGCGGCGCCGGAGCACGGCGGTGCATAACGACTTTGGCGCTAGTGAGTTCCTTCAGCTCAAACACCCCGCTGCGGTGGTCGGCGTGGGTATGCGTATCAATGGCTAATTCGAGCTTGCAGCCGAAATACGCCAGCGCTGCCAGATAACGATCAGTCTTCTCCCGGATTGGGTCAATTAACGACGCCTTGCGAGTCGTTTCGCAAGCCAGCAAATAGCTCTTGCATTTACCCTGATTCAGTTCGCGAAACAACATTCCGTGCCTGCCGCTCACCCCTTGTTAAAGACGAACTTGCCGTTCTTGCAGTCCACTTTGATCTTGTCTTTGGACGCAATACGGCCTTCCAAAATTTCCATAGCCAGCGGGTTTTCAATCTGGGACTGGATTGCGCGCTTCAACGGGCGCGCGCCATATACGGGATCGAATCCGGTTTTGGCGAGCTCATCCAGCGCTGAATCGCTGATGTCGAGCTTGATATCCATTTGTGCAAGACGCTTTTCAACAAATTTGAGCTGGATCTTGGCGATCGACTTGATATCTTTTTCATCAAGCGCGTGGAACACCACCACTTCATCAATCCGGTTTATGAACTCGGGCCGGAAATAGGTTTTCACTTCGGCGAGCACGGCAAGCTTTATGACCTGGTAGTCATCGCCGGCCATCTGCTGGATCATCTGCGAACCGAGGTTGGAGGTCATCACAATCACCGTGTTCTTGAAATCCACGGTGCGTCCCTGACCGTCAGTCATGCGTCCGTCATCGAGAACCTGCAACAGCACATTGAACACGTCCGGATGCGCTTTTTCCACCTCGTCCAGCAAGATCACTGAGTACGGCTTGCGCCGCACTGCCTCGGTAAGGTAGCCCCCTTCTTCATAGCCCACATATCCTGGCGGCGCGCCAATCAAGCGCGCCACCGAATGCTTTTCCATGAATTCCGACATATCGATGCGAATGAGGTGGTCTTCCGAGTCAAACAAGAATTCAGCCAGCGCCTTGCACAGTTCGGTTTTGCCGACACCGGTGGGACCGAGAAACAGGAATGAGCCGTAAGGCCGCTTGGGGTCTGCAAGACCTGCGCGCGAGCGGCGGATAGCATCGGAAACCAGGCGTACTGCTTCGTCCTGCCCCACCACTCGGTTATGCAGCCTTTGCTCCATGTGCAGCAGTTTTTCGCGCTCGCCCTGCATCATTTTCGATACTGGAATCCCGGTAGCGCGCGATACCACCTCGGCAATTTCCTCAGCGCCGACCTGAGTCCGCAGCAGTTTATGCCTTGCCTGGTGGGCACCCGATTTGTCTGCCTGTTTCAGCTGAGCCTCAAGCTGCGGCATTCGCCCGTACTGCAATTCAGAAACTTTTTGCCAGTCGCCTTTCCGTTTGGCAGCTTCCATTTCGATCTTAAGCTTTTCCAGCTCTTCCTTAATGTGCTGCGAACCCTGGACTTGGGCCTTTTCCGCCTTCCACACGTCTTCCAGGTCAGCATATTCTTTTTCGAGTTTCTTGATCTCCCCTTCAATTAGCGACAAGCGTTTTTTCGAAGCCTCGTCTTTTTCTTTCTTCACTGCCTCGCGCTCGATTTTCAACTGAATCAAGCGCCGCTCAAGCTTGTCCATTTCCTCCGGTTTGGAATCAATCTCCATTTTGATGCGCGCCGCCGCCTCATCGATCAGATCAATCGCCTTGTCCGGGAGAAAGCGGTCGGTAATGTAGCGCTGCGAAAGTTCGGCTGCGGCGACGATTGCCGGGTCGGTGATTTCGACGCCGTGGTGCAATTCATATTTCTCTTGCAGGCCGCGCAAAATGGCAATAGTGTCCTCGACTGTCGGTTCGTTCACCATGATTTTCTGGAAACGCCGTTCGAGCGCCGCGTCTTTCTCGATGTATTTACGGTATTCATCGAGGGTGGTCGCGCCTACGCAGTGCAGCTCACCGCGCGCCAGCGCCGGCTTCAGCATATTGCCCGCGTCGATCGCGCCTTCCGCCTTTCCTGCGCCCACCATGGTGTGGAGCTCGTCGATGAAAACAATCGTCCGTCCCTCGTCTTTCGCGAGTTCCTTGAGAACTGATTTAAGCCGCTCTTCGAATTCGCCGCGGTATTTCGCGCCTGCTAGCAGAGCCGCCAGGTCGAGCGCAAGTACGCGTTTGTTTTTCAGCGTCTCGGGCACTTCTCCGTTAACAATCCGCTGAGCAAGGCCCTCGACTATCGCAGTCTTACCTACTCCCGGCTCGCCGATTAGCACCGGGTTGTTTTTGGTGCGCCGCTGCAGCACCTGAATAGTGCGGCGGATCTCATCGTCACGCCCGATGACGGGATCGAGTTTCCCCTGGCGCGCCCGTTCGGTGATGTCGAGCGTGTATTTCTTTAACGCCTCGCGGCTGCCTTCCGCTTCGGGGCTCTCAACATTTTCTCCACCACGAACTGCGCTGATCGCCTGTTCCAAATGTTTGCGGTCTGCGCCATGCTGTTTGAACAGCTTGCCGATCTCGCCTTTGTCCTGAGTCAACGCCAAGAGAAAGAGCTCTGAGGCGATGAACTGGTCGCCGCGCTTCTGCGCCTCCTTGTCGGCAAGGTTTAGCAAGTTGGCAAGTTCGCGCGACAAGTTGATTTCCCCGGCAGTGCTTTCGACCTTGGGTAAGGCTTCTATGCTTTTCTTGAGCGCTGTGCGCAGAGGCGGCACGTTGACACCAGCGCGCCCCAGCAGAGACGAAGTGCCGCCCTCCTCCTGCTCAAGCAATGCCAGCAGCAGGTGCTGCGGCTCGATATAAGCATTATCGTGGCCGACGGCGATGCTTTGCGCGTCGGAAAGCGCCTGTTGGAACTTGGTGGTAAATTTATCAATGCGCATAATTACTCCGGGGTTTGGAACCGGCTGTCGTACCAGTAAATGGGGTGTTAGTGCGCTGTTTCAAGGCGGCGCGTCAGCATGATTTGGCTTGCTGCCTGGTTTTGGAGGAAAATAGACCATTCGCGGCCAATACACAAGGAGCGCATCATGGCAAAGGTCAGAATGGAAACCAAGCTCGTAGTTCCGGCAAATATATTGTGGGATGCAATAGGCCGCTTCGGTGCACTGGGTGACTGGCACCCCGCTGTCGAAAAATGCGTATCGGACGGCGAAAGCAAGGGCTCAACCCGCAAGCTGAGTTTGGTGGGGGGCGGCAGTATCGTCGAACGCTTGGAACATATCAGCAGCAAGGAAAAGCTCTACCGCTATTCGATTACCGACAGCCCGCTTCCGGTTGACGGCTATATTGCCGAGATCAGGGTCAAGGACAACGGCGACGGAACTTCGACCGTCGAGTGGTCCAGCAAATTTGAACCAAAAGGCGTAAAGGCGGACGAGGCAATAAAAATAATTCAGGGCATTTATCAAGCGGGTTTCGATAATTTGAAAAAAATGTACCATTAACAAAATAACGTTCTAAGCCTGCCCCCTAGGCTTTAAACCGGACATGAGCGATCGACGAGCCAGACCGCGCTTCTCCCCACTCGGGCGTGACATTACACTCATGCTGGTAATCAAGGCGATAGCGCTCTATCTTATTTGGCTCGCCTGGTTTTCCAATCCGCAGGATAAAACTCTCGATGCCACCAGTGTGCGAAACACCTTGATTACCGCGCCTACTGTCCATAAAGACGCAAACCATGCCCAGCCCAGAAGTCGTTGAATTATCGCGGCTGCAGTTTGCGGCCACCGCGCTTTACCATTTCCTGTTCGTACCATTGACGCTGGGATTGTCGTGGATTCTGGTCATCATGGAATCGGTCTATGTGATGACCGGCAAGCCGGTATATCGAGACATGACGAAGTTCTGGGGCAAACTGTTCGGCATCAACTTTGCAATGGGCGTCGCCACCGGGCTCACCATGGAATTCCAGTTCGGCACCAACTGGTCTTATTACTCGCACTACGTCGGCGACATTTTTGGGGCGCCGCTCGCCATCGAAGGCTTGATGGCGTTTTTCCTCGAATCCACTTTTGTAGGACTGTTTTTCTTCGGCTGGCAGCGGCTTTCCAAGAGACAACATCTGGCGGTGACCTTTTTGGTGGCGCTGGGCTCCAATCTGTCGGCGCTGTGGATATTGATCGCGAATGCCTGGATGCAGAACCCGGTGGGCGCGGAATTCAATTACGAGACCATGCGTATGGAATTATTTAGCTTCTCGGAACTCTTCTACAATCCAGTAGCGGGAGTGAAATTCGTGCACACTGTTGCTGCAGGCTATGTCACCGGCTCGATGTTTGTTCTTGGCATTTCGAGTTATTACCTACTCAAAAACCGCGACATTGGCTTCGCCCTGCGCTCTTTCGCCATTGCCGCCGGGTTTGGGCTCGCGTCCACTTTGTCGGTCCTCGTACTCGGCGATTCAAGCGGCTACACCGTCGGCGAAGTGCAAAAGGTCAAACTTGCAGTAATCGAAGCAGAATGGGAAACGCAGAAACCTCCGGCTTCGTTCACGGCCTTCGGGTTCCCCGATGACGTAACGGAGCGAACCGATTATGCGATTCATATTCCCTATATGCTCGGCTTGATAGCGACCCACTCGGTGGATGAAAAAGTGCTCGGCATTAAAGAGCTCAAGGCGAATCACCTGAAGCGCATAGAAAGCGGCGTCATCGCCTATGCCGCGTTGCAAAAGCTGCGCAACGGGGACAAAAGCCAGGAAGTGCTGGATGCCTTTGCGAAGCACAAGGATGATTTGGGTTACGCCCTGCTGCTCAAAAAATACACGCCCAATGTGGTAGATGCGACCCTGGAACAGAAAGTCAACGCGGCCAACGACACCATACCGAAAGTCTGGCCGGTATTCTGGTCGTTCCGCTTCATGGTCGGACTCGGATTTCTCTTTTTGTTGATTTTTTCCTGCGCTTTTTATTTCTGCGCCAAGCGCGATGTTCAACATCAAACGTGGCTGCTGTGGGTGGCGCTTTACTCCATCCCACTGCCGTGGATTGCGGCTGAACTGGGCTGGGTCGTCGCAGAATACGGCCGCCAGCCATGGACTATTTCCGACGTGCTGCCGACTTTCCTGAGCAGTTCCAACTTAACAACGGGCCATGTTTATTTTAGCCTCGCTGGATTTATTTTGTTCTACACTTTCTTGCTCATCGTGGAACTGTACCTTATGTTCAAATACGCGAGGCTGGGACCGAGCAGCCTTGGAACCGGCGGCTACCACTATGAAACCGCTGGAGTGCGCGCATGATTTTCGATTATGTGACGCTTAAGTTCATCTGGTGGCTGTTCGTCGGCGTTCTGCTGGTTGGTTTTGCCGTGATGGACGGTTTCGACATGGGGGTCGGAACGCTGCTTCCCTTCCTCGGCAAAAACGACGAGGAACGCCGCGTCATCATCAACTCGGTGGGCGCGACCTGGGAGGGCAATCAGGTTTGGTTCGTCACTGCCGGCGGCGCCATTTTCGCGGCCTGGCCGCTGGTTTATGCAGCGGCCTTTTCCGGTTTCTACATCGCTTTGATACTCACCCTGTTCGCGCTGTTCTTTCGGCCGGTCGGCTTTGACTACCGCAGCAAAGTTCACGACCCCCGCTGGCGCAATGCTTGGGATTGGGGACTGTTTGCCGGCGGCACGGTTCCAGCGCTGATTTTCGGGGTGGCGTTCGGCAACCTTCTGTTGGGCGTACCGTTTCAGTTCGACGCCGATTTGCGTGTCACCTACACCGGCTCGTTCTGGGGGCTGTTAAATCCATTTGCACTGCTGGCCGGAATAGTGAGCCTCTCGATGTTCGTCATGCACGGCGCGGTCTATCTGCAAAACCGCACCGAGGGCGAAATCTACGCGCGTGCCAAAACTGCCGTAAGATTCTCAGGTATCGTGCTCACCGTCGCTTTTGTGCTCGCAGGTTTGTGGGTTGCGTTCGGGATCGACGGATATAAAATCGCCTCCATGCCCTCGCCGAATTCCGTGATGACGCCGCTCGCCAAGGTGGTGGAAAAAGCCTCCGGCGCGTGGTTCGGCAATTATGCGCTTTATCCTTGGACTATCGTTGTGCCCATATTGGCGATAGGCGCAACGGCAATTGTGGTGTTGCTTTCCATAGCTGATCGCGCGGGGACTGCTTTTGTTTTTAGCGCTCTGGCGGTGGCGGGAGTGATATTGACCGCCGGGCTGGCAATGTTCCCATTTATCATGCCTTCTTCAACTTTTCCAGGCAGCAGTCTGACGGCATGGGATTCGGTGTCGAGCCACCGAACTTTGCAAATCATGTTCTGGGTGGTAGTGGTTTTTTTGCCGATAGTTGCCGGTTACACGTCCTGGGTATATCGAGTGCTGCGCGGCAAGATTACTACCCAGTCAATTCGCGATAATGAACATACCGCTTACTAGGAGATAGTCGATGTGGTACTTTGCATGGATTCTAGGCGTCGGCGTGGCGCTCGCATTCGGCATCATCAACGTGATGTGGCTGGAGGCGGAATATTTTTCCCGGGAAGACCAGCAGCATAAGGAATGAAGCGCGGGACGCAAATCAAGGCGCTGGTATTCGACGCCTACGGCACGTTGTTCGACGTGCATTCGGTAATTCAACTTTGCGATGAACTCTTCGCGGGCCAAGGAACGCAATTAAGCCAAACCTGGCGCGCAAAGCAGCTGGAATACACCTGGCTCAAGAGCCTGATGGGGCGTTATCAGGATTTTGAAAGAGTTACCGAGGCAGCGCTCAAATTCGCGTGCAAGTCTCTTAAACTCGATTGCCCGACCGAATCGCGCAAGCGGCTGATGCAGGCTTATTCTCGCCTTAAGCCTTACCCTGAAGTCAAGGACGCGCTGGCCGCGTTGTCCCATTTGAAACTTGCGATACTCTCCAATGGCTCGCCGCGCATGCTGAAAGCCCTGGTGAAAAACAACGGCATGACAAGAACTTTTGACAAGGTCATCAGCGTGGATGAAGTAAAAATATTCAAGCCTGATCCAAGTGTATACGCGCTCGCGCCGAAAAAGCTGAAGGTGAAAAAAAGCGAAATCGGTTTCGTTTCTTCCAACTACTGGGATATCTGCGGGGCAGCGTCTTTCGGCCTGAGAACATTTTGCATCAACCGCGCCGGCAACCCTGCCGACGAACTCGGTCACTTACCAGAAGCAACACTGAGCAAACTCACCGAGCTGGTGCGGATTGTGGAGGAATCGGATTAGAAATAGTGCATGCCGTGGAAATTGTCTTTGGCTTTCTGGCGGTTGCCGTTTAGTCTCGCTGGTCTTGCCATAAAAAATCTTCTCTAACTATTTGGCCGCTCGTTTCCGCCCGCTCCTTCTCAATCGGATAGAATCGCTAATAGAGGGGAAAAATGAATCTGGCATCAGCAATCCGGGAAAACGTGAAAGCGGCGCTCAAGGAAGACTCGGGCGGAGGCGATTTGACTGCAAAGCTGATCTCCACCAGCGCGCGCGCCAAGGCAAAGGTTGTCGCCCGGGAGGAAGCGGTGCTGTGCGGCGCAGCATGGTTTGAAGCGTGCTTCCGGAATCTCGATCCCAAAGTGAAGATCCACTGGAGATTACACGACGGCGACACCATCCGGGCAGGACAGGTGCTTTGCGAAATCAGCGGAGAAACCCGGGCGATGCTTACCGCCGAACGTCCGGCGATTAATTTCCTGCAAATGCTTTCGGCGACCGCAACAGTCACCCGGCACTACATCGAAGCCGTCAAAGGCGCTGGCGCCGCCATAATGGACACGCGAAAGACTTTGCCCGGTTTGCGC